>CAZHZQ010000047.1:2299-7116 GCA_964537235.1 uncultured Actinomycetota bacterium | reverse complement strand
GATGAACAGCGGTATCCCATGAACAGCGGTATCCCGATCCCACTCCACGTCGCGGTGCACGTCCTCGGACTGACCGTGGCGGCGGGGCTGGCCGCCTACGCGGCCTCCCGGCGGTCCGACGCCGGTCCCGGGTGGATCAGCCTCGCCGTCGGAGGGGTGCTGCTGGCGGTCTCCCACGCGGTCGGCGGGGCGCTGCTGGCGCCGGATCTCGCGTGGCCGGTCTATCTGCGCGCTGCCGGCTACGCGGCGGTGGCGGTCGGCTCCGCCGGGCACCTCCTGGGAGCGAGCGCGCCGGTCGTCGTGGCGGCCGCCCCGCCAGGCGCCTACCTCACGGCGGCGATCGCCGGGGCCGCGGCTGCCGTCGCGTCGTTCCGGGGGGTGCTGAGGCGCAGCGGTGGGACCCTCGTCCTCACCGTGGGTCTCGGGCTGTGGGCGGCCGCCGACCTGGCCGTGCGAGCGGGTGTGCTGGTGGCCGCGGTGCTGTCGCTCGCCGGCAGCGCCACCGTCGGGGCGTGGTTGCTGCAACGCTCGCGTGAGAGCCTGCTGTCACGTCTGGCGGCGTCCTTCCTCGCGCTGATCCTGCTGGTCGTCGTCGGGCTGGCCGCGCTGGGAGGCGCCCTGTTCGGGGCGGATCTGCAGGCGGACCAGGTCGAAGCCCTCGCCGCTGCGGCCGGGGGCCGTGCGCAGGAGATCCAGGAGGGGTGGACCAGCGAGACGTTGACGATCGCCCAGCTGTTCGCCACCGACCAGGTGGCCCAGCGGGTGGCCGAGGACGATCCCGCGACGCTGCAGAGCACGACGCGGCTCGTGGCGAGCCTGCCCGACGTCGACATCGCCCTGCTCGTCGCCAACGACCGCACGGTGCTGGCGTCGTACGACTGGGGCGCGCGCGACGCCGGGCCGCTGCCCTCGGACGTGGCGGCGGCCATCGCCGGGGACGACCTGGTCGGCCAGGCGGTCGGCGGTTCGGGCGCCAGTGGGGTCGTGGCCGTGGGGGAGTCGGAGCTGTTCGCGACCGGCGTGACACCGGTGCTCCCGGAGGTCGACGGGCAGGTGCGCCGTGACCTCGCGCGGGCCGTGCTGGTGGTCGGGCTGCGGGCCACCGACCCGCGGTTCCTCGAGGAGATCGCCACGACCTCCGGAGCCGCCGCCACGCTGATCGTCGGTGGACAGCCGGCGGCGTCGACCCTCGAGGGATCGGCGCCCCGCGAGATCGCCGCGGCGATCCGGAACGACGAACCGCGCGGGACGGTGCAGATCGGGGGGAGCCCGTCGTTCCTGGCGGCCAGCCCCCTGACGTCCGGCGCCGCGCGCGTCGGGTGGCTCGTGCTGACGGAGGACGCCGGATCGATCGCGGGTGCCGAACGCGACTTCACCCGGACGCTGTTCGGCATCGCGGTGGGAGGGCTCGCGTTCGCCGCGCTGCTGGCCGCCGCCACCGCGGTGCGCACGACCCGGCCGATCGAACGCCTGACGGAGGTCGCCGAGCGCGTGGCGGCGGGGGAGCGGGATGTGCAGACCGGCATCGACCGTGGCGACGAGGTCGGTCGTCTCGCGCGGGCGTTCGATCACATGACCGTCGCGCTGTCCGGACGCGAGCGGGAGCTGCGGGAAGCGGCGGAGACGGAAGCGGCGCTGCGCGGACGGCTCGAGGTCCTGACCGCGTCGATGGGTGAGGCTCTCGTCGCGACGGACAGCGACGGACGGGTCCAGACGGTCAACCCCGCGGCCGAGGAGCTGCTCGGGATCGAGGCCACGGAGGCCAGGGGCGAGCCGATCGAGGACGTCCTGATCGGCATCGACCCGACGGGCACCTCCCTCCTGGAGGCGCTGGGCGACCAGGATGCGGAGGACGTGCGTGCCGTCCGGTCGGCGGTCGATCGGCACGGCCGGCTCGTCCCGGTCGCGGCCACCGCCGCCCCGCTGCGCACCCAGGACGGGGCACACCTCGGCCGTGTCTACGTCCTCCGGAACATCACCGGCGAGGTCGAGGCCGAGCGGATGAAGACCGAGTTCCTCGCGAACATCAGCCACGAGCTGCGGACGCCGCTGACACCGATCCGCGGGTACGCGGAGGTCCTGCGGCGCAGACCGGTCGAGCACGAGAAGGTCGTGGGCTTCGCCGAGAACATCGTCGAGTCGACGAACCGGCTCGAACGGATCGTCGCGATGCTGGTCGACTTCGCCGCGCTCGAGGCGGGCCGTATGCGCGTCCGGAGGGAACCGACCGCGCTGTCACCGGTCGTCGACGACGTCCTCGCTGAGTGGCGCGGACGTCTCCCGGACCGGCGGTTCTCCCGCTACCTGCAGCGTGACCTCCCGGATGTCCACGTCGACCCGAAGCTCCTGACCCGTGTCCTCGAGGAGATCATCGACAACGCCACCAAGTTCTCCGACGGCCCGGTCCGTCTGTCCGCGGGGCACGACGCGGATGCGGATGTGGTCCGACTGACGGTCCGGGACGGGGGACAGGGCATCCCACCGGACGACCTGGAGCTCATCAGCCGGGACTTCCACCAGGCCGACGGCAGCGCGACACGCACGTACGGTGGGCTCGGGCTCGGACTGTCCCTGGTCTACCGGATCGCCGAGCGCTTCGGTGCCGAGGTCGACATCGAGTCCGAGGTGGGCGAGGGCACGGAGGTCCACCTCCTGTTGCCGGTCGCCGACGACTCCACACTGTACGGGGAGGTGCAGGCCTGATGTCGAGCACCGGCCTCCTGGAGCGCCTGGAGCGCCCCCGCAACGACGTCGCGGGCGCCGCCACGGCCAGCCGATCGAGCCGCTTCTCCGCGTGGGTGGCGATCGTCGCGGTCGTGGTCGGGCTCGTGGTCACCCCGCCGTGGCAGGGGACCGGGGGCCTGCCGGAGGGCTTCGCCGGCCGTCTGCTGTCGGGTGTCCTCGAACGGCAGACCGCCGCCACCTGGACGGATGTCCCGGTCGGAGAGCTGGTCCCGACGGGGGCCCGGGTGCGCAGTGCCGACGGGGCGCGCCTGGAGGTCGACGGAGGAGAGGTCTCGTTGGTGGCCGGATCCCGAGCGGTGCTCGACGCGGTGACGGAGCTCGAGACCGGCAGCCTGCTCACGGTCGTCGACGGCGCCGAGCGGACCGTCCGTCTGGGCGCGATCACCGCGTCCGGGAGGGGCGCCTGGCGCGTGGACGCGGACGGGGCGCCGCGCGTGGGCGTCTACGACGGCGGGGTGGGGTTGCGCGTCCAGGGTGACGTCGAGCAGGCGCTCGCCGTGCGGCGGTTGGAGCAGGCCGATCTGATCGACGGTGGGCTGCCGGCCGAGCCGCTGCCGCTGCGGTACTCGAGCGAGGACGAGTGGGACGTCCGGCTCCTCGCGGGCGTGTTGGCGGCCGACCGGCAAGCGGCACAGGTCCGGTCCACGCTCGTCGGACGTTTCGGGTCGGAGCCCCTCGCAGAGGACTTCTACGGCCGCTTCGCGGTCGTCGACGGGGCGTTGGCGACCGCCGTCCCGCGGTACGGGGAGACGAGCGAGGACGGCAGGGTCGGGCCTCCGGCCGACGTGCTGCTGGGCGTCATCGTGACCGATCTCGTCCGGCGCGGCGCGGTCCTGTCGGCTGACGAAGCGGTCCGCCGTGTGACCACCCTGCGGGGCAACGGCGCGACGTGGGGGATCGTCCTGGCGGTGCACGACCTCGGGGCCGATGCGCTCCGGGGCGCCGCGGACCTCACGCTGCGGGGCGGCCCGGTGGCGGCTCCCGCGACCGCAGCCCCCGAAGAGCCCACGGAAACGCCCACCGGTCCCGACGGGACCGCGCCCACCCCGTCGGAGTCACCGACCGTCGAGCCGACGGAACCGACACCGTCGCCGTCGCCGTCCGACAGCGACGCCCCGGTGCCGTGCGAGCTCGAGCCCTGCGAACCGGTCAACGACACGGTCGACGAGCTGACCGATCTGCTCGACGACATCGCGCCGGGGACTGGCGACACCGTCGACGACACCGTCTCCGATCCGACGGTCCTGCCGTCCGACGGCCTCTAGGTTGTCGCCGACGCGAGTCTGACCGCGTCGCACCGTGGCAGCGGGCCCGGCTGCGGACCGGCTGCGGGTGGGCGTCTATGCTCGCCCCACCCCTGCACCACCGGAACGACCGGAGACATCCTTGTACACGCCTGAGGAGATCGCCGAGCACCAGTTCCTGATCGCCCTGCGCGGGTACGACCGCGACGAGGTCTCGGCGTTCCTCGACGAGGTCGCCGACCAGGTCCAGACCCTCCAGCGACGCGTCAGCGAGCTCGAGTCGGCGCGGGAGGCCGCCGAAGCCGCCCCGGCGCCCGATCGCGAGCCGACGCCGAGCGGTGACCGACGGACGGCGTTCAAGGAGCTGGGCGAGGAGACGACCCGGATCCTCGAGGCTGCGGAGGAGGCGGCCGACCGGATGCGGACCCAGGCCTCCGAGGAGTCGCGCACCCTCGTCGAGGAGGCCCGGCGCGAGGCCACCGAGGCCACCGAGAGCGCCGAGCAGGAAGCCCAACGGATCCTCGAGGAGGCTCGTGCCAAGGCCCAGGAGGAGCGGCAACTGGCCAGCGAGACCGCGACGCAGGTGCTCGAGGAGGCGCGCACGTCCGCGCGTGCGACCCTCGATGCCGCCAAGGCCCGCCACCGCGAGATCAGCGAGACGGTCCGTGAGCTCAGCGAAGTGCGAGAACGCCTCGTCGACGACCTGCGGGCGGTGTCCGAGACGATCGCCGGGGCGGTCGGGCGGCTCGCGGGAGACCCGGAGGAGGTCGAGCTGCCGGAGGCCCCCGAGGATCTCGAGCTGACCGAGCTCACCGAGGAGGTCGAGGC
>CAZHZQ010000047.1:0-2199 GCA_964537235.1 uncultured Actinomycetota bacterium | reverse complement strand
CCGAGGAACCGACCGAGGAACCGGTCGACGAACCGGCCGAGCACGAGCCGTCACCGGCCGTCGCCGACGTCGCCTCACGCGAACTGCGCGACCAGGCCCTGGTCGGCATCCGGCCGGGCATGCTGCGACGGCTCAAACGGACCCTCCAGGACGTGCAGAACGGTGTCCTCGATGCGATCCGCCGCCAGGCCCCCGACGTCGAGGTCACGAGCCTCCTGCCCACCGAGGACGAGCTCGCCGCGTTGCACAGCGTCGGCGAGGCGTTCCTCGGCGAGGCCTACCGGGCTGGACTCGGGGACGGTGCCACGTTGGCCGCGGTGCCGCCCAGCGGAGAAGCCGAGGACCCCGAGCGCGTCGCCGCCGCGGCCGACGAGTTCCGCAACACGGTCGGCCACGAGATCGTCTCTGCGCTCGAGCCGACGTTGGCCGCCGGCCTGGAGGCCGGCGAGGACGCCAACTCGCTGGGGGAGCGCGTGAGCGAGGTCTTCCGTGACCTCAAGGGCCCCGTGGCCGAGTCCGCGGTCGACCGGAGCCTCCTGCGGACCCACGCGTTGGGTACCCACGATGCGTGGATCGCCGCCGGCGTCGACGCCCGGGTGTGGATCGTCGGTGACGAGAGCCGGTGCCCCGAGAACCGCTGTCGCGCCAACGCCGACGACGGCCCCGTCGGGTTCGACCGTCCGTTCCCGAGCGGGGACACCGTGCCTCCGGCCCACGCCGGTTGCACGTGCACCCTGGCGCCGGCCTGAGTCATGGGAGACGCGATCCGTAACCGCCTGGGACTGGTCATCGGGGCGATCGTCGTCGTGGTGCTGTTGTCCGCCACGCGCATCTCCAACTTCGTCACCGACCTGTGGTGGTTCGAGGCGCTGGGCTACCGAGACGTCTTCACCGGCATCCTGACGACGCAGATCGGGCTCGGTGTCGTCTTCGGTGTCGCGTTGGCGATCCTGGTGGCCGCCAACCTCTGGGCGGCAGCGCGGCTCCGTCCCGTCGTCCTGCCGAGCAACCGGCGCGAGGCGATGGTCGAGCGCTACCGCCAGATGGCCGAGCCGTACATCCCGTGGTTGATCGCGGGGATGGCACTGCTGTTCGCGCTGAGCGCCGGGACCGCCGTCGCCACGCAGTGGCCGCGGTACCTCCTCTGGATCAACGGTCGCCCCTTCGGCGAGGTCGATCCGCAGTTCGGGCGGGACATCGGCTTCTACGTCTTCGACCTGCCCTGGTGGCAGTTCGTGCAGGGGTGGCTGTTCACGTCGCTGTTGATGGTCCTGCTGATCACGGTCGGGGCGTACTACCTGCTGGGGGCGATCCGTCTCGAGGTGCCCAGCGAGCGCGTGACGCCGCAGGCCAAGGCGCACCTGTCGGTGCTTCTCGCCGGGCTGCTCGCGGTCCACGGGTGGGGCTACTGGCTGGACCGCTTCGACCTGAACTTCAGCCCTCGGGGACAGGTCACCGGTGCCTCGTACACCGACGTGAACGCCGAGCTGCCGGCCCTGAGCCTGCTGCTGGTGGTCGTCGCGGTCGCGATCGTCCTCCTCGTCGTGAACATCCGCCGCCGCGGGTGGCTGCTGCCGGGCGCCGCGATCGGTCTGCTGATCCTCGCCAGCATCATCCTTCAAGGGGTGTACCCGGCCGCGATCCAGCGCCTCCGGGTCGACCCCCAGGAGCTGCAGCGTGAGACCGAGTTCATCGAGCGCAACCTCACGGCCACGCGTGATGCGTGGGGCGTGGGTGGTGATACGCCCATCCGGCGCTTCGAGGTCACCAACGACCTCGACGAGGAGGAGGTCGAGGAGAACGAGGTCACGATCAACAACGTGCGTCTCTGGGACCCCGCCGTCCTCGAGACGACCTACGCGGAGCTGCAGGCGCTGCGTCCCTACTACCGCTTCAACGACGTCGACGTCGACCGCTACGTCGTCGAGGACGAGCTGCGACAGGTGATGCTGTCCGCACGGGAGCTCGACGTCCGCGGGCTGCCGCCCGTGGCCCAGACCTGGCAGAACCAGCGGCTGATCTTCACCCACGGGATGGGCACCGTCGCTTCGCAGGTCAACATCGCCAACGCGGAGGGGCAGCCGGTGTTCCTCTCCCGCGACATCCCGCCCGGCGGCAACGAGGAGATCACGCCCGATCTCCCCTACGCCGGGATCTACTACGGCGAGGAGAACAACCCGCTGTACTCGATCGTGAACA
>CAZHZQ010000046.1:0-15894 GCA_964537235.1 uncultured Actinomycetota bacterium | reverse complement strand
CCGAGGAGCTCGGGGAGCTCGGGTTCAGCCTGCACTTCCGCGGTCACCGGATGGATGTCCACATCACCCGTACCCACCTCGAGATCGCGAACCGACCGACGGGGGAGGAGCCGATCGAGATCGCCGTGGAGGGCGAGACCCGTCGTCTCCACTCGGGTGAGACGGTGCGGGTGGTTCACCGAGCCCGATAGCGCAGCGCCCACCACTGCATCGCCCACCACGGCACCGGCTCGGGGCGGGCCAGCGCCGGTACGTTGGGGCCGATGGAACCCGCGCTCGACGAGCAGCTGGACCGGCTGGCGGTCGCCGCCGAGGCGCTCGCGGGCGAGTTCGAGCTGGAAGGCGTCCTCGAGACGATCACCGGGACCGCGGCCATGGTCACCGGCGCCCGCTACGCCGCGCTCGGTGTTGTCGGCGAGGACGAGACGATCACCCGCTTCATCACCCACGGGGTCACCGAGGAGCAGGTCCGCCGGATCGGTCACTACCCGACGGGCAAGGGGATCCTCGGCCTGCTGATCCGTGATCCGACCGTCCTCCGGCTTGACGACCTTGGACGCAGCCCGCCCCAACCGCTCGGCGATCTGTCGGAACGGCAGGCCCGACGCGAGACCGCGGGAGATCTTCACGTTCCTCGAGGGTCAGGTGCCGCTCGGCACGGCACGGGATCGTCGGGCGGATCCCACCCGACCGGCGGATCCGTTCGTTGGTTGTTGTTGGGGTGCCTTAGTTGGATCGGCGGGCCAGCATCGCTGCCGTCTCACCGGCCGCGTAGCGGTCTCAGAACTCCCGAATCTCTTCGCCTGTCAGGTTGTAGGTCATCGGTCACCTCCGTCGGTTCGCGGAATCCTCCGCTGTTCGACGAGCTGTTACGGTCACCTACTGAGCGCGCCGGTCTTGACGAGCGCTGCCGGCCCGTGTTGCGAGCAATATACGAGCAAAGTTTCCGCGGATGGTCACTCGTAGATGGTGATGCACGGCTCACCGCTTACGTTGCTCCAAGTGTTGCACAACTCATCGCCATGGGAAAACGTCCCCGGATTGTCCCATGTCGTGGACAACGTCGAACTACCACAGTCCTCCATGATCTTGACCGCGTAGCCGTTCCGCTTGAAGTAGGCGTACTCGCATCGATATGACGACACCGATGCAGTCGTGCGCCACTTCGTCACAACCAATCCGCTTCCGTCCACGAAGATGCAGACGTATCCGTTGCAGCCATCAGCGCTCTCGGTCCCAGCTTGCGCCTGAGCCTTACCAGCAGGGATAGCAACACCGAGCAGTGCGATCAGGGCAATCGCGGCCCAAGTCCGCATCCGCGCCTGGTGGCTTGTTGTCTCGTGTAGATACATTCCTCTCATGCCCCACCCTTCTGTTGCTTGGCGCTCAGTTGGCGACAGATACTATGCCCCCTACCATCGTTTTAGCAACTCATGCGCAATGTGCGCCCTGTACGGTGCTGGCAATTGCGTGGTCGTCACTATGGGGGAGCATGAGCACCAGGCGTAGCTTCTGGACGCTGGTATGGACGACGCTCGTGCTAGAAGTGCTTGTCGCCGTAGCAGCACTCATGCTCGCTTGGCAGCTGCTCGGCTGCTACTGGCATGGTGTTCCGGCGCCTCGAGAGACGGTCTGTGTGTCTACCGCTTGGCCGTCCTTGTCCACTCCTTGGTTGCTACTCTCGGTCGCTGTCGCGGTCCTGATTTTGACCGCCATTGCTGCCGCGGTCACTATGCGTCGGAATCTCAAGAACGGCCGCGCCATACCACGAACGCTCCTGGGTCGACGAGTCCCATCATCGAACAGCCTTCAAAGGATCGCGGAACGATCCGGACTCGAACGCCGGGTTGCCGAGGTGGTAGTCAACTCATCTATTGCTGAGACCTACGGGCTCCTGAGTCCTAGAGTGATTATTTCGACCGGGCTTCTCGAACGATTGGACGACAGAGAACTGTATGCTGTACTCGTCCACGAGGCTGAGCACGTTCGCCGGCGAGACCCACTTCGACTCGCGGTCATGCGTACGGCTGCGGCGGCCACCTTCCCCTTCCCGGTCCTTCGCCAACTTGCCGAGTACGCCGCCCTCGACACCGAACTTCGCGCCGATCGGAAAGCCGCAAGCCATGCCGGCAGAGTCGCGCTGGCTGGCGCACTCAAGAAAGTCCTCGATAGTCCGACTGGCGGGTCAGCTCTCGATGACGCAGCCGGCTCTGGAATCCATGGACTTCGAGAACGCGTTCGCTACTTGGGAGACGACACCGAGCCCCGGATCAGTTTGGAGCGCTGGCATGTTGCCGTTAGCGGCGGATCGCTCGCGATTCTGGCCGTGCTTGTAACTCTACTGACTCGTGCCTTGGCTGCCAGCTATCTCGGATAGGCCGCATGTCGGCAGGAAGAGCTGATCGCTGTGAAGAGGAGGCTCGCCACAACATCCCTCGCCGCTCTAATCATTGCAGCGGGAGCGTGTCAGACGGGCAGCACGACTCCAACAACAAGCACGTCGGCGACCCCAACGCCCGAACAAGCCAGGCGTATACCGGTTGCCGATGAGCAAGGTGAGCCAGTCGGCTACCTCCTCGAATCTGACATCGAAGCGAGGCAGTCCGAAGCCGATGGTGGACGTGTGCCCGTCTACGACGAAGACACCAGTGAGCTTGTCGGCTACTTCGAGATCGGCCCTGATGGCGGCTACGAACCACTCGATGAGTAGTGCGAGAACCTCCAGCAACATGTGACCTGTACCCTTGCGATGCCCCAGCATCTCGCGAGGATCGTATGGCTCGCCGAAGACGAAGGCCCAGACCAGATGAGCTACTCGGTTCGCTCGAAGCTCGTATCATGCAGGACATCTGGAAGAATGGTGAGTCCTCGGTCAACGACGTGCTTGAGCGACTCAACGGCGAAGGCCGTAAGCAGTTGGCGTACAACACCGTCATGTCTGTCATGGCACGTCTTGAGACGAAGGGCTATCTCGAACGGGAACGAGATGGTCGCGCCTACCTCTACTGGCCAGCGTTCGACAAAGATCAGCTCATCACCGAGATGGCAGTCGAATCTGCCCGGGATTACATCCAAGACTTCGGAGAAGCCGCGCTCAGCGGCTTCGTTCGTGAAGTCAGCAGCGACGCAGAGCTAATGGACGAACTTCAGCGGCTGATAGACGAATCTCGGTAGGGTCGCCAGCCAAAGGCGCCGTGTCGAAGTGCTGGCAAGCTCGGGCGCTGGAGTCCAGCGACTCGCCAACGAGCGGGTGTTGGAGTGGTAACTCGCTCGCAGAACTTCGCCAACGGTTCAGCGCAGGCTCCCAGCACGCCACGGAACGCCTGGGACTTCACTGCCAAGGTCGATCTCGAAACGACGGCTCGGCATGGAGGGCGGAGAATGGCCCGGGTTGGACTCGGGCCGGCGTCCAAGGCCCCAGTGGGCCTGACGATACAAACTATTCATATACACATAGTTGACAGCGCTCGAAAGGTCTGCAAAAGTTGAGCAAGCGAGCCCAACCGGGTTTCGCTTGAGCAACTGGTGGGAGTTCCAAATGAGAACGGACGCAACTGCAACCGCGAGCCATGCCTCGCGATCATGGGGCAGGACGTTTCGCGCACTTGCCACAGCGCTGCTGGTCACTGCCAGCCTTACTGTAATGGCGGCTCCTCCGGCTGATGCGGTGACGTGCATCGCGACGACGAAGTGGACCGACACTTCGCCGCCCAGCTCGGAGACATTCACGATTCCGTCAAACAGTGACTGCAACGACATGAACGCCGCATACAACTACGACCACAACGACTACATCAAGGGTTGGTACAAGAGCGGGTCAACCTGGTACGAGGGAAGTCAAGGCTGGGTGTGGATGACCACCGCGGATGACGGCTGGGAGGAACTGATCTTGAGCGTTCTGAACGGCACCACTGTGCGTGGTGAGGGGTACGCATACGATCAATACGTTCGGTACGTCGTCTAACGTCGGGTGCTTGGTCCTGGCCCGCCGTACCGGTGGGCCAGGACCAAGCACGACCTCCAGAGACATCGGGACTGACTGTGAAACAACGCGTCACTCGGCCACTTGTCGTGCTGGTTGGATGGTCATTGTCTGCCGTCCTACTGGCTGCATGCGGCGCGGTAGGGGCACACAATCCGACGGGATCAGCCGCCTCGTCCGAAGGGCCGACAAGTGTCTCGGGTCTTGATCCTCAGGTGTTCGCCGACGTCGTTGCGGGGGCGTTCCCTATGCCGGGAGAGACTCAACGACGCACGATCCGCGTGCGACATGCCGCACGCAGCCTGGCAAACGTGGCGTGCGGAGGTCAACCTCTCGGCGACTTGGATTCCACTGCGTCGCGCTTCAATCAAGCACGCTTTGCTGATCTCGATCTAATTGCCGAAAAGGGCCTCGTCGAAGTCCGGGGGGGGTCAGACAAGAGCGCAGAGAAGGTCGAACTCGGCGAATGCGTAGACGAGGAGATGCCTTCCTACTTGGATTGGTATCAACTCGCAGAGCCTTGGAGCGATGTTCTCAGAGACGCCGTACAGTCATCAACCGTAGTGAGCACTAAGCCGGACGTTGCTGCGTGTCTGACGTCCACCGCCCAGGTTCCGGAGATAAGGAACCTTGATCCGTCCGATCCAACGGCTTCCTTTCTCGCGCATGTCGTCGATTCCCACATGGCAAGCCTTGATGATGCTTCGCAGTTCCAAGACGAGATGATGCAACTGAGCGACACTTTCGTAACGTGCACGCGCCCGTACTTCGAAGCCCTGGAGAAAGAACTAACGCCCCGTCAAGACGCGCTCGTAGAGCGCAATCGCGAGCTGCTGCAGCGTTTCGCGGCTGAACTCACGAGGGCAGGGTACGTGCCTTGACCCTCGTTCCGAATTCATCGGGTTTTGCATGGATAGTAGCTGGAGTTTCGGTCGTCTCTCTGATCGGATTGGTACTGGTTTCGCTGCTGGGCACATCCCCAGCGGATTCCGCAAGGAGTCGTTCGAACCCGGACCTTCCGGCGCCGAGCACTGACGTCATACGGCAGCCCCTCAAGGACGTCATACGGGTGACCTGCGAGGGGAGAGGAGACGTCACCTCGGTCATGCCTCCCGCCATGCCAGACGGTCGGCCCCTTGTCTTGACGCACACTGCCGTGAAAGCGGGACAGGCCGTCACAACAGGACTGCTGCTGGCTGCCGTGTCAGGACAACCGCTGATTGCGTTTGAGGCGGATGTGCCGTTCTACCGCGACCTATACCTCGGGGATTCAGGTTCGGACGTCAGACAGCTCGAAGACGCGCTAGTCCGTTCGGGCTTTCTAGGATCTGCCGATGACGTTTTCGATCAGCGGACTTCGGCGGCGATGGAGGAACTCTACGCCCAAGCCGGCGTAGACGCGTCTGGATTCGGTGCTGTGGATGGCCGCTTCAGTCTCTCGGTAGCCCAAAGCGTTCCACCCGGGTCCGCTGTGCTCGAGGTCCTCCGAGGCCAAGGGGACTTCTTGGGGCCATCGGATCCAATTCTCACCATAAGCGCTGCGTCGCTCGAACTGGTTTGTTCAGCCCCGTCGGACATCGCCGTCAGCGTCGGCGATTCCCTTCAACTGGTGGTGGACGGTGAGCCCTCGGCCGTCACGGTTAAGTCGGTCGGAGCGGAAGAGCCCAAGACGCAGACGCGCGAGGTCGTTGTGACCCCCGACGGGGAAGGCTTGAGACCGGAGGGGCACGCGGAACTTCACTTAGTTGCCGAGCAGACGCCAGGAGCCGTACTGACCGTTCCGGTTGGCGCCCTCTTCTCCTCACCGGATGGTGACTTCGAAGTCCGTCGCGTGACATCCGACGGGTACGAGGCGGTCGCCGTAACACCCGGGATGTCGGCTGGAGGATTCATCGAGGTGAAGGCCGAGGAGCTACGAGAATCGGACGAGGTTCAGCTCCATGCCGATCGTGATCCTTCGAACCCAAGCCCGGCAACCAACTAATGGGCGACGAGGCACTAGCGCGTCTCGAAGGGATCCACTGGAAGGTGGACTCCCCAGTCCCGACACGCATCCTGCATCCCATAGACCTCACACTTGACCACGGAGAGTCTCTGGCGATCGTGGGACCATCGGGGGCGGGCAAGTCATCTCTGGCTGCGATACTCGGCGCACTTCAGCCGCCTTCAGGTGGTTCCTATCGGTTCGAAGGCACTCAAGTGCATGCGCTCGCTCCACGTGAGAGTGCAGCGTTCCGGAGCCGCCAGCTCGGCTTCGTCTTTCAGAACGCCAACCTCATCGACGAGCGCAGCGCGTGGCGGAACGTGGCACTTGCATTCACTGACGCCTCGTTGGATCGACACGAAGTGGAGTCGCGCGCACGAAGGGCACTCGCCGATGTCGGTCTCGGTCGGATTGCGGACCGCGAGGCTGCGCTGCTTTCGGGTGGCGAGCGACAACGTGTGGCCATTGCGCGGGCCTTGGTCAAGCAACCGAGGCTTGTGATTGCTGACGAACCAACAGGTTCGCTTGATCGGGCGACAGGGGCGAACGTGCTCGATCTGCTCTATGCCCTGACCGCGAAGGGGGTCACGTTGGTTGCCATCACGCACGATCTCACCGCTGCGAAAAGGGCCAATCGCGTCGTAAGAATCGTGGATGGACGCCTACTTGACTAGGGCAGGAACGACCCTCCGTGCGGCTCGTAGAGCAGTATCCGCCGGCGCGGTCGATGCGTATCTCTCCTTGACGAGCCGCCCTGCTCGCACCGTTGCCATGATTGCCGGCATCCTGCTTGGCGCTGCAAGCGCAGCCACTGCTGTGCTAATCGCAGATACGCAACAAACGCAGATCGATCGCAGATTCGACGCTCAGCGGTCCTCACACGTCATGATTCAGGCCCAGCGCCCAGGCACTTCGGGCTTCCATGAAGAAGCCACGGCTTCGTTTTTGGATCTACCTCCGGTCACCTCAGGCGGCGAGCTTTCGATCTGGAGAGAGGCCGTCGCTGTTGCGGTCAACCCCTATGCACCGCCCCAACAGGTGCCACTGGTGGCTGCCGAGCCGGGCGGTCTCGAGGCGTCCAACACCACGACTGCGGCGGGTCTCTCATTCTCAGCCATCGATGCCAAGCCGGGCACCCCCTTGGTCTGGGTCGGCGCCAGACTTGCGCGCCGCTTGGGTGTCGACTCCACAGAACCCGCGTCCGTGCAGGTACTCAAGAGGACCTATTCGGTCGCCGGAGTGGTTGAGAACAGGGGCGGATTCGAGTACTTGAATACTTCTGTCGTCATGTCGTCCGAGGTCGCTAGAAAACGATTCGGCACCGGGAACTCAGTGCGGTTCCTAGCGAAGGTAAGGCCCGGGTCCGCCGACGCGGTTGGGGAATTCGCCCTTGCGGCTCTGGACCCTCAACGGCAGCAACAACTCGTGGACGTTACTCAACCTGACGGAGAACGGCTGCAGAGCAACGTCGCTAGAGACATGCGGAGGGTCGGGATTGGACTAGGTCTATTCGTCGGATTGGTGGGCATGGTTGCGATAGCCAACACGTTGACGATGGCGGTCCATCAGCGGTCGCGTGAACTAGGGTTGCGGAGTGCCATGGGATGGACACGCCGACAGATTGGATCGGTGATTCTCCTTGAATCTGCCATCTCGGGACTCATCGCGTCAATCATGGGTAACGCGCTAGGACTCTTAGCGGCCTACGTGTGGGCTGTGAGTCAGGGGTGGCAGCTGATCATCAACCCAATGCTCCCCCCAGTTATCATCGGCGCTGGGACGCTCTTCAGCGTCGTAGGTGGCATTGGGCCCGCTTATCGGGCGGCGACTGTGTCCCCGCTGACGGCCATCCGGAGTTGACAGCACTACGAAGTCAGGGCCGAGGGGACAATGTTCTGCCAAAAGGTCCCCCTTTTCGCCAAGCTCGCAGCTCGGCGCTGGTTTCCCCAGGGCGTCTTCAGATCGTCGACCTCGGCTTCGAGCCGCTCGACATGCGCATCCGGACCGACCCGTCCACCGACGGCCAGCGCGGTCCGGCCGCCCTCCAAGAACTGCTTGCCGCCAGTTGGTGATCGTCGTCTCCGACCCCATCATCTTGCGCAGACGTCGGACCCTTGCGGTCGCTTGGCACCGGGTGATGGGCAACGGTGGTGCACGCACCGCGGGTGTCGACCATGTGACCCGTGAGGTCGCACAGCGCCGGGGTCGGGACGCGTTCTTGGAGGACCTGCGGTCCTCACTCAATGACGGCACCTTCCGGCCGTTGCCGGTCCGGCAGACGACGATCCCCAAGCGTGGCGGCGAGGTCCGCTACCTGGGGATACCGACCCTGCGGGATCGGGTGGCACAGATGGCGCTCAAAACGGTGCTCGAGCCGATCTTCGAGGCCGACTTCTACCCGTCGTCGTACGGGTATCGGCCCGGCCGACGCGCCCAGGACGCCATCGCTGAGATGTTGCGGATCGGGGTGGAATAACTACAGCATCTTGAACAAGATCCGCCCCGATCCGCTTCAACGCGGGGGTCGATCGGCCCCTCGAACGGGGGCATGTCGACCCTGCCCGAAGATCAGCCCGGGCTGTTCACTGCGCAGCGAACCGGCACCAGACGCCGTGTCGACCCGGAGAAGGAAGGAAGCACCGTGAGGACCACCACCGCAGAGATGGATCCGATCGTCGAGGAATCCCCCCTCGCCAGGAAGCTGTTCGCCAGCACGGGGCCGTGGGCCGTCGTGTGGCTGGTCGCGCGGCTGTACCTCGGCTACGAGTGGCTGATAGCCGGTTGGGGCAAGGTCACGGAGGCGGCCTGGTGGAACGGCACGGCGGTGCAGGGTTTCGCGGCCGGCGCCCTGGAGCGCGGGACGCAGGGCGATCACCCGCAGATCGCGTTCGGCTGGTACGAGTCGTTCCTCGCGTTCGTCCGTGACACCGCCTACCCCGTCATGGGCCCACTGGTCGCGGTCGGTGAGGTCGTGATCGGGGCGGCGCTGATCCTCGGTGCCTTCGTCGGCATCGCCGCCTTCCTGGGCATCCTGCTGAACTTCAGCTTCATCTTCGCCGGCTCCGCGGGCGTGAACCCGCTGTTCCTGATCATCGGCCTGCTCCTGCTGCTGGCCTGGAGGAACGCGGGCTACTACGGACTCGACCGCTACCTGCTCCCGACCATCGGGACCCCGTGGCAGAAGACGTCCGATCGCAGCGAGCGGAACGAGCGCGTATCGGCCGACGCCTAGTCGAGCGGTCAGCGGCGCAGGTGGTCGACGTCCTCCACGCCGGACAGCAGGGCGAGGTCCAGTTCCGGTCCGTCCGGATCGGCGTGCAGGACCGCGATGTCCCCGGTGGTCTCCATGACGACGGCGCGGATCTGTCCGGGGTGGATGACGTTGGCCTCTCGGAGCTTCGCGCGTAGGTCGCTTTCGGTGACGCGTGACGCCCGCAGGTTGTGCTCCAGGATCTCGGTGCCGGCCATCAGCAGCCGGGGCTGGTTGTCGACGACCTTCTGGAAGACGGACCGCCGGCGCAGGGCACCCACCGTCACCTGGAGGAGGTACAGCACCCCCAGGCCGACCACGCCCTGGGCCAGGGTCGCGGTGGGGGACACGGCGACGGTCGCCATCATCGACCCGAACGCGACCGTGATCGCGAAGTCGAAGCTCGACATCTTCGAGAACGACCGCAGGCCGGCGAGCCTCGTGTACACGACCACCGTGACGTAGATCGCCACCGCCGAGACGCCGACCATCGCGAGATCGCCCCAGGACGCCCCGAGCCATTCGTAGACCGGCATGGGCCACCTTTCCGTGGGTGGATCTGTGGATCCGACGGTACGCGGAGGCCACTACGGTGCGTCTGGACGGACGTGCATGAAGGACCTGTGGAGGACCACCGAAGGGGTGCACCTGTGACCTTCTACGTCACCGGCGACGACGACGCCGACCGACTGCTCGACGAGGATCCGCTGGCGCTGGTCATCGGGATGCTGCTCGACCAGCAGATCCCGATGGAGTGGGCGTTCATGGGTCCCCACCGGCTGCAGGAACGGCTCGACGGCGAGCTGGACGCCAGGCGCATCGCCGGGATGTCCGACGACGAGATCGAAACGGTGTTCAAGGAGAAGCCGGCGCTGCACCGTTTCCCCGGGTCGATGGCCAAGCGCTGCCGCGACCTCTGCGCGCACCTCGTCGAGCACTACGACGGGGATGCGGCCGCGGTCTGGGAGACGGCAGCGGACGGCGGGGAACTCCTCGGCCGCCTGACGGACCTGCCCGGCTACGGCGAGGAGAAGAGCAAGATCCTCCTCGCCGTGCTCGGCAAACGGTTCGGGGTCGCCCCGGACGGCTGGGCGGAGGCCGCCGCCCCGTTCGGCGACGACCAGCCGCGGTCGGTCGCCGACATCGACAGCGAGGAGTCGCTCCAGGAGGTCCGCGCCTTCAAGAAGCGCAACAAGGGCAAGAAGTAGTGGAACGCAACCCGTACCTCACCGCGAAGCTGCAGGGTTTCGGCACGACGATCTTCGCGGAGATGACCGCGCTGGCGCTCGAGCACGACGCGGTGAACCTCGGCCAGGGCTTCCCCGACCGCGACGGTCCTGACGAGATCAAGCGGGCGGCGATCGATGCGATCGAGGCCGGATTCAACCAGTACGCCCCGGGTGCCGGCGTGCCGATGTTGCGACAGGCGATCGCCGACCACCAGCAGCGGTTCCACGACCTCGACTACGACCCTGACGCCGAGATCACGGTCACGGCCGGGGCGACCGAAGCGGTCTTCTCGGCGCTGCAGGCGCTGCTCGACGTCGGCGACGAGGTGGTGACCTTCGAGCCGTTCTACGACTCGTACGAGGCGTCGGTCGCCATGGCTGGGGCGCAGCTCCAGGTCGTCACCTTGCGGCCTCCGGTCGACGGCGCCCCGCGCTGGACCTACGACGTCGACGAGGTGGCGTCCAAGATCTCGCCCCGCACGCGTGTCCTGCTGCTGAACAGCCCGCACAACCCGACCGGCAAGGTGTTCACCCGCGACGAGCTCGCCCACCTCGCGCAGCTGTGTGTGGAGCACGATCTGGTCGCGGTCACCGACGAGGTCTACGAGCACCTGGCGTTCGACGGTGAGCACGTCCCGCTGGCGACGTTCCCCGGGATGCGGGAGCGCACGGTCACGATCTCGTCGGCGGCCAAGAGCTTCTCGTTCACCGGGTGGAAGATCGGTTGGGTTTGCGCCCCGCCCCGGCTGAACGCCGCCGTCCGCACCGCCAAGCAGTTCGTCACGTACACGAACGGCACGCCCTTCCAGCACGCGGTGGCTCAGGCCTTGCAGCTGGAGGACGTCTACTTCGAGGATCTCGCGGAGGACTACCGCCGACGACGCGACCGGCTGTGTGACGGGTTGGCCGACGCCGGGTTCGCGGTGTTCGTCCCGGAGGGCACGTACTACGCCACCGTCGACGTCCGCTCGGTCGGCTACGACGACGACGTGACCTTCTGCCGCGAGCTGCCCGCGAAGGTCGGCGTGGCGGCCGTCCCCACGTCCGTGTTCTACCTCCACCCCGAACGTGGGAAGCATCTCGCGCGGTTCGCGTTCTGCAAGACCGACGCGGTGCTGGACGAGGGCGTCGAACGCCTCCGCGGGCTCTAGCCCGTTCGGACCAGCCGGGGTTGTGGACCGTTGGCGCCTCCTCGCGCATACTGAAGGCCTTCAGCGGGAGCCCGCACCGGTCGATGACACCGGCGGCCGACACAGGAGAGCGCCGGAGTGGAAGTCGTGGACGCCTTCCCGGAGGCCCTGGCCGAGCTCTTCGAGCGCGCCGCCGGCCGCGGGTACGTGCTGCTCTCGGAGCTGCACGAGCTGCACGACCCGATCGCTCAGGGCGAGAGCTGGCTGGACGAGATCGCCGAGGACGCCCGCGAGCGCGGTCTGCAGGTCGTCGACGACCTGTCCGAGGGGGTCGAGCGCCCCGAGCCCGCCCCGGTCGGTGCCTCCTCCGACCCGATTCGCCAGTACCTCAACGAGATCGGTCGCACCGATCTGCTCACGCCCGAGGAAGAGGTCGACCTCGCCAAGCGCTACAGCGCCGGGCTGTCGGCCGAGCGGATGCTCGCACGGTCCGACCTGACGCACACCGCGCGGCAGAACGCGCTGTTGAACACGATCGCGCGGGGCGGTTGGCAGGCCAAGGACCACATGACCCGCGCGAACCTCCGGCTGGTCGTCTCCAACGCCCGCAAGTTCCGGGGGCGCGGCCTGGACCTGCTGTCGTTGATCCAGGAGGGCAACCTCGGCCTGATCCGCGCCGTCGAGAAGTTCGACCACACCAAGGGCTACAAGTTCTCGACCTACGCGACCTGGTGGATCCGCCAGGCGCTGCAGCGGGGTCTGGCCGACAAGGCGCGCACGGTCCGGCTGCCGGCCCACGTGTTCGAGACCCTCGGCAAGATCCGGTTCGTCGAGCTCGATCTGCTGCAGCAGCTGGGGCGCGAGCCCACCGAGGAGGAGGTCGCCAACGAGCTCGACCTCACGATCGGGCGCCTGCGCGAGCTGCGGCAGGCCGCCCAGGACGTCGCCTCGCTGGACACGCCCGTCGGCGAGAACGGCGACGCCAGCCTGGGCGAGCTGGTCGCCGACGAGGACACCGTGGACCCCGCGACCTCGGCCGCGAGCATCATGACCCGCAGCGAGATCGCCGCCGCCCTGTCCGCGTTGGACGCGCGCGAACGTGCCGTGCTGATGTGGCGGTTCGGGATGATGGACGGCGAGGAGCACACGCTCGAGGAGATCGGGGAGCAGTTCGGGCTCACCCGCGAGCGGATCCGGCAGATCGAGAAGAAGACCCTCACCAAGCTGCGCCACCCCGCTCGGGCATTCCGGCTGCGCGGCCTCCTCGAGAGCATCCACCCGTCCTCTTCGCGCAACTAGCCCCGCTCCATCCCGTCGAGTGGCAGCTGGGTCGCGTTCTCGCAACGGAGCCGCCACTCGACGGGTCGACCGGGGTGGAGGCCGGATGCAGTGTGCTGCCGTGAGGAGCCACCGATGGCAGGGAACGGGAGGTCGGACCGCGAAACCCTCCGGTGATCGTCCCCGCACTCCCCGAGGAGCCTCCGGTGCGCCCCACCCGTTCCACACGTCCGGTCGCCGTGCTGTCCGCTGTCGCCGTCCTCGCCGCGCTGCTGGTCGGCGCGTCGCCGGCGTCAGCTGCGGGTGACGACACGTACGAGGCCACCATCCGGCGCACCGTCCACGGCATCCCGCACATCCTGGGAAACGACTTCGGCGACATCGGGTTCGGCTACGGGTACGCGTTCGCCGGCGACAACCTCTGCGAGATGGCCGAGGAGTACACGACCGTGAACGGCGAGCGGTCACGGTGGTTCGGACCGGACGAGACGTACACCGTCGAGGGCAACGGCTTCGCGTTCGACAACTTCTCGAGCGACGTCTACTACCGCGCCATCATCCAGCAGGGCGTGATCGATGAGATGCTCGCCGAGCCGCCGCCGATCGGACCGGTCGACGGCATCGATGACGGCGTGGCCGGGTACGTCGCCGGCTACAACCACTGGCTGGCGGAGGTCGGGGGAGCTGATGGCATCGACGACCCGCGCTGCAGGGGGGCGGAGTGGGTGCGGCCCATCACCGCGCAGGACGTGTACCTGCGCTTCTACTCACTGGGGATCCTCGCGAGCTCGGGGATCGCCCTCGACGGCATCGCGGGCGCCGAGCCGCCTCACCCCAGCGCCACCGGAGGTGGCGGGGACGCGGCCACCGTCACGCCGGAGCAGGTGCAGGAGCTGGACCAGCGCCTGGACCTCCCGGTCGGGTCGAACGCCTACGGCCTCGGGAAGGAGGCGACCGCCAACGGTCGCGGCATGGTGCTGGGCAACCCACACTTCCCCTGGCATGGCAGCGAACGCTTCTACCAGGCGCACCTGACGATCCCCGGAGAGGTCGACGTGCACGGGGCCAGCCTGTTCGGGGTCCCGCTCGTGCTGATCGGACACACATCCACGATGGGGTGGAGTCACACCGTTTCCACGGCGCGCCGCTTCACCATCTTCGAGCTGAAGCTCCTGCCGGGCTCCCCGACCACCTACCTGGTCGACGGCGAACCGCGCGAGATGACCCGCACCGAGGTCACCGTCCCGGTGATGGCCGACGACGTGGTCGAGGAGCGGGCGGGTGCGATCTACGAGACCGAGTACGGACCCGTCCTGGACTCGCTGGCCGGGCTGCCGATCTTCCCGTGGACCGACGCGACCGCCTGGGCGCTCGGCGACGTGAACTCGCGCAACTTCCGCTACCTCAACCACTTCTTCGAGGTGAACCAGGCCACCTCGGTCCGCGAGCTGCACGACATCCTGACCACCTACCAGGGGATCCCGTGGGTCAACACGATCGCCGCGGACGCCTCCGGGGAGGCCTACTACGCGGACATCGGGGCGATCCCGCACGTCACCGACGACAAACTGGACAGCTGCAGCACCGCGACAGGTCAGGCGTTGTGGGCCTCTGTGCGCGTCGCCGTGCTGGACGGAGCGAGGTCGGCGTGCGGGTGGGGGAGCGACGACGACGCGGCGGCGCCGGGCACGTTCGGGCCGAGCAACGAACCCCACATGTTCCGCGACGACTACGTCACGAACTCCAACGACAGCTACTGGCTCACCAACCCGGAGGAGCCGATCGAGGGCTTCGCCGAGATCATCGGCGACGAACGGACCGCCCGCACGCTGCGGACCCGACTGGGGCTGGTCCAGGTGATCGAACGGCTGGCCGGCGAGGACGGTCTCGACGGTGACCGGTTCACCCTCGAGCAGCTCCAGGGGATCATGTTCGGCAACCGGCAGCATGCCGGCGAGCTGACCCGCGATGCGGCCGTCGAGATGTGCGAGTCGTTCGGCGGGACCGCGCCCTCGTCCAGCGGGCCCACCTCCACGGAAGGGGCGTGTGAGGCGCTGGCGAACTGGGATCTGCGCGACGACCTCGGAAGCGACGGCGCGATCCTGTTCCGTCGGTTCTGGACGTACGCCAGGGGTGCGACCGGCGGGCCGTGGGCCGACAGCTTCGACCCCGACGATCCGGTGCGCACGCCCAACACGTTGGACACCGACCACCCGGAGGTGCAGCAGGCGCTCGGGGACGCGATCGACGACCTGCGGGGTGCCGGGATCCCGCTCGATGCGCCGCTCCGGGGCTACCAGTCGGAGACACGTGGCGACGAACAGCTGCCGGTCCACGGCGGGCCCGGGGCGCTGGGCGTCTTCAATGCGATCAACGTGTCGTGGCTGGGCGAGGACGCGTACAACAACGTTGACCACGGCTCCAGCTTCGTGATGACCGTGAGCTTCACGGACGACGGCTGCCCCGACGTGGACACGATCCTCACCTACTCGCAGTCGACCGACGAGACCTCTCCGTACTGGGACGACCAGCTGCGCCTGTACGGCGACAAGGAGTGGGTCGACGTGCCGTTCTGCCACGACGAGCTGGCGGCTGCGGGTCCCGAGCTCACGACGGTCACCAACGCCTCGCCCGGGTCCGACCTGGGGCCGGACGCTGCTCCGGCACCAGTGCCTGAGCGGTCGTTGCCCGCCACCGGTGGGGGAGCCGGGTTGCTCGCCATCGCGACCGTCGGCGCCGCGCTCGTCCTCCGGCATCGTCGCTCCTGACCGGACATCCCGTCGAGTGGCAGCTGGGTCGCGTTCTCGCAACGGAGCCGCCACTCGACGGGTCGACCGCGGTGGGAGGTGGGACGTCCGCGGGTGTTCTGGTTGGCTGAACCCCGCCGCAACGCGACGCCGCACCGACCCAGCACCCCGCGACGCGACGCGACTCCGCGACGCGAGGTCGCGACGACGAGGGAGACGACATGCGCATCGCCGTGCTGACCAGCGGTGGCGACGCACCCGGTATGAACGGGGCGATCCGCGCGGTGACCCGGA
>CAZHZQ010000045.1:0-16294 GCA_964537235.1 uncultured Actinomycetota bacterium | reverse complement strand
CGGCCGCCTCCTCGGCCGCGTCCTCGGCCTCCTCGGCGGCGGCCTCTTCCTCTTCCTCGGCCGGTGCCTCCTCGCTCGGCTCCTCGGCGGCGGCCTCACCGTCGGTGTCGATGATCGCGACGACGGCTCCGACCTCGACGGTCTCGTCGACCTGGGCCCTGATCTCCTTCAGGACGCCTGTGGCGGGGGAGGGCACCTCGGTGTCGATCTTGTCGGTCGAGATCTCGAAGAGGGGTTCGTCCTCCTTGATCTCTTCGCCCTCCTCGATGAGCCACGCGGTGATCGTGCCCTCGGTGACGGACTCGCCGAGCTGCGGGAGCTTGACCTCCTCGGCCATCGGATGTGCCTTCCGTGGGTGTTGTTCGTGTGGTGTACGTGAGTTTGTGTGTGTTTGTGTGTGTTTGTGTGTGGTGTCGGTTCCGGGTCAGCCGTGCAGGGCGCGGCCGGCGAGGGCCAGGTGCGCCTCGCCGATCGCCTCGTTCAGCGACGGGTGGGGGTGGACGAACCGCGCGACGTCCATCGGCAGCGCCTCCCAGTTGTAGATCAGCTCGCCCTCGGCGATCAGGTCGGTCGCGTGCGGCCCGATCAGGTGGACCCCGACGACCCGCCCCGCCTGGTCGCCGTCCTTGATCGCGACGAGCTTCACGAGCCCCTCGGCGTTCATCATGCGTGCGCGTGCCAGGGTCTGGAACTTGTACTTCTGGACCTCGACGTCGCCGAACCGTTCCTTCGCCTCGGGTTCGTTGAGACCGACCGAGGCGACCTCGGGGTGCGAGTAGGTCACCCGGGGGACGCCGGCGTAGTCGATCGGGGCGACGTCCAGCGCACCGAGTTGGTCGGCGACCAGGAAGCCCTCGGCGAACGAGGCGTGCGCCAGCCCCAGCGTCGGGATCAGGTCACCCAGTGCGTACACCCCGTCGACGCTGGTCCGGCAGAACTCGTCGACGGTCACGAACCCGCGGTCGAGCTCGATCCCGGCCTCCTCGTAGCCGCAGTCCTCACTGACGGGGCGTCGACCGACCGCGACCAGCAGGAGGTCACCCTCGATCTTCTCCTCGCCGTCGCCCGTCTGGACGGTGCAGACGACCCCGCCGTCGCTGGCGTCTGCAGAGGACAGCTCGGCGGACGTGTGCAGCTCCATGCCGCGCTTCTTGAACTGCCGGGCGATCTCCCTGGAGGCGTCGGGGTCCTCGAGTGGGAGGACGCGGTCCTCGAGCTCGATGACGGTGACCTGGTCGGAGCCGAAGCCGTTCCAGACGGTCGCGAACTCCATCCCGACCGCGCCCGCGCCCAGGACGATCGGACGCTCGGGGACCTCCTGCAGGTTCAGGGCGTGGTCGGAGCTGATGATCCGCTCGCCGTCGAACGGGGCGGGCGGGATCTCGCGCGGAACCGACCCGGTGGCCAGGACGACCGCGTCGGCCTGGAACGTCTCGCCCTCGACCTCGACGGTCCCGGCGTCGACGAGGCGACCGTGACCGTCGATCGTCTCGACGCCCCGGGCCTTCAGGGCGTGCTGCAGCCCCTGGTACATCGCGCTGACCACGGAATCCTTGTGCTCGTTGACCTTGGCGACCTCCAGGCCTTCGAGCGTGGCCGAGACGCCGAAGTCCCCGGCATCGCGGACGTGATCGGCGACCTCCGCGGTCTGCAGCAGCGCCTTCGAGGGGATGCACCCGCGGTGCAGGCAGGTCCCCCCGACCTTGTCCCGCTCGACCAGGCCGACCGTCAGCCCCAGCTGGGCCGCGCGGAGGGCACACGAGTACCCGCCCGTACCTCCCCCGAGCACGATCACGTCGAAGCGGTTCTCGGCCACCACGGTCTCCTGCCGGTCGGAACGGTCCGACTCGCACGGTAGTGAAGCCCGGAACGGGGCGCACCGGCCCCTGGACGGGGCCCCTGGACGTGAGTGAGACGGTCCGTCGCGTGGCATGCTGCGCACAGGGCCCGCGCGACACATCCCGCGCGACATCCGGCGTACGACCGCCCTCGTGACGGCCAGGGAAGGCGAGCGGTGAGCGAGGAGACCCAGGATCTCATGAAGACATCTCTGCACGCCCTGCACGAGGAACTCGGGGCACGCATCGCGCCGTTCGCGGGGTGGGGGATGCCGTTGGAGTACGAGGGGACGGTCAGCGAACACGAGGCTGTCCGGGAACGCGTCGGGGTGTTCGACGTGAGCCATCTGGGCAGCGTGTGGGTCGAGGGGCCGGACGCCGAGGACGTCGTCGCGACGAGCTTCACCAACGATCCGACGCGCCTGTCGGACGGTCGCTCCCAGTACACGCTGTGTTGCGACGACGACGGTGGGATCCTCGACGACCTGATCGTCTACCGGCTCGCGGCCGAGCGGTTCCTCACCGTCCCCAACGCCGCGAACACCCGGACCGTGCTGGGGCGGCTCCTGAAGGAGGCCGACGACCGTGACGCCACGGTGACGGACGCGTCGCGGCAGCTCGCGATCGTGGCCGTGCAGGGCCCCGATTCCCTGGATCTGCTGGGGCGCCTGTACCCGGGTGTCGTCGCGGCGGTGGACCACCGCGGGATCGCGACGATCGATCTGGGTCCGTCCGACGAGGGATGGCTCTGCCGCACCGGTTACACGGGGGAGGTCGGCGCCGAACTCGTGCTGCCGGGTTCCGACGCTCCGGGTGTGTTCCGCGAGCTGATCGATCTGGGAGCGGTCCCCGCGGGGCTCGGAGCGCGCGACACCCTGCGCCTGGAGATGGGCTACCCGCTCCACGGCAACGACCTGGGACCCGACACGGACCCGTACGAGGCGCGGTTGTCCTGGGCGGTGAAGCTCGACCGGGACGACTTCCACGGACGGGAGGCGTTGGTCGCCTCGGAGCAGCAGGCGCCTGCCCGCCGGCTGTACGGACTGCGGGCCGACGACCGTGGCATCCCACGGCGGGGCATGGAGGTGCGCGCCGACGGCGACCGGGTCGGCGAGGTCACCTCCGGGTCGTACTCACCGACGCTCCGGACGGGCATCGGGCTCGCCTACCTCGACACGCCGCTCGGGCCGGGTGACGACGTCACCGTGGACGTCCGCGGCAACGGGTTGGGCTTCGAGGTGGTCGACCCTCCGTTCGTGGACCGCGATCCCCGCTCCTGAAGGGCCACGCCGGACCCCGTACGTCCGTCCGGCGACGGGATTCCGAGGGAGCGAACGGACAGGTCAGAGGCTGGCGTCACGGCGCACCCGCCTCCATGGTCGTGGTGTGGACGGATGCGGCACGAACGGAGGAACCATGGGCAAGTTCAAGGGACTGACGCTGATGTTGATCGGTGCGGCCGGCGGTGCAGCCGCGGCGTACTTCGCGGATCCGGAGCGCGGACGAGCACGTCGGGCGCAAGCCACCGATCAGATCGAGGCAGCGATGCGTGACGGGCTCGACACCGTCGAACGGCAGGTCGAGTACCAGGCCGGCCAGGCCAAGGGAGCGGTCGCCGAGCGCGTCGACCTCGGCCAGGACGAGTACGACCGCCGGACCCTCGAGCACAAGGTGAAGAGCGAGGTCCTCGGGCACGTCGACGTCCCCAGTGGCGAGATCGTCGTGATCGCCCAGGGCGGAGTGGTGACCCTCCGGGGTCCCGTGCCGACCCAGGATCGCATCGACGAGATCGTCCGGCGCACCGGCGCGGTGGGTGGTGTGGACAGGGTCCGCAACGAGCTCCACCTGCCCGGTGAGCCGGCGCCGAGCTCGCAGGAGCCGATCGAAGCCAGCCGCCAGGGGAGTTGATGGTCGAGAAGCGACTCGCCCACCACAACGTCGTCGCCGTCGTCGAGACGTTGGACGAGGGCCGAGGGGCGATCGAGGAGCTCCGCGAGGCGGGCGTCGACGACGACGAGCTGAGCCTGCTCGGATCCGATCACTCGATGCGGCCCGGCCAGGGCCGGGTGACCGGATCACCTGGCTCGACCGGGACCGCCGGGATCGGCAAGTCCGCGCTGGCGGGTCTGAGCGCGGGCACCCTCGGCGGCGGTGTGCTCGGTTCGGTCGCGGGCCTCGCGGTCAGCGCGATCCCCGGTGTCGGTCTCGCCGCCGGCGCTGCGGCGCTGTACGCCGGTGTCGCCGGTGCGGCCACCGGACAGATCGCCGGTGGACTCATCGGCGTCGAGACGGGCGGACGCAAGGCGATGATGTGGGCCCAGAGCCTGCAGCCCTTCGTGACACGCGTGCAGGAGGAGGACCAGATCCTCGTCGGCGTCCACACCGAGGACCCCGAACTCGCGGCCACGGCCGAACAACGGCTCCGTGAACTCGATCCGGTCGAAGTGGTCCGGCTCGAGGCCGACGAGAGCTTCGACCCGAACTGACGTCCGGCGCGCCCACTGCGAATACCCTTGAGGGGCCAGCTCCGACCGACCTACCCACGGGCGGCCCCTCCACCATGGACGACGCGGGATCTCAGCGGGACCGGCTGCACCGCACCGCCGGGGTCGCCGTGGTCGTCCTCGTGGCGCTTCTCGTGGCCCTCACCGGTGGCGAGGACAGCGGACTGCACGCGCTGTTCCTCGTCGTGCTCGTCCACGCAGCGATCACCGTCGGATCGCGTTGGGTGCTCCTCGAGAGCGGTCTCGTGGTCCTGGTGACCGCCGCCCCGTTGGTCTACCAACCGGGGGTGACGGCCGGCGCTGTTCTGGAGGATGTCGCGGAGGTCGCGATCTGGATCGGCGTCGCGCTGGTCGTGGCCCAGACCCGCAGCCGCCAGCGCGAGACCTCGGAGCAGCTGCGGCGCAACGAACAGCGCTACCGCTCGCTCTTCGACCAGCACCCTGACGCGGTCCAGGCCTGGGGCCACCGAGGGAACCTGGTGCGCCAGAACCCGGTGTCCGCCGAGATGGTCGGCCTGACCCCTGACGAGTTCGCCCGCCGTCCGTGGACCGACTTCGTGCCCGACGAACGTCGCGAGGAGATCGGGGAGAACTTCCGCGCGGCCCTGCGAGGCGAACCACGGAGCTTCGAGACCCGGATCCGGCGCCCCGACGGGCACGAGCTGCCCGTCGGGGCGACCTACATCCCGATCGTCGTCGACGACGAGGTGGCCGGCGTCTACGGCATCATGCAGGACATCTCGCCGCGTCGGCGCGCCCAGTCGAACCTCGCGCTGTTCCGCCGGGTCGTGGACCAGATCAGCGACGCGGTCGTCATCAGCGATCCGGACACCGTGCGCTTCGTGTACGCCAACCCCGCCGCAGCCGAGCTCTACGGCGTCCCGCTCGACGAGATCGTCGGCGCGACGCCGTCGGACCTCACGCCCAGTTTGGACGGCGGTCGGCTCCGGGAGCGGATCGCCGAGCTGCGCGGTGCCGCCGGCGAGGGGATCCGCGCCGAGTTCGACCTCCAACGTCCCGACGGCAGCTCCGTGCCGGTGGAGTCGGTCGGGCAGATCGTCACCGCTCCGGACGGGCGATCCGTCCTCGTGGGGGTGCTGCGCGACGTCTCCGGGCGCCGTCGTGCGGAGGAGGCGCGCCGGCAGCTCGCGGCGATCGTCGAGTCCGCGGACCACGCGATCATCGGTGCCGCGCTGGACGGGACCATCGAGGCGTGGAACCCCGGCGCCGAGAGCCTTTACGGGTACCCGTCCGAGGAGGTCCTCGGCCGCGACGTGGGCGTGCTGGCTCCCCCCGGTGAGCACCACCACGAGGAGCAGCGACGGATCCTGGGGCGTGTGGCAGCGGGGGAGTCGCTCAAGACCGAGGTGAGGCGACAGCACCGGGACGGGCGGCTGATCGAGGTCGCCCTCACGGTGAGCCCGATCCGCGACGCCGCGGGGGACGTCGTCGGTGTCAGCGCGCTGTCGACCGACATCGGTCCTCGCAAGGCCGCCGAGCGAGCGCTCCGTGAGAGCGAGCGGAGGTTCCGCACGCTGGCGGAACGGGGACAGGGCGTCGTCTACCTCCTCCAGCTCGAGCCGGAACCGCGGTTCGAGTTCGTCAACGCGACGGTCGAGGAGATCACCGGGTTCCTCCCGTCCGATTTCTACGCGGATCCCATGCTCCCCCTGGCCCGCGCCCATCCGGAGGACCGGCACGTCGTGCGGTCGACGCGGGATCTGGGTCCGGCCGACGCCGGTTCGGTGACGGCCCGCTTCCGACACCGTGAGGGTCACTACGTCTGGCTCGAGGACCGCTACACGCCGATCACCGACGAGCACGACCGCGTCGTCGCGGTGCAGGGGGTCATGTTCGACGTCTCCGCCCGACAGGAAGCTGACGAGGCCCTGCAGGCCGCGCTGGAGGCCGAGCAGGAATCCGCTGAGCGCCTGCGCGCGGTCAACGAGATGCAGACCACGTTCCTGCAGGCGGTCTCGCACGAGCTGCGCACGCCGCTGACATCGATCGCCGGTTACGCCCAGACTCTGCGCGGTCACTGGCACGACCTGCCGGAGGAGCGTGTCACGCACATGCTGGACCGGCTCTTCCGCAACGCCGAACGCCTCACCGAGATGCTCAAGGACCTTCTCGACGTCGACCGCCTGTCCAGGGGGACGGTGCAGTTGGCGCTCGCCGAGGTGGACATCGCGGAGGTGTGCCGGCACGTCGTCGACCAGATCGAGTTGCACGATCATCCCGTCCGGGTCGACGCCGAGCGAGCGGTGCGGGTGCGGGCGGACGGGCCGAAGGTCGAGCGGATCGTGGAGAACCTCGTCTACAACGCCGGCAAGCACACGCCCGACGGCACGCCGATCTGGGTGCGCGTCGAGTTGGTGCCCGAGGGCGGCATGATCACCGTCGAGGACGACGGGCCGGGCATCCCGGAGGAGCTGCGTGAGGTCCTCTTCGAGCCGTTCCGGCAGGGACCGAAGGCCGCCACGCAGCCGTCGCCCGGCACGGGTATCGGGCTCGCGCTCGTCGCGCGGTTCTCGGCGCTGCACGGCGGGCGCGTCTGGATCGAGGATGCTCCGAACGGAGGCGCGACGTTCCGGGTCCTGCTCCCGCACGAGCCTCCCGACGACGTCACCGCCGACCCGGGCGGCACTACGACAGCCTGAGAGCTGACCCTCAGTCTCCGGGCAGCGACAGCATCCGGTCGAGGGCGACACGAGCCCAGTGGCGCACGTCGGGATCGACGGCCACCTCGTTGACGATCTCGCCCTCCTGGAGGCTCTCCATCGCCCAGGTCAGGTGCGGCAGGTCGATCCGGTTCATCGTGGCGCAGAAGCACACGGTGTCGTCGAGGAAGACGATCTGCTTGTCCTCGTGCTCCGCGGCCAGGCGCTTCACCAGGTTGAGCTCGGTGGCGATCGCGAGCTTGGCCCCGGCGGGAGCGTCCTCGACCCACCCGATGATCTGACCGGTCGATCCGATCCGATCGGCCTGGATGACGACCTCGTGACGGCACTCCGGATGGACGAGCACCTCGACGCCGCGCACCTCGGCGCGGATCTGCTCGACCATGTGCGGCAGGAACCGTGCGTGGACCGAGCAGTGGCCCTTCCACAGGATCACCCGCGCCTCGGCGAGTTGTTCGTCGGTCACCCCCCCGTCGGGCTTCCAGGGGTCGTAGACCACGCACTCGTCCAGAGACATGCCCATCTCGAGCACCGCGGTGTTCCGGCCGAGGTGCTGATCCGGGAGGAACAGGACCTTGTCTCCCTGCTCGAACGCCCAGGTCATGGCCCTGGAGGCGTTCGAGGACGTGCACACGGCGCCCCCCTGCTCTCCGGTGAACGCCTTGATCGCCGCGGTGGAGTTCATGTAGGTCAGCGGGACCACCGCATCGGCGACCCCGGCACGCTCCAGACGATCCCACGCGTCGACCACCTGGTGGGCCTCGGCCATGTCGGCCATCGAGCATCCTGCGGCCAGGTCCGGGAGCACCACCCGCTGGTCCTCGCGGGCGAGGATGCTGGCGGACTCGGCCATGAAGTGGACCCCGCAGAAGATGATGTACGGAGCCTGCGCGTCCGCGGCGTGCCGCGCGAGCGTGAAGGAGTCGCCGCGCGCGTCCGAGAAGTCGATCACCTCGTCACGCTGGTAGTGATGACCGAGGATCACCACCTGGTCGGCCAGGGCCGCACGGGCGCGCCGGGCCCGGTCGAGCAGGCCCGGTTCGCTGGGTGATGGCAGCGCCCCCGGGCAGGAGACGCCCTTCTCGGAACCCGGGTCGGCGCGGCGGCCGAGGAGGTGGAGGGGGGAGTCGTCGGGGACGGCCGGCGTCGCGGTGGTTGGTGCGTTCGTCCTCGTGTCCGACGTCGTCGCGGTGGGGGACATGGGCAGCTCCTCGGAGGGTTCTTGTCATGTTGACAATAACTCGTCGGGAGCTTACCGCATCCGGGGTGCGGTTACCCTCGCCGCCCACCGGCGGTCATCCCCGGCGGCAATCCACTCTGTAGAGGACCAGTCGTGCGTGTCGTCATCGCCCCGGACTCGTTCGGGGGGACGCTCACGTCCGCGGAGGCGGCATCGGCGATCGCCCGTGGATGGTGCGCGGCGCGGCCGGACGACAAGTTGACCCAGGTGCCGTTGGCGGACGGTGGCGAGGGCACGTTGGAGGTCGTCGCCGCGGAGAGCGACCAGGTGCGCGAGGTCGAGGTCGCGGACCCTCTCGGTCGGCCCAGGGTCGCCGGGTGGCTCCGGCGTGCGGACGGTACGGCGGTGATCGCGTCCGCCGAGGCGTGCGGTCTGCGGTGGCTGCACGAGACGGAGCGAGATCCGCTGCAGACCACGACCTACGGGGTCGGGCAGCTCCTCGAAGCCGCCCGGCGTGACGGCGCCGGGCGGATCGCGGTCGGACTGGGCGGTTCGGCGACGGTCGACGGTGGCGCCGGGGCGCTGACCGCGTTGGGCGTGCGAGTCCTGCGCGAGGACGGCAACGGTCTGAAGATCGGCGGCGGCGAGCTGCGGCACGTGGGGGAGGTGGAGCGCGGCCGGCTCGCGGAGGGCTGGAGCGACGTCGACGTCGTGCTCTGGACGGACGTGGAGACGCCGCTGACCGAGGCCGCCGCGACCTACGGCCCGCAGAAGGGCGCGACGCCGGAGGCGGTCGGGACGCTGCACGAGGGATTGATGCGCTGGGCGGACGTGGTCGAGCGAGACCTCGGGGGCGTCGACCGTCGAGGGCCCGGAACCGGGGCGGCCGGCGGGCTGGGTTTCGGTCTGTCGGCGGCTCTCGGGGCGCGGTTCGAGCCAGGGGCGGCGACGATCGCCGAGGCCGTCGGGCTGGCGGACGCGGTACGTGACGCCGATCTCGTCATCACGGGCGAGGGGCGCCTGGACGCGACCAGCGGCGAGGGGAAGGTGGTCGCGGCCGTGCTCGCCGTCGGTCGGGATGCCGGGGTGCCCGTGGCCGCCGTCGTCGGCCGACTGTCGGGGCTCCTGGAGGGTCCGGCCGACATCGAGGAGGCCGCCCCGGACGGCCCCGGAGACGACCCCGCGGCAGAGGTGGCCGGGGCGGCCGAACGTCTCGCGTCGCGTGCGTAGGGCGCGTACGGACGTTCGATGTCGCACGTCTGCGGACCGGTACACTGTGCAATGACTCGTAGCCACTCGATCCGAGGCACGAACCCATGAGCGAGGCCCTCACCCAGATCTCGAGCGACAAGCCCGACCTCGAGACGGTCGTGACCGTCACCGAGCGGGCTGCCGCCAAGATGAAGGATTTCATCGCCGAGCAGGAAGGCGGCGCCGAGGACGTCGCGTTGCGTGTGGCCGTGCAGGCCGGCGGTTGCGCAGGCTTCCAGTACGCGTTGTTCTTCGACGACCGCGAGCTCGACGGCGACACCGAGTACGAGCAGCACGGTGTCCCGGTCCGCATCGATCAGCAGTCCGCGATGTACCTGCGGGGGGCGACGGTCGATTGGAAGGAGAGCCTCGAGGCGTCGGGATTCGCGATCGACAACCCGAACGCGAACCAGTCGTGTGCCTGCGGGGACAGCTTCAGCTGAGCCGTCCTTGAGTCCGGACCAGGACGACCTCATCCCGGCCGCGCGCACCGAGGGCGACCGGAAGCGGCGTCGTATCGACGCGATCCTCGACGAGCACCACCTCGAGGGGATCGAGGACGCTGACACCGACACGCTGCGGCAGATGCGGGACGACTGTCGTGACGAGGAGCGCGTGATCTCCTACGCCCGCAGGGTCGTGCAGGGCAAGCTCGACGTGCTGCACGCGGAGGTTCGTCGCCGTCGCGACGACGGTGTCGCAACCGACGCGTTTGACGACCTGCCCGAGGTGCTCGCCGACGAGCGTGCGCCCGCGGCCGGACACGATCTGCGTCCACGGGCCGTCGCCGCCGACGTGTCGGTGCCGGACGAGTTGCGCCGGGCGGGTGAACGTGCCGCCAACATCGAACCGCTCGGCGACCTCGGGGAACTGGACGACCGCACCCTCGCCAAGCGGTTCGGCAAGCTCGCGGTCGAGGAGGAACGCCTCTCCGAGGTGCGATCGCGGCTCCTGGACCGCATCGACCGTCTCAACGACGAGATCGCCCGCCGCTATCGCGAGGGCGACGCCGACGTCGCGGACGTCCTGCGAGCCGAGAGGACCCGTTCCCAGCTCCGGTCCTAGCTTCGGTTCTCGTCCCGGTCTCCGTTCCGGTCCGGGCTGTCCGGCATCTCGCGGGTCTTCTCGACGGTGTAGCGCCAGCCGCCCGCGTCCAGGTCCTGCTGACCGACGAAGCGTTGACGCTGCATCCTGCACCAGACGGGGATGTCCACCTTGGACGCGGGGTCGTCGCTGAGGACGTCCACGACCGTCCCGACCTCTGCGGTACGGATCGCCGTCGCGAGCTCGATCACCGGCACCGGGCACGGCTGGCCCAACGTGTCGACGGTGAGGTCGGGTTCGGCGTCGCTCCGATCGCTCATCGGGTCATCCCTGCGGTGGTCCGCAGCCGCGTCACGGTGTCGGCGTAGGCCTCGACGAACGTGTCCACGTCCTCGATCGAGGTGTCCGGTCCGACGGAGACCCGTACGTGTCCGTGGGTGAGGGCACCCATCGCGACCAGCACGTGGGAGGGTTCACCCGAGGTCGTGGCGCAGGACGAGCCGGAGTGGACGGCGAACCCGGCCTCGTCCAGCGCGGCCACGAGTGCCTCCCCGTCGACGTACAGGGCGCTCGCGGCGACGATGCCGGGATGGGCGTCCGCGAGGGGACCGTGGACCTCCAGGTCGTCGATCACGGTCGGCAGACGGTCGCGCAGCCGTCGCCGCAGCAGTTCGCGGTGCGAGCGCTCGGCGTCCAGGTTGGCCGTGGCGACGCGGAGGGCGACCGCGAAGCCGGCGATGCCGGGGACGTCCTCGAGACCGGCTCGACGGCGACGTTGGCGCTCGTCGCCGGCCTGCAGCGCCGCGACCCGGCCCCGGGGCCCGACGGTGAGCAGCCCCACCCCGTGCGGACCTCCGAGCTTGGCGGAGGATGCCGACAGGAGGTCCGCACCGACCTGGTCCAGGGTCACGCCCAGCTGGCCCACGGTCTGGCACGCGTCCACGTGCAGCAGCACGCCCCGTTCGCGGCAGGCCATGCCGACCTCGTGGGTGGGCTGCAACGCCCCGACCTCGTGGTTCGCGTGCTGCAGGTGGACGGCCAGGGTGTCGTCGCGGATCGCGCCCAACACCTCCTCCGCGTCGACCACGCCGGAACGGTCGACCCCCACCCTGGTGGCGGTGAACCCCAACTCGTCGGTGGCCCGGTCCAACGCCGCGAGCACGGCGGAGTGCTCGACGGTCGAGACCACAAGGTGCCGCCGTGCATCACCACGACGGATCGCCGCCAACGCCGATCCCAGCACCGCGAGATGAACGGCCTCGGTGCCCCCGGAGGTCCAGACGATCCCGTCCTCGGGCGCCCCGAGCGTCTCGGCGACCGTCGCGCGCGCCCGGTCGAGCAGGTCGCGGGCCGCCCGTCCCTCGGCGTGACGTCTGCCGGGGTCCGCCCACGTCGCCTCGACCGCGTCGTGGTACGCCCGCACCGCTTCGGGGCGGGGCGGCCAGACGGAGGCGTGGTCGAGGTAGACGCGCACGGTCCGCATGGTAAGTGCGGTCCGATGTGAAGACCGCCGTCCGCTCTGCCTACGATGCGCGCGACCACGACGTCCCCCACTCCAAGGGCTTCTCTCATGACGCATCCACTGGGCCGACGCGCGTTCGCCGAGTTCATCGCCACGTTCACGCTGATCTACGTGGGCGCCGGATCGATCGTCGCCACACAGCAGATCCTGGGCTCTCAGCCGGGCACGGGAGGGGTGGGTCTGGTCACGATCGCGATCGCCCACGGCCTCGCGATCGCGACGATGGTGTCCGCGATCGGCCACGTCTCCGGCGGGCACATCAACCCGGCCGTGTCGATCGCCGCCTGGGCCACCGGGAACCTCCCGGGGCGCGACACCGGTGCCTACGTCGGGGGACAGCTCCTCGGCGGCATCCTGGGCGCGGCCGTGCTCCGGTTCTCGGTGCCCGCGGACCTGTGGCGGGAGGTCAAGCTGGGAACGCCGCTGGTCGCCGACTCCATCTCGTCCGGTCAGGCCGTGCTGATCGAGGCCGTGCTGACGTTCTTCCTGGTGTGGGTGATCTTCGGCACCGCTGTCGACCCGGAGGGTTCGTTCGACAAGATCGCGGGGCTCGCCATCGGGTTCGTCGTGCTCATGGACATCATGATGGGCGGTCCGTTCACCGGCGCGTCCATGAACCCGGCACGGACGCTCGGTCCCGGGTTGGTGGGCGGTGTCTGGGACGGCTGGTGGGTCTACTGGGTCGGACCGATCGCCGGTGGGCTCGCGGCCGGGTTCGCGTACGACCGCGGGATCCTCGGCCGGCGCCCCGGTGATCACCGGGATGCGGTGTGAGCGGCGGGTAGGTTCCTCCGTGGAGGAGCGAGGAGATGCCGTGGCGACGAGGGTCCTGGTCGTGTCGAGCGACGCCGCGGAGCGGTCACGTGCGGTGTCGGGGCTCCGACGCCGCGGCGACGTCGAGGTGGAGGAGGCCACCGACGCCCGCCAGGCGCACCGAGCGGTGAACTCGGCGGACTTCGACGTCCTCGTGATCGACGGGGACATGCGCCCCGAGGGAGGCCAGTCCGTCCTCTACGAGATCCGCGCCTCCGCGGAGTACCGCGGTGCCAAGGCGCCCCCGACCATCATCCTGATGGGGCGGGAGCAGGACCGGTGGCTGTCTGCGTGGGCCGGCGCCCACGATGCCGTCATCAAGCCCGTCGATTCCTTCGATCTCGCCCGGCGGGTGCTGGACCTGGCCGCGACGACCGGTGGCGCGGTCCCCGTCGAGTCGCCGGGAGCCGTCAGTGCTCCCGTCGAGGCGGACGCTCCCTCGGAGCTGGACTAGTCGCCCAGGCCGAGCCTGCGAGCCTCCTCGGCCACGTCGTTGGGCTCGACCCCGAACTTGCGCGCGATCCGTTTGCGGGTCGCGTAGACGTTGCTGCGGGACACGTCGAGCTCCTCGGACATCTCCCGGGCCGAACGCCCGGCCGCCAGCTGCTCGGCGAGGTACCGCTGCTTGTCGGTCAGTTCGGCGACCTTCGACCGTTCCTCCTCGCTGGGTGTGGAGGAACGCGGTTGGCGTGGCGGTTTCTCGAGTTTCGAGAGGTGCACCTCGGCGCCCGCCGGACGCCCCGACTCGAGCTCGGCGAGACGCTCGAGGAGGGTGCGGACCGTGCGCTTGCGCCTCTCGAGCTCCTCCTCATCGGGATCGAGGGTCGTCGCCACGATCTCGAGGAGCTTCTTCACCTCGAAGGGCTTGGTGAGGTAGCGGACCGCTCCCTCGAGGTGCCCCTGGATGATGTTCTGCTCCTCGGCCAAGGCGGTGAGCATCACGACGGGGATCTCGCGGGTGTCCTCGTCCTCCTTGAGCTTTCGGAGGACCTGCCAGCCGTCCATCACGGGCATCATCACGTCCAGGAGCACCAGATCGGGCGTGTCCCGATCGACGGCTGCGAGCGCCTCGCCGCCGTGCACGGCGTGCTCGACCTCGTAGCCGGCCATGCGCAGGTTGATCATGACCACGTCGGCCAGGTCGTCCTCGTCCTCGACGACGAGGATCCTCGCTCCGTCGTTGGCCGCCTCGGCCATCTGTCGCCCCTGCCTCGGTGGTGTTGCTTGGGTCTGCGGTGGTCGGGCGGCAGCCTAGCAACGCGAACCCTCGGAACCGGGGTTCCTGTCGTATCTCCGGTCCCGGTTCGGATGTGCTGGGTGCCGTGGCTACCGTTGCTCGCCGTTGGCCGTGAGGAGGAGCAACGATGGACCGCGGGTCGTTCACCTGGTCTGAGGTCGTGGGCCGTCTGCTGGACGGCCACGACCTGGACGAGGCGACCGCTGGTGCGGCCCTGCGCACGATCATGTCCGGCGAGGCCACCGATGCGCAGGCCGCCGCGTTCCTGGTGGCCCTGCGCGCGAAGGGTGAGACCGCGGCCGAGATCGCCGGACTGGTGCGGGCGATGCTGGAGCACGCCGAGCAGATCGAGCTCGACGGGATCCTGGTGGACACCTGCGGGACGGGCGGCGACCAGGCCGGGACCTTCAACATCTCGACCGTGGCCGCCCTCGTGGTGGCTGCCGCCGGGGTGCCGGTCGCCAAGCACGGCAACCGCGCAGCATCCGGCAAGTGCGGTTCGGCCGACCTGCTCGAGGCCTGGGGGGTCGTGATCGACCTGCCTCCCGAGCAGGCTCGGAGGTCGATCGACGAGCTCGGGATCGGTTTCCTGTTCGCTCGCACGTTCCATCCGGCGATGCGCCACGTGGGCCCGGTGCGTGCCGAGCTGGGCGTACCGACCGTGTTCAACGTCCTGGGTCCGCTGACGAACCCCGCGGGGGTCGAACGGCAGGTCGTCGGGGTGGCGGACGAGGCCATGGCGCCGCTGGTCGCGGAGGCCCTGCTGCGGCTGGGGCGCAAGCACGCGATCGTCGTCCGGGGCGAGGACGGTCTCGATGAGCTGACGACGACCGGGCCGAGCCGCCTGTGGGAGATCCGCGACGGCCGGGTGTCCGAGAGCCTGTTCGATCCGGCATCGCTGGGCCTGGAGCGGGCACGACTGGAGGATCTCCAGGGCGGCGAGGTCGCCGACAACGTCGCCGTCGCCGATGCGGTGCTGGACGGCGAGACCGGACCGCGAGCCGACGTGGTCGCACTGAACTCCGCGGCTGCCCTGTACGTCGCCGATGCGGTCGAGGACCTGGCGTCGGGACTGGAGCTGGCGCGGGAGACCCTGGCGTCGGGCGCGGCGAAGCAGCTGCGCGACCGCTGGGTCGCGTTGAGCCGTGAGCTGGCACCGGCGGGATGAGCGGCGGTCCGAGTGGCGGTCCGGGTGGCGGTCCGAGCGGCGAGGGATACCCGCCCGAGCGCAAACCGGAGGTCGGGGCGGCGGCGTTCTTCGACCTCGATCTGCGGATCGGCGAGGTCGTCGAGGTCGAGGAGTTCCCCGAGGCTCGCGATCCCGCGTGGAAGTTGACGGTGGATTTCGGTCCCGGGATCGGCCGCCTGCGCACCAGCGCACAGATCACCGACTACCCCCGTGAGGAGTTGGCGGGCCGACGCGTGGTCGGTGCGGTCAACCTCGGGGCGAAGCGCATCGCCGGGTTCAAGTCCGAGTTCCTGGTCCTGGGCGGCATCGACGAGGACGGCACGGTGTGGTTGCTCGGGGTGGACGGCGACCCGCCCAACGGGGCGCCCGTCGCCTGAGTCGTAAGGACTGTTCTGGCCGTGTTGCCGTGCCATTCCCGGACCTGGTCCGGGTGTCTCAGGTGGCGTTGTACCCACGAACCTGTGAGATACGACAGGTTCGTGCATGGCGAGGTCGGTTGGGGCCGCTGGAAGCGTGCAGTGGTGCACGAACCTGTCGTATCTCCCAGGTTCACTGGTTCGGTGTGACACGAACCCCCCAGAACCCGCCCCGACGACCCGACAGGCGTGCGCCCCGCGCTAGAAGCGTGCGTTCCGCGCACACTCAACCCCTCGGGATCTCCGCCTCGATCTCGATCTCCACGCGCCACCGGGGGTCGAGCAACGCCCCGACCACGACCATCGTCGCGGCAGGCCGCACCTCGGAGAACAGTTCGCCGTGGACCTCGCCGACCGCGTCGGCATCGTCCCGGTCCACGAGGTACATCCGGGTCCGCACCACGTCCGCGGCGTTCCCTCCGGCCTCCCGCAACGCCGTCAGCGCGATCTCGAAGCAACGTCGCGCCTGGACCGCGGCATCGTCGGGACAGGAGCGGTCGGGCCAGATCGGCGCGGTGCCGGAGACGAGAACACGATCTCCGGTGCGGACGGCTCTGCTGAAGCCGTAGCGTTGCTCGTACGGGGAACCCGACGGGAACCTCTTCATGGGCGCACCCTA
>CAZHZQ010000044.1:0-16346 GCA_964537235.1 uncultured Actinomycetota bacterium | reverse complement strand
CGGGGACGGTTGGAACGGATGTCGGTGATCTCGAACGGGGCGCCGGTCGCCAGCGAGGCCGACAGCGCGGTCCGCAGGACCTGCCCACCGCCCGTCGATCCGTCCACCCGCAGCATGTCGGGCCGAACCTAACGGCCGTCCTCCGGAGGACCCACGGCGGGTGGGGCCGTCATCACGTCAGCGTCGCGTCCAGCGGTCAGCGACAGTGCTGCGTCCAGCGGTCAGCGGCAGTGCTCGAGCAGCAGAGGGAACGGGTTCGCGACCGGGCCGCCGCCCGGGTGGTGCTCGAAGTGCACGTGTGGGCTCGTCCCCACGGCGTTGCCCGACGTGCCGACCGTGCCGATCTGGGTGCCGGCAGCGACCCGGCCTGAGGCGCCGAACGCGTCGAGGTGGGTCGAGATGTACAGGTCACCGTCATCGCCGTGCAGCCAGACCTGGCGCCCCCCTCGCGTGCCCTCGACCTGGTCGGCGCGTCCGGACACGGGCGCGACCACGGGTGTCCCGCGATCGGCGAAGAGGTCGATGCCCTCGTGGAACCGTCCGTCGCGCTTGGCGACCCCGAAGTCGTTCGAGAAGGCCAGCGAACCGGCGACGGGACAGTGCCACCCACCGGGGATCGCGAGGCGTGTCCCGGCCACGATCCGGTCGGGATCGGTGATCCCGTTGGCGGCAGCCAGGTCCCCGACGTCGACCCCGTAGGTCGCGGCGATGCCGGACAGCGTCTCGCCGGGGCGGATCACGTGGCTGGCACCGGGGGCGGTCGGAGCCGAGGGGGCGGCGGGCGGTGGCTCCGTCTGCGCCGTGGCCGGGGTCCGAGCGATCGTCAGGCGGGAGCCGGCCAGCACGCGGTCGGGATCGTCGATCCCGTTCGCGGTCGCAAGGTCCGACACGGGTACGCCGTACCGGGATGCGATGGCGGACAGCGTCTCGCCGGGCCGAACCACGTGGTGTTCGGCTGGTGATCCGGCTGCCGGCTCACCGCCGGAGCCACCGGGGACGGTCAGGACCTGTCCGGCGATGATCCGGTTGGGATCCTCGATGTCGTTGGCGCCCACGAGGGCCTGCACGGTCGTTCCGAGACGGCCGGCGATGGCCGACAGCGTGTCCCCGGGCCGCACCGTGTAGGTGGCGGCCGAGGCCGCCGCGGTCAGTGCGAGCAGGGCGCCCAGGACCGTCAGCGCTCTGAGCCTCGGGTTCCGCATGCTGCACCCCCAGGTACAGCACAGTAGGCATCAATCGCCACGTCAGCAACACCACCCCCAGAAGCAACGCGCTGACCGGAGGGCCGCTGGCGGGCCGGATGGAGGCTCAGCGCAACCCGAGCTTGCTGGCGCATGCGGGCCACGCGCCCCAACCCTGGCGGGCCAGGACCCGCTCGGCGACGGTGATCTGCTGTGCGCGTGATGCCTGATAGGCGGCATCGGGGTACCCGGCCGGCTTGTTGCGATCCCAGGTGGAGGGGTGGAACTGCAGTCCGCCTTCGTACAGACTCACGCTGGAGGACCAGTTCCCGCCCGATTCGCACCGGGCGAGGCGGTCCCACACGGTGTCTCCGGAGGCGTAGTTCGGCGCCGGGGGTTCGGGGCGGGGTTCGACGGCGTAGCGGTGGGCCTTGGCGTGCACCGCCGCAGCGATGCCGGCGGCATCCTGCGCGGCCCGGGCTCGGGCGGCACCGCGGTCGGCGGCCTGCTCGAGGGCGTCACGGCGTACCAGCTCTGGGGTCGACGGGGCGTCGGCGGCCCGGACGTCGGTGCCGGCCGCGGTGACGCGTTCCGTGGACTGGTCCTCTGCGCCGACGGCGAAGGCCACGCCGGCGAGGGCGCTGACGCCGACGGCGAGCAGCGCGGAGGTCGTGACCACGCGTCTTCGGGCGTGGTCGAGGACGTGGCGGAGCATGCGGATCTCCTGTGGGGGTGGGGAAGGATGCCGGACGGTTGCGACGGGCCAGATGCCCGATCAGGGTGCGGGGCGTCGTGGTGAGTGGTCGACGGTCACATGGTCGGGGATGACCCTCACTCTCGACAGCGAGGCACGCAACCCGTAGGTCACGGCTTCCGGACAGGGTTTGCGGTCAGCGCACACCCTGCACGGCCGTTCGGACAGGTCGGACGTGCGCTCAGCGCACGTTACAGGCCCGGCGGGCGGGTGAGCGGACCTCGTCGGGTGGCGCGGCGAACGCCGTGGCTCCCGGAGATGGCCCGGAGTGGCAGATGCGTAGTGGCATACTTCGCCCTCGTTCGTCCCTCAAGTGGATGCGCGAACCGGCCGACCAGCCGGGGGAGAGGGAATCCGACGACCGCCCCGGTGGTTGGATGGAACCTGAGGGGCGGAACCTGAGCGCCCTCCCGCGCGTTGACCAGACCGGCCCGCACGCGGGCACCGTGACGACGAAAAGCTGGTGAGCATGCGTATGACGATCGACCCGACGCAGACCGCCCTCGGGGACCTCTTCGACCGGGCCGCCGAGCGTGGCTACCTCCTGCTCACCGAGCTGGAGGAGGTACGTGGCGAGCGTTCGGAGGAGTGGTTCGAGGCCGCGCTCGAGCATGCCCGCGACCGCAGCATCGAGGTCGTCGACGACACCGCCGCCGACGAGGAGGCGCCGCTGGATCCCGCGGTCACGCTGACCGCGGACTCGGTGCGCCAGTACCTCAACGCGGCCGGTCGCTACGAGCTGCTGGATGCCCAGAAGGAGCAGGACCTCGCCAAGCGCTACCAGGCGGGCCTGGCGGCCGACCGGATGCTGCGCAGCGACGATCGGCTGACCCCTCGTCAGCGCGCCACGCTGCGCCAGATGACCCGCCGGGGGGAGGCCGCCAAGGAGGTCATGGTCGCCGCGAACCTGCGGCTGGTCGTGGCGCAGGCCAAGAAGTGGATCGGCCGCGGCCTCGACATGCTCGAGCTGATCCAGGAGGGCAACCTCGGCCTGATCCGTGCGGTCGAGAAGTTCGACCACACCAAGGGCTACAAGTTCTCGACCTACGCGGTCTGGTGGATCCGTCAGGCGCTCCAGCGTGGTGTGTCCGGCAAGGCCACCACGATCCGGGTGCCCGCCCACGTGTGGGAGCAGCAGGCCAAGATCACGCGCGCCGAGATCGATCTGCGCCAGGAGCTCGGCCGGGACCCCACCGACGACGAGATCGCCGGCATGGTCGACCTCACCGTCGAACGCATCCACGAGGTGCGCGAGGCGCTGCGGACGATCGGGTCGCTGGACATGCCGGTCGGCGAGGACGGCGACGCCACCCTCGGTGACCTGCTGTCCGACGAGAACGCCGTCGGGCCGGAGAGCAAGGCGGCAGCCGACGACGCTCGCAGCCAGATCGAGGGAGCACTGTCGGCGCTGAACGAGCGCGAGCGTCGCATCATCATGCTCCGGTTCGGGTTCGTGGACGGCGAGGAGCGCACGCTCGCGGAGATCGGCGAGGAGTTCGGGATGAGCCGCGAGCGGATCCGCCAGCTCGAGAAGCTCGCGCTGGCCAAGCTCAAGCACCCGTCGGCGCAGTACGACCTGCGGCTGCTGAGGGGCATCGAGATCGCCGCCTGACCGCGACCGCGGCCCGAGACCGGACGTCCGGTGACGGACCCGGCGCCGGAAACCGGTTGAGTGGCAGCTGAGTTGCAGATCTGCAACTCAGCTGCCACTCAACGTGGGTGACGACGGTTGGCGACGCAGGAGGGTCGGGTGGTGGACGCCTCGTTCATGACCGTCCGGGAGGGGCGTGGCCCGGTCATCGCCACCGCGATCCACGCGGGACACGACCTGCGCCCCGAGGTCGCCGAGGCCATCGCGATCGACGACGAGCAGCGGCGCTACGAGGAGGACCCCTTCACCGTGCGCTGGGTCGGGCTGGGGGACACCTCCGTGGTGGTCCACCGGTCCCGGTTCGAGGTCGATGTCAACCGGCCCCGCGACGGCGCCGTCTACCCGGATGCCGATGCCGCCTGGGGGCTCGACGTGTTCGGAGGTACCCCGGACCGGTCCCTCGTCGATCGGTCGCAGCGGCTGCACGACGGCTTCTACAAGGCCTTCGGGGAGCTGTGTGAGCGGACCGCCGTGGCGTTCGGCGCGTTCGTGGTCTACGACCTGCACTCCTACAACCACCGGCGGGCCGGGGTCGGGGAGCCTGCGGCCGGGATCGCCGGGAACCCGGACATCAACGTCGGAACCGCGGGCCTGGATCACGAGCGTTGGGGTGACGTGGTCGACCGGTTCGTCCAGGTCGCCGCCCAGCACGAGGTCGACGGACGACCCCTCGACGTCCGAGAGAACGTCCGCTTCACGGGCGGGCACCTGGTCCGTTGGGTCCACGAGAACTTCGCGGGGTCGGGCGTCGGCCTCGCCCTCGACGTCAAGAAGATCCACGTGGACGAGCACACCGGCACGCCGGTCGACCCGATCCTGACCGAGCTCGGGCGAGCGTTGGCGGCGACCGTGCGCCCCGTGGTGTCCGCCCTCCGTCGGTGCGCGACCCCCTGACAGCGACGACGAGGATCCCACGGTGAGCGTCGAAAGAGCGCTGCAGCAGGCGGGCGACTGGCCGGTCGACCGTGTCGCGACGGGTGCGACCGATGCCGAGGGCACGATCGCGACCTTCGGTGCGGTCACCGATCCGTTCCGGTGGGCCTCGGTGACGAAGCTGATGACCGCCCTGACGACACTGATGGCGGTCGAGCAGGACCTGCTGTCGCTCGATGATCCGGCCGGCCCGGAGGGGTCGACGGTCCGGCATCTGCTCGCGCACGCCTCGGGGCTGCCGTTCGAGGGCGACACGCCGGTGGCCGACGTCGAGGAGCGGCGGATCTACTCCAACGCGGGCTTCCTGCAGCTCGGCTCCGTGCTCGAGGACCGGCTGGGCATCCCCTACGAGGAACTGGTCGGCGAGAACGTCCTCGACCCGCTCGGCATGGACGCGACAAGCGTTCCGGGGGGACCGGCGGCGGGCGCCGAGGGACCGCTTGAGGACGTGCTGCGGCTGGGGCGTGAGCTGCTCGCGCCCCAGCTGATCGGGCGGGAACGGCACGAGGAGGCGACCAGCGTCGTCTTCCCCGGTCTGCCCGGAGTGCTGCCGGGGTTCGGCCGCATGGAGCACAACGACTGGGGTCTCGGGTTCGAGATCCGCGACGACAAGACGCCGCACTGGACGGGGCGGGACAACTCGCCGGCGACCTTCGGGCACTTCGGGGGTTCCGGGACGTTCCTGTGGGTCGACCCCGAGGCCGGTCTGGCATGCGCGGCCCTGACGGACCGCTCGTTCGACGGCTGGGCGCTGGAGCGGTGGCCCGAGCTGTCGGACGCGGTCCTGGCAGCGCACGGTGTCGTCTGAGTCGTCTGACCGTCACCGGTAGCGTCGTCAGCCACGAGACGCACGACAGCACCACAGGACGACAGCACGACGGCACGACATCCGTACGACCGCCGCACGACAGGGAGCGCACGTGGACGACTTCGAGGAACGGCTCCGTTCGAAGCTCGACCGCAACGTCGAGGTCGAGGAGGAGCGTGAACGCGCCCGGCAGGAGTTCCAGGAGTACGAGACGCAGCGGGAGGCCGAGGAGGAGCAGCGCGAGCGGCGTGCCGAGCAGGTCCGCCACGACAGCCACGAGGAGCTCGCGGGGCAGCTGCAGGAGCTGCTCGGAGCCGTGCAGCGTTCCTCCGACAACGTGGTCGTCCGCGCCGGCTGGAGCGACTCCGGCGAGGAGTTCGTCGCCGAGCTGTCAACCGTCCGACTGGAGCCCTCACGGACGCTGTTCGTCGAGCTGGACCGCGACGACGACGAGGTGCTGGCCCGGTGGACCTCCGACGAGGGGGATGCCGTCGAGATCTGGCGTCTGCACGAGGTCGACGCCGACATGCTCCAGGAGCTCGTCCTCCAGCTCATCGATCAGGAGCTGTGGAGGCCCGGCTCGGGGACCCCCGCGTTCCCCGGCCACTAGGACATCGGTCGGAGTCGGGTCCGCGGTGATGCCATAGCCTTGCTTGTTCACGACTCACCGCCCCCTCCGTAGGAGTTCCACGTTGTCGGACGTCGACGTGCGTGCCGGTCTGCCAGGTCGGCTGCAGGCCACGTTCGTCCCGGGCGAGACCGTTCCGGCCGCGGGTCACATGGCGCTCTGGGGCGTCGAGGACATCGCGGCGGCCGCCGCAGAGCTCGATCTGCCTCCCGGCGACGAAGGCGTGCTGGAGACCGTCGTCCCGGACGGCGACGAGCTCGTCGAACGCGATGTCCCGGCCCGGTTCGTGCCCGTGCTCCCGGCCGCCCGCATCCTCGCGGCCATGCCCCCGGGCAGCGACTGGCAGCCGTGGCGGCGGCCCTCCGATTCGATCCTGGCCTGGAGCGTCGCCGCCAAGCTCGCGCTGGAGTACGTGACGGCCGGACGCATCCTCCCGCTGCTGCGGGTCGGTGACCGTGCGCGGACGGCGATCGCCGCGTGGCGCACGATCCCCACCGGCGACGGTCGTCTCCCACAGCTCGCCGGGAGCCTGCCGGCGGCCGCCCACGCGCTGCGTGTCGGCGAGGGGACCGCGGTGCTGGCGCCGCTGGATGCGCTCGAGGAGTTCTGCGACGCGATCGGTGACGTGTGCGCCCGCGAGGGACGCCGGCCGACGGGAGGGACGGGGCGCGCACGCCAGCAGCGTCCCTGGACCGAGGTCTGGGCCGAGGCCCTGACCGGCGCCGATCCGCTGGTCACGGAGCTGCGCGAGCCGAGCAGCGAGGTCGTCGAAGCCCTGCGCAACTGGGCGGCCCCGGTGCTGGGGCGCGACATCCGCAGCGCCGTGCGGCTGCGGATGTGGCTCGAACCACCGGACGTCGACGACGCGGCCGGGCCGGCACCCGACGTCGTGTGGCGGTTGCACGTCGGGCTCCAGGCGACCGAGGATCCCGATGCCGTCGTGTCGGCCGATGCGGTGTGGAGCCACGCGGGTGGGCCGATCGATCTCGCCGGGAGGCAGGTCTCCGAGCCCCACGAGAAGCTGGCGACCGGGCTGGCCCAGGCAGCGCGGCTCTTCCGGCCGCTGCAGACGCTGTTGCGCGAGTCGCGCCCCACCGGCCTCGACCTCGACGGCCAACAGGTCACCGACCTGCTCGACGTCGCCGACGAGCTGCTGGATGCCGGCATCGGCCTGCACCTGCCCCAGGAGCTGCAGGCCCTCGACGACCGGCGGCTGCGTCCGCGGCTGCGGGTCGGTGGCGAGGTCGGCGATCCCGGCGACATCACCAAGCAGGCCTCCGGGCTGTTCGACGCGGAGACGCTCAGCGACTACCGGTTCGAGCTCGCCCTCGGCGAGGAGACCGTCAGCACCGAGGAGCTCGCGGGCCTGCGTTCCCTGGGACAGCCGCTGGTGCACTGGCACGGGCAGTGGGTCCGCATCGACACCGCCGACGTCGAGGAGCTCGCCGAGCTCCAGCACCAGACCGGCCAGCTCGAGCTCGTCGAGGCGCTCGTCGGCGCGCTCTCGGGACGGCGCCAGATCAACGGGCTGGGCGCCGTCGAGACCGTCGCCGACGGCGAGGTCGCGGCGCTGATCGAGCAGCTGCGCGAGAGCGACGGGCCGGTCGAGCCCGACCTCGAGCGCTTCGAGGGAGACCTTCGCGCATACCAGGAGCGGGGCGTCGCGTGGCTGCAGACCCACGCCGAGCTCGGCCTCGGCGCGGTGCTGGCGGACGAGATGGGTCTGGGCAAGACCGTGATGGCGGCGGCGCTCCTGGCCTCCCGCGAGAGCGGACGTCCGCACCTGGTGGTCTGCCCGACCTCGGTCGTCGGCAACTGGGAGCGAGAGCTCAACCGGTTCGTCCCCGACGTCCCGGTCGTCCGCTACCACGGCCCTGACCGCCCCCGCCGGATCGACGCCTTCCCGGCGGGCGGCATCGCCGTCACAAACTACGCCCTGCTGCGCCGCGACGTGGACTTCCTGACCGCGGTGCCGTGGGACGCGGTCGTCTTCGACGAGGCCCAGCAGATCAAGAACGTGGCCTCGAAGGGGGCCAAGGCCGCGCGTGACCTGCCGGCGCGCGTGCGCGTGGCGCTGACCGGCACGCCGATCGAGAACCGCCTGTCCGAGCTGTGGGCGATCCTGGACCTGACCAACCCCGGTCTGCTGGGTCCGTTGCGCGCGTTCACCGAGCAGTACGCGGTGCCGATCGAGCGCTGGGGCGACGAGGAGACCGCCGCGCGACTGCGCCGGCTGATCGCCCCGTTCGTCATGCGCCGCGTGAAGTCCGATCCGGAGGTGTCGGTCGACCTGCCGCCGAAACAGGAGGTCACGGTCGCCTGCTCCCTCAGCCGCGAGCAGGCCCGGCTGTACCAGCGTGCGGTGGACGAGGCCTTCTCCGGCGGCCAGCTCTCGGGTGACGGTTTCGGTCGCAAGGGCCGGATCCTGGCGCTGCTCACCGCGCTGAAGCAGATCTGCAACCACCCGGCGCACTACCTCGCCCAGCAGGGCCCGTTGACCGGCCGCTCCGGCAAGCTCGCCCGCACCACCGAGATCCTCCAGGAGGTCCTGGCCTCGGGCGACCACGCGCTGGTGTTCACCCAGTACCGCAAGATGGGCGACCTGCTCGCGCAGCACCTCGCCGACGAGCTCGACCTGCACGAGGTCCCGTTCCTCCACGGCAGCGTGCCGGCGCACCGCCGCGACGCCATGGTCGAGCGCTTCCAGGAGGAAGAGGACGCCCCGCCGATCCTGCTCGTCTCGCTGCGGGCCGGCGGTACCGGGCTGAACCTCACCCGAGCCACCGAGGTGATCCACTTCGACCGCTGGTGGAACCCGGCGGTCGAGGACCAGGCCACCGACCGCGTCCACCGGATCGGACAGACCCGCGCCGTGACCGTGCACACGCTGGTCACCGGCGGCACCGTCGAGGAACGGATCGCCGAGCTCCTCGAACAGAAGCGCAGCCTGGCCGATGCCGTCGTCGGCGAGGGCGAGGCCTGGATCACCGAGCTCGGCGAGGACGAGCTGCGCGACCTCGTGGCCCTGTCCACCGACGATGTCGAGGACGAGCTGGAGGGAGTGGCATGAGTGCCTCCGGCTCCCTGATCGAGTACGGCGAGACCTGGTGGGGCAGCCACTGGGTCGACGCCCTCGAAGAGGCGGGCGAGAGCTGGGCCGAACGACTTCCGCGCGGTGACGAGGACGTCCGGCGCGGACGGGTCGGGAACCTGGCCGTGGAGACCGGCAGGATCGCCGCGAACGTCCGGGGGGAGAGCTCCCGTGGGCACGGCGTCGAGATCCGCGTCGAACCCTTCGACGACGACACCTGGGCCGCGATCGTCGAGCGGCTCGTCGAGGAGCTGCGGTTCACCGCCCGATTGGTCGCTGGAGAGCTGCCGCGTGACGTCGAGCAGGTCGTGGAGGCGACCGGGGTGTCGCTGTTCCCGGACGCCGACGAGCTGGATGCCTCCTGCCCGTGCGATGACGACGTCGTGCCGTGCCGTCACGTGGCCGCGGTCCACTTCGCCTTCACCGGCGAGCTGGACCGTGACCCGTTCCTGCTGCTCCGCGTCCGCGGCCGGGATCGGGGCTCCCTGCTGGCCGAGCTGCGGGCGCGCCGATCCGGCTCCACCGCCACCGAGCGGGAGGAGCAGGAGGCCGATCTCGAACCGATCGGTCCCGACGGCTTCTACGACGCCGACCACGACCTGGAGGCGATCACGCTGCACCCCGCGAAGACCGACGAGCCGTGGGCGTTGATCGACCGCCTGGGACCGCCGCCCGGCGTGAAGGACCCGGAACCGTTGGTCCACCTGATCGAGCGTGCGGTCGAGACCGGCTGGAAGGTGGCGGCCGGCGAGGGAGCGGACGTCGCCGACGACGAGACGCTGCTCGCGGAGCTGCGGGCACGGGGCGTGGCGTCGGCTCAGGAGGTCGCCGACGGGCTCGGGTGGCCGAGGGACCGGACCCGCGAGGCGCTCGACCGGTTGTGGGACGAGGGCGACGTGCTGCGGACCGGGTCGGGCGACGGGGCGCGGTACCGCGCCAGCTGACACGGGCGGTTCGCGCTCGAGGTGAACGCGCCGGCGTACTGCCGATCGTGAGCACGAACCGCAGGTCGAGTGGCGGCTGGGTTGCAGATCTGCAACCCACCGGCCACTCGACGGGTCAGTGCGGGCGGTCAGGCGACGCGGACGGTCCTGGCACCGCCCACGTGGCGGTACCGCTCGGGGTAGCACGTGAGGACGATCACCTGGCACTCCTGACCGGCCAGGTGCAGGATCGCGCCCATCGCCTCGAGGCGGTCGGGGTCGGAGTACCCGAGGCTGTCGTCGATGATCAGCGGCGCCCCGCCGTCGTCGGCCACGAGCATCGCGCAGGCCAGGCGCCCGATCAGCGCGAGCTGCTCCTTGGCGCCGCCGGACAGCTGCTCGAAGGGCAGGGGCGTGCCGTCGAGCACGCGCTCCTCGATCCGCAGGTCCTCGTCGAGGGTGACGTCGAAGCTGGGGTCGTACAGGATCCGGCCCAGCTTCACGATCTGCTCGCGCAGCGGTCGCGCGTAGGTGCGCTTGGCCTCCTCGCGGCATTCGGTGAAGGTCTCGTACAGCAGCCGAGCCGCCTCGGCCCGGCGACGCAGCGAGCGGTCCTCGGCCTGCAGGCGGGCGGCGGTGGACGCGGCGGCATCCCGGTCCGCGGCCAGGCCCTCGCCACCCCGCATCTCGACGGTCGCACGCAGCTCACGGCGTTCATCCTCGGCCTCGCGCAGACGGGAGCGCGCGGCCTCGACGGTCGCCTGGGCGTTGTCGGCCAGTGCCCGGACCGATCCTGGTTCGGCCTCCTCGAGCTCGGTCTCGGCGGCGGCGAGCTCGCGCTGCGCGGCGTCCACGGCGTCGTCGGCCTCGGCGAGCGCCGTGTCGAGGACGTCGTCGGGTTCGCGTTGACGGGCCTCTCGGAGCCGGGTCTCGAGCCCGGCGACGCGTTCGCGTGCCACCTCGACCTGCACGCCCCGATCGGTGTGCGCGTCGCGCACCTCCTCGAGCAGGTCACGCACCTGTTGCTCCGCGGCGCGTGCGTCCTCGAAGCGTTCGTGGGCGCGTTGTGCGCGCTCGTCGGCCGTGTCGCGGAGGGCGGCGGCGGCCGCCTCGTCGTCGGGGAGAGGCGGCTCGTCGGGGCGCCCCTCGAGATAGGCGGAGACGCGGGCATCGAGCTGGGAGATCCGCTCGTCGAGGGCGGCCAGGCCGGTGCCGTCCAGCGCCTCCTCGTACGCCCGGTCGGCGGACTCGATGTCGGCCTCGGCGTCACGCCGTCGCCGGAGCGTGTCCTCGGCCGCCGCCAGGTCGGCGACCCCCGCCCGCTCGAGGAGGACGGACAGGTCCGTCTCGGCCTCCTCCAGCCGACGTGTCAGCGGCTCGATCCCCGCCCCCGGCCGCACGGTGAACGTCCCGACACCGGGGACGGCCACCGCGAGATCGTCGGTCGCGGTCCACGTGCGTTCCGTGCCCTCGGTCACCGTCACCGACCGCCCGTCGACGGTCAGATCGAGGTCCGCCTCGGCCACCAGTTCCAGGGCGGAGCTGCCGACCTCGAGGCTGCCGCGGGCACGTTCCACGGCCAGGTGCTGCTCGCGCAGGTGCTCGAACAGGTCGGCGTCGACCGAGATGCCCGCGAGGATCGCGGCGGCCGCGGTGCGTCGTTCCGACGCGGCCTGGGCCCGGGTCCGCCGCTCCCGGAGCTGTGCGAGGTCGCGGAGGTCCCGGAGGTGGTCGAGATCGCGGCGGCGGCGTTCCGCCGTGCGCTCGGCCTCACGCAGGTGCCGACGGGCCTCCTCGAGGTCCCCGCGTGCTGCCTCGAGCCGTCCCACCGTCCGCTGGATGCGGTCCTCGCCGCCCTCGGCCTCGTCCTGTCGCTTGGCCAACTCCTCGCGGGCCCTCTCGAGCTCGTCGACGAGGTCGCGACGGGCCTGTACGCGATCGGCCACCGATGTGTGTTCGGCCTGCACCTTCTGCAGGCCGAGTCGGCACCGCTCGACCCGTTCCTCGAGCCCCTCGACGGCTCGCAGCTCGGTGGCCCGTTGGGTCGCGGTCCGGCGCGCCTCGCGCAGCTCGCCCTCCATCTGGGGCACGCGCTGCTCGAGGTTGCCGACGCGCTCGATGTCACGCTCCAGCTCGGCGAGCCGGGCCTCGAGGTCCTGGACGCGTCGTTGGGCTTCGTCGGCAGCGTCCGCGCTCTCGCGCAGGGTCTTGGACTCCAGCCCGGTCGGCGTCCAGTAGCGCTGGTACTCGTCGGTGATCGCCTCGTACAGCGCGGTCTCGCGCTGCCCGATCGCGGTCGCCGACACGCGGTCGTCGATCGCGCGGGCCAGGGCACGGGTGTGGCCGACGACGGCCTGCTCGAGCTCGGTGCCCTGCCGGACCCGCAGCGCCCCCCACAGGTCCACGTCGATCGTCTCGTCGAGGATCTCGCGGACGCGGTCGTGTGCCGCACGCCCCGTGAGCTGCTCGGCGGACGGTTGCGACACCGACAGGCGCGTCTCGGTCTGCTTGTTGAAGCGCTTGAAGTAGGTGAACCGGTACGGCCCGGTCGAGATCTCGACCTCGATCTCGGACCCGACGTCACGTCCCGCGGGTTGCAGCGCCCGGACCTCGGAGCGGGTCGTGCTGTCGTAGTGGTCGAGCAGCAGCTCGAGCGCCTCGGCGAGGGAGGACTTGCCGACCTCGTTGGGGCCTTCGACGACCGTCACGCCGCTGTCGCCGTCGCACAGGGTCACGTCGCAGTCCCGGACGGCCTTGACGTCCTTCAGCGCGATGCGGTGGATCCTCACGTGTCCCTCTCCGTGAGCCTCATGCGGTGCGGGCCAGCCGGTACAGCAGCGCCAGGGCGTCCGAGGCGACCGGGGCGTCCTCGGTGTCGGTGTCCGCGAGCTCGTTGATCCGCTCGGTCCCGTGTCGGGCGAACCCGGACAGGTCCAGCTCGTTGACGTCGGCACCGTCCAGCAGCACGGCCAGGTCGTCGTCGCGGACCTCGAGGGCGGCGAGCAGTTCCCGGGATTCGTCGAGCTGCTCGTCCAGGCGGGCGCGGCCGCGGACCGACAGGTGGCCGGACAGGCGCAGTTTCACGATCGTGCGGGGCTTGTTCTCGACCCCCTCGAGCCACGCCCCGAGGCGGTCGAGATCGCCGTCCCCGGCGAGGTCGACGGGGTGCTCGGTGAAGCTCCAGCGCCCCACCCGGTGGCGTTCGACCTCGCACCGGTCGTGGTCGACGTCGACGAGCAGGACCTGCCCCGGGTCGGTCTCGGTGTACCGGGTCGGCTCCGGGGTGCCCGAGTACCGGATGCGGCCGGTGTCACCGACCGCGGTGACCGAGTGTCGGTCACCGAGCGCGATGTAGTGCAGGCGCCCGTCGGCGAGCGCGGCTTCGGCCGCCGTCACGTCGATAAGCGCCGGATCGTCGGGATCCGGGGCCAGCGTGTCCACCGCCCCGTGGCCGACCAGCACCCGCACGACGCCGGCGTCGGCGGGCACGTCGGCGTAGGCCTGCGCGATCGGATCCCCCAGCGGACGCTTCGAGCGCCACGGGGCTCCGACGACCTCGACCCCCGGGGCGACCGCCAGGGGAGCGGCGCCGTCGAGGACGTGGACGTTGTCCGGGACGCGGGAGGAGAAGTCGGGCGACCGGTAGATCGACCCGGCGTCCAGGGGATCGTGGTTGCCGGGGAGCAGGACGACCGGGGCGTCGATCTCGGCGACGGCCTCGAGTGTCCGCCAGACCGTCCGGCGATCGATGTGGTTGGATTCGAACACGTCGCCGGCGACGACCACGAAGCGCGCCCCGGCGGTGCGGACCAGCTCGCCGATGGCCGAGATCGCCTCGATCCGGGCGGCGTCGAACCGCGCCTGCGCCTCGTCGCTGAGGTAGTGGCGGGTCATCCCGAGCTGCCAGTCCGCCGTGTGTACGAAACGCACCTCGCACCTCCTCCGTGTCTCGGGCCCGGTGTCAGGTTCCTGTTCCCGGTGTCGGGCACTTGTGTCGGGCACTTGTGTCGGGCACTTGTGCCTGGTCAGGAAGGTAACGAGGGGGTGTGACAGATCCTCGGAACCGGCGCGCATCCGGGCGGCTCGTCCGAGATGATCGGGGGGGCCACGAACGGTCGGCGGGGCCGCCACGTTGCACCTGGCGGCTGCGCTGGCTTCGCTGGACCGGGTACGCACGACGGAGACACGCGCAGCACGACCGCCACGGGAGTCATCGGTGAGCACGAACGGGCCGCGGAACAGGCCGACGGGCCCGCCGTCCGACGGGCTCGCGTCGTGGATCCCGAGCCTGCGGTCGTTGGGGACCTACCGCCGGGAGGATCTCGCACCGGACGTGTCCGCGGGGCTCACGATCGCTGTGCTGCTCGTCCCCCAGGGCATGGCGTACGCGGTGCTCGCAGGGATGCCTCCGATCACCGGGCTGTACACGGCGATCGGGGCGCTGGTGCTGTACGCCCTGCTCGGCACGAGCCCCTACGTCTCGCCGGGCCCGACCGCGCTGACCGCGTTGCTGGTCGCCTCGGCGCTGCAGCCGCTCGCCGGAGGCGACATCGGCCGCTACGTCGCGCTCGCCGCGATGCTCGCCGTGCTCGTGGGGATGGTCCGTCTCGTCCTGGGGCTGCTGCGCGCCGGCACGTTCATGAACCTCGTGTCGCAGCCGGTGCTGACCGGGTTCACCGCGGCCGCGGGCATCATCATCATCCTGACCCAGGCCGGTGACCTGCTCGGTATCGAGGCGGCGCGCAGCGACCGGGTGGTGCCGGCGGTGCAGGCGATCCTGGGGGAGATCGGCCACACGCACCCGCTGACCCTGGGGCTGGGGGTGGCCTGCCTGGCGGCGTTCCTCGTGACCGACCGGATGCCCGATCGCTTCCCCGGGGTCCTGATCGTGGTGGTCGTCGTGACCGCGGCGGTGTGGGTCCTGGACCTCGACCAGCGGGGCGTGTCGGTGATCGGTGACGTCCCCGGTGGTCTGAAGATGCCGGTCCTGCCGTGGGTGGGGGGCGGCGCGCTGGCCGATCTCGCCACCACGGCGGTGGTCATCGGCCTGATCGGGTACGTGGAAGGCGTCAGCATCTCCCAGTCGATCGCGATGAAGACCCGTCGCCGCATCGACCTCAACCAGGAGTTCATCGCGCTGGGTGCGGCCAGCATCGGTTCGGGCGTGCTCGGTGGCTTCCCGAACGGCGGCAGCTTCTCGCGGACGGCGCTGAACCACCGCGTCGGCGCGCGCACCCGTTTCGCCGGCGTGAGCGCGGCCGTGGTGCTCACGGTCGCCGTCGCGTTCCTCACCCCGCTGTTCCGGTTGATCCCCCTCGTGGCGCTGTCGGCCATCGTGATCTACGCGGCGCTCAGCCTCTTCGAGTTCCAGGCCGCCACGGAGGCGATCCGCCTGCGCCGTCGGGACGGGGTGGCCCTGGTCGTGGCGTTCCTGGCGACCCTGTTCCTCGGGGTCGAGGCGGGGTTCCTGGTCGGGGCGGGTCTGAATCTGCTCCTGTACCTCTACCGGGTCACCCGCCCGCGGATACGGGTCCTCGGGCGGGTCCACGGGACCGACACGTTCCGCAACGTCGACCGTTGGAAGGTCGAGACCGCCGAGCAGGTCGCCATCCTGCGGCTCGACGCCCCGCTCATCTTCCTGTCGGTCGAGTCGTTCACCGACCGGGTCAACCGCATCCTCGCCGAGCAGCCGGACGTCGACGGCTTCGTCCTCGACGCGGCGGCGATCACCGAGATCGACGCGACGGGGATCCACGCGCTGCACTCGCTGCTCGAGCAGGCCGACGAGGGAGGATGGGACCTTCGGTTCGCCACCCTGCGCGGACCGGTCCGGGACACGATCAAGCGTGCGGGCCTGTGGGAGACCATCGCCGAGCGTGCCTACCCGGACGTCGGTGCGGCCGTCCGATCCCTGGAGGCCGCTCCCTCGGCGATCGGGCAGGCCGGTCCGGAGGAGGAGGCACCGAAACGGATCCTGTAGGAGGCACGTCGGACCTCAGCGGGACCGTTGCCGGTCGAACAGCAGCGGCGACAGCAGGATCCAGACGATCACCCCCAGGACGATCGGGAAGCGGACCCGGGGGATGCGCATGTACGTCCCGAAGAGCCAGTCCGCGAAGACCCCCAGACCGATGCCGCTCAGGACGACGAGCAGCCACTGCCACCAGCGCAGCCGGACGTCCATCGCACACCTCGGCGCCGCGGTCGGGATGCGCGTGCGTGACGCCTCGATATAGGATGGCATCACACACGTCGGGACGGCGCGGGAGCAACGGTATGATCACGGACGCAGTTCTCCGGGAACGAGAGGACATCGAGCGGTCGATCGGTGGCAAGACCACCTGCGATCTGCTCAAGCGCAACGCCACGGAGTCGGG
>CAZHZQ010000043.1:0-16588 GCA_964537235.1 uncultured Actinomycetota bacterium | reverse complement strand
CGGTACCCCCAGCGAGTAGCTGGGTTCGCGCCCGGTCTAGCATGACGTCAGCGGTCCTGGCGCGCACAGCCACTGCGAAGCTGACAATCGCGGGGATGAGCAAGCGGGAACATGACGTTCGACATGTGAAGCAGCAGCCCGAGCCCCGTTGTGCGCGGGCTGGCCGACCGCGTGGCTACCGGGGAGTGACGCGGTCGCCACCAGACAGTGCCAATGGGGTGCCAACGCCAGACTTCGACGTCCTGCCGAGCGGCAGGTCGGGGCATCAGCAGGCCGGTTGTGGGGTGTGCGGCTTCAGGCTTGGTGGGTCACGGCCCTGCCGTCTTGCTTCCATGCTGCGAGGCCGCCATCGAGATGGCCGACGTCGCTGTATCCGAGGCTCTGTAGGGTTCGGACGGCTAATGCAGATCGGCCGCTGGAAGCGCAGTACAGGATCACCCGGGAGTCTGGACTGAACTCATCGCGGTGGTACGGGCTGCTGGGGTCGGCCCAGAACTCCAACATGCCGCGTGGGGCCAAAACCGCGCCGGCGATCTGTCCATCGCGCTGCACCTCGTCGGGCTCGCGGATGTCCACCAGGGTGACCGACCCGGCGTCCCGAGCGGTAGCCACCTCGTCGACCGTCAGGTTACGGATGTGTCTTTTGGCTTCGGCGACGAGTTCAGCTGCGGTGCTAGTCATGGGTGCTTCTTTCCACCGGCACGCCGGTTGTGTGGAGAGCGAAGGCGCCCTGTCAGGGAAGTCAGGTCCTCATTCTCTCACGGTATCATTCTGTTACCGGCGCTGTCGGTCAATGGGTAGTTGAGGGGGTTTCGCGGTGGGCAGCTGACGGGGTCACGGAGGCCTCCCGGACTCGCCTTCCAGTTGAGCTCAGGAACCTCTCTTCGCGGTCGCCCGGCGTTTCGTCGTGGTGAGCTGTTGGGTATTTCTCGACAACCAACTCCCTCACCGCACGAGCAAACGGGGCTTCCCCGTAGCTCGGCGAACTCACCACGGCAGTCCGCGCAACGCAAACGACCGCCGCTAACGGCGCAGAGGCTGAACTACCGCACGCGGTTGTGGGCGTCGTCAGCGATCGCGGCACCTGCGCGACAACCACGGTTGTCGCGCTGCGAGTCAGCGGTCTATTGCCTGCAAGGCACGGCCTGGCACGGAAGGGACCCAGGTGGCACAGGTCGTGGAACGTGTCCACGTGCTCGGTGACGACCGGGTCCACTGGTACGTGATCGAGGAGGGGCGACCGTCCAGATCGCACGAGCATCGGGGGCACCTCCTGAGGTCGCCATCGCTACGGTCGCAGTGCGGCGACAGGGAGCGGACATGGACGAGTGGCGCAGCGTCGACCTCGAGACCTGGTCGGACTTCTACATGGCGCTGCGTAGCGTCCTGGCGGAGCTTCCACCGGCGACCGACCTGTTGCTGCAACCCGACGGAGACGCCCGGGTCGCGCACGTGACCGCCCGACCTCGACCGCACGTCGAGATCCGCACGCGCAGTGAACAGCTCGCCTCTTTCCGGTGCGACACGATCACGGACGTGGTCGACCGGGTCCGCAGCAACGTCGAGGATCACTGGGAACTCGACGCTCCCACCCAGTTGGCCTACTCGTACGAGGGGGACGTCTCGCCGCGCCTGCGGACCGCGTTCGCCGACGACGACCTCGTGCACGACCTCCCGGAGGGCGAGCGGCCGTCTCCCACGGCCCACACGACCGGTGAGGACGATGCGTCCGGCCTGGCGGGACGGCTGTCACCGGAGGTGGCGGAGAAGCTGCGTCGCATGGGCAGCTCCGCGATCGATCAGTGAGGATCGTGATCGCCGGGGGCTACGGACAGGTGGCCCGCCACCTCGGCCGCATCCTGCGCGACCGCGGGGACGACGTGGTGGGGCTCATCCGCGACCCCGACCAGTCAGGCGACCTCGACGCCGCCGGCGTGGAACCCCTGGTCGTCGATCTGGAGGAGGTCCGACCGGTGGACCTCGTGGACGTGGTACGGGGCGCCGACGCGGTCGTGTTCGCCGCCGGTGCCGGACCGGGCAGCGGAGCGGCGCGCAAGGAGACCGTCGACTACGGGGCGGCCGTCAAGCTCCGGGAGGCCGCACGGGGCGCCGGCGTCGACCGGTACGTCATGGTCAGCGCGATGGGCACCGACGACCCACCCGAGGGTGACGACGTCTTCAGCGTCTACCTCCGTGCGAAGGCCCGCGCGGACCGCGAGCTGATGGCGACGGACCTGGCCTGGACGGTGGTGCGCCCCGGCCGCCTCACCGACGAGCCCGGCATCGGCCGCGTCCGGTTGGCCCGGCACGTCGAACGGGGGGAGGTCCCTCGCGAGGACGTCGCCGCGGTCCTCGCGGCGGTCCTGTACGACGACCGGACCGTGCGGCGCGTGTTCGAGGTCGTCGGTGGCGACACCCCGGTCGACCGGGCGCTCGACGCCGTCGTCGGGTGATCGGTCGGCGGATGCGGCGTTGAGTCAGTCGGGGAGCTCGTCCTCCAGGACCCGGCGCCGTTCCCCGCGGATCTCCGCCGGACCGTCGGGGCCGAGCACGACAAGGACCGCCCGCGAGGTGGCCACGCACCGATCGCCACGGAACACGCCGTTGCCGAGCGTGAACGACGTCCGACCGATCGACAGCAGCCGCGCCCCCACACGCAGCTCGGCCGGGAAGTGGACCTCCGCGAGGTAGTCGATCTCCAGGCGCCGCAGGATCACGGTGTTGCCGTCATCGTCCACTCCTCACCAGGTGTCGACCATGGGTCGCCTCTCGCCGGGACGGCGGTCGGGTGGGGGAGCGGCTCGGAGCATCTCCACGATCCGATGACGGGTGTCGGCCGGATCGATGACGTCGTCGATCTCGAAGTAGGTCGCGACGTTCAGCGCCTTGCCGTGCTCGTAGCCGAGCTCGACCATCTGCTCGTAGGTGCGCTGGCGCTCCTCCGGGTCCTCGATCGCCTCGAGCTCCCGGCGGAACCCCAGACGCACGGCTCCCTCGATGTTCATGCCACCGAACTCGCCCGTGGGCCACGCGATCGTGTACAGGGAGGCGTGGAAGCTCCCGGCGGCCATCGCCTGCGCCCCGAGCCCGTAGCCCTTTCGCAGTACGACCGTCCCGTACGGCACGGTCATGCTCGCCCCGGTGACGAACATCCGGGCGAAGTGGCGGACCTGCGCGGTGGCCTCGGCCTCCGGGCCGACCATGAACCCGGGTGTGTCGCACAGCGACACGACCGGCAGGTCGAAGGCGTCGCACAGCTGCAGGAACCGGGCCGCCTTGTCGGCCCCGTCGCTGTCGATCGCCCCACCCAGGTGCCGCGGGTCGTTGGCGATCAACCCCACGGGACGGCCCTCGATCCGGGCCAGTGTGGTGATCATCCCGCGTCCGAACCGCTCCCGCAGTTCCAGGACCGAGCCACGGTCGACCAGCGTGTCGATCACCTCGCGGACGTCGTACACGCGGCGTCGGTCCTCGGGGATCAGATGCCGGAGTCGGCGTTGGTCGTCGCACTCCCAGTCGTCCAGGGGGCCCTGGAAGTACGACAGATAGCGCTTCGTGACCTCCACCGCCTCGGCCTCGTCGGCGACGACGACGTCGATCACGCCGTTGGTGGCCTGCACCGACACGGGCCCGATCTCCTCGGGCTCGTGGCGACCCAACCCACCGCCCTCGATCATCGCGGGGCCGCCCATCCCGATGCTCGTGCCTTCGGTGGCGATGATCACGTCACAGCAGCCCAGCAGCGCGGCGTTGCCGGCGAAGCAGTAGCGCGACGCGATCCCGACGGTCGGGACGCGGCCGCTCAACCGGGCGAACAGCGCGAACGCCATCGTGTGGAGCCCGGTCACGGTCGCGGTGTCCGTGTCGCCGGGCCGTCCGCCCCCGCCTTCGGCGAACAGCACCGTGGGCAGGCGCAACCGGTCGATGACCTCGAACAGGCGGTCCTTCTTGGCGTGGTTGGCCTGTCCCTGCGTGCCTGCCAGCACGGTGGCGTCGTAGGCGAGGACGGCGCAGCGTGCTGCCTCGTCGTCGAACCGGTCGCCGTTGACCCGTCCGATGCCGGTGATCAGCCCGTCGGCCGGGGTGCGCTCGATCAGCTCGTCCATGTCCCTGCGCTGACGCTGGGCCGCCACGACCAGGGAGCCGTACTCGACGAAGCTGCCCGGATCGCACAGGTCGTCGATGTTCTCGCGGGCCGTGCGCTGATCCTGCTCGCGACGCCGGGCCACCGCGTCCGGACGCTGCTCGTCCTGGGTCGTCGCCTGCCGCTCCAGGACCTCCGCCAGATCGTCGCGGATGCGGTCGAGGTCGGGCTCCGCCTGCTCGGCGGCGGAGACGGCGTCGACGTCGGCCTCCTCGATGCGGACGATCGGGGCGCCGGCCGGCACCGTCTGGCCCCGATCGACCAGAACTTCCCGGACGAACCCGGCCGTCCCGGCCCGCACCACGTGCTCCATCTTCATCGCCTCGAGGACGGCCACGGTCGTGGCGGCGTCGACCGCATCGCCGGGTTCCACGCCCACGGTGAGCACGGTGCCCTGCGTGGGAGCGTCGGCGGTCGTCGTCCCGGTTCCGCTCGTCGGCGCCCGGTCGACCTCGGAGCGCTCCCCGTGTTCCGGGACCAGGTCGTCCAGGTGCTCGTCGATGAAGGTGGTCGTGACCGGGCGCTCGAGCGCGGGATGTCGCAGGATGTTCCGGAGGAACGGCGCGTTGGTCCCGACACCGTCGGTGCGCAGCTCCGCGAGTGCCCGGTCCGCGAGCCGCAGGGCGGATGACGTGTCCGGAGCCCGGGCGATCACCTTCGCGAGCAGCGTGTCGAACGCGGGGTTCAGCTCGTACCCGCTGCGCGCCGCGGTGTCCGTTCGTATGCCGTGCCCGGTCGGCGCCTCGAACACGCTGATCGTCCCGCCGGTGGGCCGCACGGTGCCGTCGCGGTCCACGGCCTCGGCGTTCACTCGAACCTGCACGGCGGCTCCGCGGGGTCGGGGCGGAGCCTGCGGCCCGAGTCCGAGGTCGGCCAGGGACGCACCGGCGGCGAGTCGCAGTTGGGCCGCGACGAGATCGAGGCCGGTGACTTCCTCCGTCACGGTGTGCTCGACCTGGAGGCGAGGGTTGGCCTCGATGAACACGAACGGCTCGGTCGCCTCGCCGGCGGCGTTCACCAGGAACTCGAACGTGCCCAGGCTCGTGTAGCCGACGGCGGCGGCCATCCGGGTGGCCGCGTCGGTCAACGTCTCGCGCAGGTCCTCGGACAGGTGGGGTGCGGGCGCGATCTCGATCAGCTTCTGGTGGCGACGCTGCAGGGAGCAGTCCCGCGTCCCGAGGTCCACGACCGTGGTGCCGTCGCCGACCACCTGCACCTCGATGTGGCGAGCCCGGGGCACGAGCCGCTCCACGTACAGGGAGCCGTCGCCGAAGGCGCGCCGGGCCTCGGAGCGGCAGCGTTCGAACGACTCCTCCAGCGCGCCGGCGTCGCGGACGATGCGCATGCCACGCCCGCCCCCGCCGGCGACGGCCTTGATGACCATCGGGGCGCCGTCCAGCGAACGGAGGAACGCCCGGGCCTCCTCGGGGCCCACCGGCCCGTCGCTGCCCTCCGGGACAGGAACGTCCTGGTCACGTGCCAACGACCTGGCGGCCAGCTTGTCGCCGAGGGTCTCCAGCACCTCGGCGGGAGGACCGACGAAGGTGACGCCCTCCTGCTCGCAGCGGCGGGCGAACGCGGCGTCCTCGCTGAGGAACCCGTAGCCGGGATGGAGGAACGCGGCCCCGACGTCCGAGGCGACCTCCAGCAGGCGGTCCCCGTCGAGGTAGGCAGCGACGCCCCGGCCAGCGAGAGGTCGGGATGCGTCCGCGTGCCGGACGTGCCCGGCGTGCTCGTCGTCCTCGGCGTACACGGCGACGGATCGCCACCCGACGGCCGCGGTCGCGTGGATGATGCGCAGGGCGACCTCGCCCCGGTTCGCGACCATCACCGTGCGTCGGTCCATCAGCACCACCGTTCGTCGACCCTCCGCAGCGTAGAGCGGGGCGGTGGCCCACTACGTTCGCTGCCAGGCCGACAGGAGGCGGGCCGTGCGCATCGGGATCCTGCTGTTCGACGAGGTGGACCTGATGGATGTCGCGGGTCCCTACGAGGTGTTCCTGACCGCGTCGCGGCTGCAGGTCCGGCAGCGCGAGGAGCCGACCTTCGACGTCGTCACGATCGGGGCGCCGGACGTCCGGGCGTTCGGTGGTCTGGGGTTGCGGCCACATGTCGCGGTCGACGAGACGACGGGCGTCGACCTCCTGGTCGTCCCGGGTGCGGTCGCGATCGACCGGGTCGCGGAGGACGGCCAGCTTGTTTCGACGGTGGAGCGGCTGTCCCGAGACGCCGCGGTCGTCGCGTCGGTCTGCACCGGGGCGTTCCTGTTGGACCGCGCGGGGCTGCTGGACGGGAGGGAGGCCACGACGCACTGGGAGGACGTCGGGGGTCTCCGGTCGGGCGACGTGGAGCGCGTGCGCGACGACGTCCGCTGGGTCGATGACGGCGACATCGTCACGTCCGGGGGCCTCACCTCGGGCATCGCGATGGCCCTGCACCTCGTCGAACGGTTCGCGGATCGCGAACTCGCCGACGCCACCGCCCGCCAGATCGACTACCCGTGGTCCGAGATCCGCTGAGGGCGGCCGGTCAGGCGGTCGACGACAGGAACACCGACCGCAGCAGGTCGTCCCGACCGCGCAGGTCCTCCGCGGGACCGTCGAAACGGATCTGCCCCCGCTCCATGAAGTAGGCGCGTTCGGCGATCTCGAGCGCGAGGTCGACGTGCTGCTCGACCACGACCACCGAGACGCCGCGATCGACGTACTGCTGCAGCGTCTCGAGCAGATCCTCGACGATCACGGGGGCCAGACCGAGCGACAGCTCGTCGACCAGCAGCAGCCGGGGCTCGGGCACCATCGACTTCGCGAGCGACAGCATCTGCTGCTGGCCGCCCGACATCGTCCCGGCCTGCTGGTCCAGACGTTCCTGCAGGATCGGGAAGTCCTCCAGGACCTTGTCGATCGCCTCGCGTCGGGCGGCCGAGTCCTTGCGGTAGATGTAGCCGCCGATCTCGAGGTTCTCGCGCACCGACATGCCCGGGAACACGCCCCGCCCACCCGGCAGCTGGATCAGGCCGGCCTCGACGATCTCGGTGGGGGAGTGGCCGGTGATGTCGGCGCCGTTGAACGTGATGGTCCCCGAGGTCACCGGGACCGTGCCCGACACCGCCCGCAGGACCGTGGTCTTGCCCGCCCCGTTGGTCCCCAGGAGGGCCACGATCTCGCCCTCGCCGACCTCGAGCGAGACGTCGAACAGGACCTGGATCGGTCCGTAGGAGGCATCGATGCCGTCAACCTGCAGCAACGGGGTCCCTCCTCGTGCGTCCCAGGTAGCTCGACAGGACCTGGTCGTCGGAGGTGACCTCGTCCGGGGTGCCCTCGGCGATCACCTTGCCGAAGTCCAGGGCGTAGACGCGTTCGGAGACCGACAGCAGCAGCGGCATGTCGTGCTCGATCAGGAAGATCGCGCACCCGAGGACGTCACGGATCTCGCGCAGGAGGGGACCGAGCGCCTCGGCCTCCCGCTGCGCGATGCCCGACGCGGGCTCGTCCAGCAGCAGGATGCGCGGCTGCAGCGACAGCACGGCGGCGAGCTCGACGAACCGCAGGGTCCCGTAGGACAGTTGACCGGGCTTGTGGCGCCGGTACCGGTTGAGGTCGATCAGTTCGAGGATCGCCTCGACCCGTTCGAGCGCCTCCTCCTCGTCGCGCTTCCACGAGGGCAGGCGCAGCATGGCGCCGAGCGACGACGACCGCAGGTGTTGGTGCTGGGCCGTGAGCAGGTTCTCCTCGACGGTGAGGCCCGGGAACAGCTTGATGTGCTGGAACGTCCGGCCCATCCCGGCCATCGCGCGCTCGTACGGCAGGGCGCGCGTGAGCTCCTGCCCGCCGAGGAAGGTGCGGCCGGACTCGGGCGTCAACAGCCCGGAGATGACGTTGAACAGGGTCGACTTGCCGGCCCCGTTCGGTCCGAGGAGACCGACGATCTCGCCCTCCTCGACGTGCACGGACACGTCGTCGAGCGCGACGATCCCGCCGAACCTGAGGTTCAGCCCTTCGGTGCGCAACAGGCTCACGTGGAGATCCTCCAGATGAAGTAGAAGAACGCGACCTGCACGGCCAGGAGCAGGAACACCCGCAGCCCCTGCTTCAGCGGGTCCTCCTTGATGCGGTGCGCCTCGTGCTTGACGATGTCCACCAGCCCACCGGGCACCACCAGCAGGATCACCACGAACGCCGCCGCGGACACCGCCGCGATGAAGTACTGCAGGAACAGCGCGGTCCGGAAGACCTCCAGCTGGACGAAGATGATGCCGGCGCCGAGGAACGGCCCCCAGGCCGACCGCATCCCGCCGACCACCACCAGGATGATGAGCGTGACGCTGAGGAACTCCACGTGTGGGGTCTGGTAGGGGGTCGGGGTGACCTGTTGCAGCAGCATCCCGTGAAACACCCCGCCGACGGCGGCGATGACCCCCGAGATGACGAAGGCGACCAGCTTGGTCTTCATCACGTTGACGCCGAGCGCCTGGGCCTCGGTCTCGTTCTCGCGCACCGCGGCCATCGCCCGGCCGATCCGGGAGCGCTGGATCCCCAGGACCGTCCACACCACGAGCAGCACGGCGGCCAGGCAGAGCCAGTAGAAGGCCTGATCGCTGGCCAGGCTGGTACCGAACACCTCGGGGCGCTCGATGAACATGCCCCGCTGACCGCCCGTGAACGTCTCCCAGTCGAACAGCGTCTCACCCATGGCGCTCGCGAACGTGAGCGTCGCGATCGCGAAGTAGAAGCCGCGCAGCCGCACCGACACGAGCCCGACGAGGACCGACAGGGGGAGGGTGGCCGCGGCGGCCAGCAGCGCGGCGAACCAGAACGGCCAGCCCCACGCCGTGATCGCGTGCGCGGCGACGAACACCCCGATCCCCACGAAGGTGTAGGGCATCAGCGACAGCTGACCCGTGTAGCCGGTGACCACGGTGACCGACAGCCCGATGATCGCGGTGGTGGCGATGCGGGCGCCGACGAAGCTCGCGAAGCTGCCCCAGATCAGCGGGACGAGGATCGCGAAGACGAGGGCGATCAGTGCCACCGCCGTCCCGCCGGACAGACGGGGGAGACGGCGCGGGAGCGACAGCCCGCTGGTGATGTCCGTGGCCGGAGCGCTCATGACCGCAGGGCCTCCAGCTCGGCTTGGCTGGCGAAGAACCGTTCGGTGCGCAGCAGGAGCAGGATCGTGATGGCGACGTAGGCCAGCCCGTCACGCTCGTCCGCGATCGGCTTCGGGGCCAGGATCATCAGCTCCTGGACCAGCCCGAAGATCAGCGATCCGGCCAGGGCCGCGGGCAGGCTGATCATCCCGCCGACGAGCGCGGCCCCGAAGGCCGGGATCAACAGGGACCCGAGGGGCACGAGGTGGACGACGGACAGGACCCCACCCCGGTCGCCCGCGCTGTGCGGGATGAGCAGCAGCAGGCCGAGCGCCGCGAGCGCCGAGCCGATGACCCACGCGAGCTCCGCGTAGCGGCCGGCATCGATTCCGGACAGCTGGGCGGCCTCACGGTTCTGGGCGACGGCGCGCAGCGCCCGTCCGGTGCGTGAGCGCTTCAGCCACGGCAGGAGAGCCGCGCTGATGGCCAGGGTCACGCCGATCGTGATGACCTCCGGGATCGTCATGATCGTGCCGCCGAGCACGATCTGGCCGTGGGGGAGGAACGACTCCACGATGATCTCGCCGCGCTGGCCGCGCAGCATCATCTGAGCGGCGGCCGCCAGGAACGCTCCCACGCCCAACGCGATCAGGATCATGGTCACGGCGTCGGACCGTTCGAGGCGCGAGAACACCAGCTTCTGCGCGAGCACCCCGGCCAGCACGGACAACCCGAGGCCTGCGGCGGCGAGCACGACGTTCGGGACCACCTCGATCGACTGGGTGAGCAGGACGTAGGCGACGACGCTCAGGAGCCCCAGCGCCCAGTGGGCCAGGTTGACGACGCCGGTGGTGCGGTAGATCAGGACGACCCCGACCGCGAGCATCGCGATGATGCCGCTCTTGGCGAGACCGACCACGGCGACCTGCAGGAACGTGTCCATCGGTCATCAGCCCCGCATGAACGCGCGGTAGACGTGGTCCATCCAGCGGAACAGCGGTGTGGTGAGCGCCGCTCGGATCTCCGGGTAGGTGTGGCGTGCCCAGACGAACACCCCGGTCAGCAGGCTCATGACGAACGTCGCGAGCACCAGGCTGGGTCCGATGGACTGCGGTCCGGCCCGGTACACCCCGTACCGGCTGCTGGCGGTCACCGTCTGCGGTGCGACCTCGGGGTCATCATCACCGGTGGGTCGGTCGGTGACCTCCGGCTGCGGCGCCGGTTCGAACGCGGGCGGTTCGGCGACCGGCTGCGAGGGCGCCGTGAGGGCCGGATCCTGTTGGGCGGGGGGAGCGGTCTCGGCCGGCGGGGGTGGGGGAGGGGCTTCGAACTCGTCCTCGAACTCGTCGTCGAAGGACGGGAACGTGCTGACGCTGAAGTCGTACCAGGCGCCGCCGATGAACACCGCCTGGCTCCGCTGGAGCCCCAGGGGGTTGTCCGCCTGTCCCGCCACGTACATCCCTCCTGCGGTGACCTCCACCGTCCCGTCGGGCCGGTGACGGATCTCCGGAGCCGCGACGCCGACCATGTGGGCGCCTGCGCTCACCGGCGGCGCCCCGGACGTGACCTCGAGGGGTGTGCCGGCGACGGACAGCCCCACGACGTCGGTGTAGGCCTTGATCGTGGTCCCGTCGTCGGTCCCGTCGGTGACGACCTCGATCACGGTGACCACCTGATCGGCGTGGAGCTCGCCGACCGACACCCCCTTGGTGATCGTGGTGACCTTCCCCCAGACCGGATCGGTCCGGCCGTCCATCTCGGCGACCGTGATCGATTCCTTCATCGTCATCCCGCCGGGGTAGGTGGGACGCTGGGACTGGGTGAAGGCGTAGGCGTAGGGGCCCTCGATCGCCTCGCTGATGACGTGGACGTCGTCAGCGTCACCGGGTTGCCCGAAGAACGGCTGGCCGCAGCGTTCCTCGAACCGGGCGTGGCCGCTGGCGAACCCGTCCGCCTCCGCGCTCGTCCAGGCATCCTGTGTGCCGCCGAGGTCCACGTAGAAGAACGACGAGATCGAGTGCGACCCCGGATCGGATCGCAGCGACGTGTCCGCCAGACCGAAGTCGAACTTGATCGGCTGCCCGCGCGGTGTGGGCACCTCGTTCTCGGTGGCCTCCACGGGGTCGTGGTCGCTGGTGTCGGACAGCCGGTCGATCCGGGCCTGGAGCTCCTCGGGGACGCCGCGCTGGTCCTCGGGGCAGGTCTGGGGCGGCGGCGGCTCCTCGGGTTCCTCCTCCTCCTCTTCGTCGTCGCCGGAGCTCGGAACCTCGTCGGCCGGGTAGCCGAACACCACGGCGTAGCCGCGCCCCAGCATGGTGTAGATGGCGTCGGCCGCCTCGTCATCGGCCTCCTGTGCGGTGGCGATCGGGCCGCCCAGGGCGAAGGCCAGCACCACCGCCACGGAAGCGGCTGCGAGCCAGGTACGGGGGCCTCGGTGGTTCACTGCTTCGCCCACGCTTCCTGGATGCCGACCTCGTCGAGGAACAGGAACCCGTCGCTCAGGTCGTTGAACCCGTTCGGCCAGGAGTCACCGGAGAACTCGATCAGCCAGTCCCCCTTGGCGCCGAAGTGGTCGTCGGGGCTCGTCGTGATCGGGGGCAACCCGCCGCCGGAGTAGTTCTCGAGGGACAGGAAGACCTGCTCGAGCTTCTCGCGCGTCAGGTCGACCCCGACCTCTGCGGTGTAGATGAACAGCCCGGACGTGATGAGGATCGCCGCGAACGTCAGGATGTCGTCCGGCTCGTTGGGGAAGATCTGCCGCTTGCTGTCCCACAGCTGCTCGGACGCGTCGTTGTAGGGCTCGAACGGGACGCCGCTCGAGTTCGTGATCATCGTCTCGCAGTTCTCACCACAGACGTCGACCTGGAACTTCAGCCAGCAGTTGTTGCACGCCCACGCCACACCGGAATCCTTCGGGCGCCACTGCAGCTGCCCGGCTGCGACTCCGGCGTAGGTGGCGTTCAGGGCGTCGAGGACGATGATCGCGTCGGGGTTGGCTTCGCGAAGTTGGATGACCTCGGACCGACGTCCGTTGACGGCGGTCTGGGCGCGGGCCTCGACCTTCTTGACGATCTCCACCCCGAGCTGCTCGGCGACGTACTCGACCGTCTCGAGCTGCTCCTGGTAGGTCGGGTCGTACAGCACCCCGATCCGCGACCGGCCCAGCTCGTTGACGAGGTAGCCCACGAACAGGGCGGCCTGGACCTGCCGGCTGGTCCCGAGCGCCCACGTGTGCGGCGCGAGTTGGGGCTGAGCCAGCGCTTCGTGGTAGCAGTGGAAGGTGGTCACACCGTTGCGCTCGGCGTACGAATGGGCCGGACCCATCAGCGAGGCCTGGAGGTAGCAGTCGCGGACGAGGAAGGCGTCCTCGACGTCGACCAGGCGGCGCATCGCCTGCAGCGCGTCGTCCTCGGAGTCCGACGAGATCGCCGCGATCTTCAGGTCGACCTCGCGACCGTAGATCCCCTTGCGTCCCGGGCAGCTCCAGTTGAGGTCGGGGCGGCTGACGTCGTGGGTGCGCGAGTTCATGTAGCTGACGGCCCGCTGCATCACGCGGGCGGTCTGTTCGCCCAGCGGGCGGGTGGGACCGGACAGCGGCAGGATCGTGCCCCACACGATCTTGTCCTTGGTGACGCCGGTGTCCGTGCCCTCCTGAGCGCACTTCTCCTCGCCGGGGTCGGGCGCCTGCTGGGCCTGCGCCTGCTGTTCGGTGGTCGGCCCCTGCTGGTCGGCGGTGCCGCCGTCGGTCGTCGCCGTGCCGCCGTCGGTCGTCGCGGTGCCGCTCCCGTCGTCGGACGATCCCTCGGCGAGGAGTGCCGTGTCCTCGTCCTCCGACAGGTCGATCACGGAGTCCTCATCACCCTCGGTCGCGGTCTCGGATGCTGCGGGTGCAGCCGGAGCGGCTCCGCCGTCACCTTCCGCGGAGAACTCGCGTACCAGCACGGTCTGTCCGCACGCGGCGGACAGCAGGGCCAGCACGACCACCAGCGCGACGGTGCGTGACATCGGGAGGGATCTCATGGGGCTACTCCGTCGTCGGACTCGGGATCGGGTGGTCCCACCAGTGCGGCGAAGGCCGAGGACAGGGCCAGTGCTCCGGCGCCGACCAACCCGGCCCACGCGCCCCAGCCGGCGCCCACGTTCAGGTCGAAGAAACCGGCCTGATCGATCGCCGCCACCGTCGTGTCCGTGATGCGTTGCTGCAGCGACACGAGCAGCACCGCCACGGTCCCCGCTCCCCCCAGCACCACCGCGTGGGCGGCCTGTCGGAGACGTCGTGACGAACGGAACCAGGCCGCGCTCGCGGCGAGCGCTCCGAGGCCGAGGACGACCAGCAGGAACCCTCCGGTCAGATCACGTCCCAGGACCTCGTGGGCGATCTCGAGCTCCGCCTCGGAAGCGGCCAGCCGCGTGACCCGCAGCCACGCACCGAAGGCGGCGGCGAAGAGCAGGATCCCGCCGGCCGTGGACAGCGTCGGGGCGGCGCCGGGGCGGATACCGCCCCGGTCGAGGTCGTGATCGGGGCGCGGCAAGGTGCTGAACCGTGCGTCACGACGCAAGACCGCCGTCGGTGTCTGCGTCGTCTCTACCGGTGTTGTCTCTACCGGTTGTGTGTCGTCTGCGCTCATGACCCGGCTCCCTGGGTCTCCCGCTTCCGAGAACGAGCGAGGCGGTGCCCGGTGACGTACCGTGACCGGCTGGTTCCGGGCAGCCTCGGTCGCTCCGGTTTTCGACATCGGCGGCCCCGCCTCCTGCCTGAACGCGAAGATCCGCCCTCCGCCAGAGCGAGTGCGACCCTCCGGATCGGGCGCTCGAGGAACGGCCGACGGCGCCCCACAGCTCTATCAGTCGTCGACACGGATCCGTCCGTATCGAGCTTCGGCGAGGCAGTACAGGCCGTAGAGGAGCAGGCCTCCGGCGACGGCCCCGAGGAGCCACGTTCCGATCGGCCGGCGGCTCAGCTCCGCCAGCGCCCCGTCGAGGCCCACCGTGTCCGTGCCCTCGCGGGTGACGGCGACGCGGATCAGGAACCAGCCCATCAGCGCGAACACCACCGCGCGGGCCGCGTGTCCGGCGACGCCGAGCCGCGATACCCACCGGTGTTCGTCCCGGGTCATCGCGCGCAGGTCCTCGCGGAAACCTCGGGTCAGGCTCTGCCGTCCCTGGTAGAGCCCCACGCCGATCAGCACGAACCCGACGAGCGCGATGGCCGCCGCTCCGGCGGGCAGGTCGAGGATCCGTGCCGTGAGGCTGCGTTCGAGATCCTGTTGGCCGGACGACGTCCCGGCCAGTGCCTGCCGTCCGGTGATCGCCGCCAGCCCCCCGTAGAGCGACGCTCGCACGACGTAGGAGATCCTCAGGGCGAGGCGGTGTAGGCCGTCCTCGTCCCCCGAGTCGGTCCACGCCTGGGCCGCCCGCCACACGGCGTACCCTCCGAACCCGAGGGCGAGCGCGGGGAGCAGGACGCTCCCCAGCGGTCCTTCGGCGATCGCTGCGATCGCGCCCTGCTGATCGGGGTCCTGGGTCTCGTCCCCGAACGCGACACGGCCCGCGAGCACTCCCACGAGCCCGTAGAGGACACCCTTGGCGACCAGCCCCGCTCGCCCGAGGCGTCCGAGCCAGGGGCGGCGGTCGACCGTGTCCACGTCACGCATCGCCCGACGCTAGCGCGGTCGGGGGGACGCGGTCACGGGTCCACATGGCCGCGTCGACCCTGCAGTCACGACGCGACTCCGCTGGGTAAGATGCTCGACTCCTTGGAGCCGCGTTCGATAGGCCGCTGATGGGCAGGAAGAAGGGCGACCAGCTCACCGACGAGACGCTCGAGCGTCTCGAGGAGGAACTGCGCGAGGAACGCCAGAGGCTGCGCGAGCAACTGAGCGAACTCGAGGAGACGATCGACTCCTCGTCGTGGGACGACGAGGTCCGCTCCGATCCCGCTGACGCGGGGTTCGCGGTCAGCGAGCTGGATCAGGTCGGCAACCTGGCCCGCAACGCCCAAGAGATCCTGGAACAGGTCGAGCGTGCGCTGGAGCGCCTGGCGGAGGGCACCTACGGCACGTGTGAGCTGTGCGGGGATCCGATCGCCAAGGGGCGCCTCGAGGCGTTGCCTCACGCCACGACCTGCACCAAGGATCACGACCAGCGCCCCGTCGCCTAGCACGGCCCGCGTTCGTCGTCCGTTCGACGGACGGCTCCCCTCGGTACCCGTCCGCTCGCAGGACGCGAGGCCTACCGTGGAAGCGAGCGCGCGGAGGAGCAGACGATGGCGGGCGAGCTCCCGGAAGACCGAGGCGTGGTCTTCCCCCTGGTCGAGGGCGAAAGGAGCACGACGGCCACGGGACAGGCGGTGTTCGCGGATGCGGCCCGGGCGGTGGACCAGACGCTCGGCGAGGAGATCGCGTCCGCGTACAGCTGGTACCAGCAGTACGTGCACTTCGCGGCCCGGTTGGTCGCGGCAGAGATCACCGGGGACGTCGCCGAGGACGCGGTGCCGGCGGCCGGGTTGGCCTCGATCCGCGATCGCTTCCGGTACCGCCGTGACGGCCGGGACATCGCGTTGGCCGCAGCCTTGGAGGCGGATCTGACGCACGAGCTGTCGACGGTCACGGTGCAGGGGGAGGGTTCGAAGGGCGAGCGGGGCCTGCGCGTCCCGTACCGGGGCGGGTTGCTGTCCGGCGATGCGCTGCACCGCCAGCTCGACCGCTGGTCGGAGACCGGTGTCGTCGAACCGAGCTTCACCGAGGCGATCCGCCGGGTCATGGCGAACCCGGACTGGCTGGATCTGTCGGACCGGACGTTCGCGGTGCTGGGTGCGGGCGCGGAGATGGGGCCGCTCGACGCGCTGAGCCGCTGGGGCGCAGACCTCGTGCTGGTGGACCTCCCCGAGCCCGAGCTGTGGGATCGGATCCTGGCCACCGTGCGTGAGGGGACCGGGCGGGCCAGGATCCCGGTCCGCCAGGTCAGTGGCCGCGAGGGCGTTCCCGTGGCGGAGTGCGCGGGCGCCGATCTGATCACCGAGCTGCCGGAGATCGCCGACTGGTTGGAGCGGGTCGAGGGTGGTCCGCTCACGCTCGGCAACTACGTGTACGCCGACGGGTCCTTGAACGTGCGGGTCTCCGTCGCCGTCGACGTCCTGGCGGCGCGACTGGCCGAGGTGCGCGATGACCTGTCCTTCGCGGTCCTGGCGACCCCGACGGACGTGTACGCGGTGCCCGAGGGGACCAGGGAGGAGTCACGTCGACGGTTCTCCTCGGCGGGTCCGGGTCGCCGGCTCGTCCGAGCCGCCTCCGGGGGGAGGCTGTTCGGACCGAACTACGAGGAGCCGCTGACGTCCCCGGAAGGTCGGCGGTACG
>CAZHZQ010000042.1:0-16681 GCA_964537235.1 uncultured Actinomycetota bacterium | reverse complement strand
CGGAAGGGTTCCAGTATCTGGACGGTCTGGATGCGCGGCTGGCGCAGATCACCCGTGATCGGACGGTGTCTGTGCGGGTGGACAGCACCGGGTCTGCGCCTGCGTCGTCGTCACCGTCGGCCGGTTCGACGTCCGGCGGAGGTTCGGGCGGTAGTTCGGGCGACCTGCCGGGCGGTCTGAGGGCGCAGTACCGCGCACACGGCGGTCCGATGGTTGCCGGCCACCGTTACGTGGTCGGTGAGGAAGGTGCCGAGCAGGTCGACATGTACCCGTGGGGCGGCATGGTCACGCCGTTGTCCGGCACACCGTCAGGTGGGGACGGCGCATCACAGTCGACCTCCCGCCTCGAAATGCATGAGGGCGCCATCCAGCAGAACTTCTACGGGGACACCGACACGCGGATGGCTGCCATTCGTGCCGGCCACGAACTGCGTGGCGTCGCGATGTTGCTCGGAGGCTGAATGGCCGCCCAGATCATCCGCGACGAGTACGTCACCATCGGCGGCATCGTCCTGGCGACTCCTGCCTATAGGGCCAAGAACTTCCTTGACCTGTACGGCGACCCGCTCTTGGTTGGCGACGACGTAGACCTCGTCGGCCAGGACGGCGTCGACCCGCAGGCCCGGAAGAACGGACCGCTGCTCGCCAACATGACCGTCCTGATCTTCGGAGACAAGGACTCGTCTGGGGCGGCCTACGGGAACGCACGGATCGGCTTCAAGACGAACGTCTCTGAACTCAAGACGATCACCGAAGCCAAGTCGGGCGACGGCACCCAAACCCTCATTCTGACGTTCGAAGATTCCTCGACCGTCTCTGCGGACGTCATCGTTGAAGGTGGCCTGCAACTCACCTATCAGACACCTACGCAGGCGCTCGGCCGGCTGTCGTTGAAGCTGCCGGACGGGGCGCTGTTCTAATGGCCGTCACCATCGAAGTGTGGGACCCCGACGGCAACACGAAACGTCGTGACCTGACCGCCGTGGCAGCCCCACCGACCCCGGACGTCGCAGACCCCCACTGGTCGACCGACCTGGAACGGGCCACGGCACTGATCCTGTACGTCGCGTCGAACTCGGCCGACCTCACCGCCGAACCGACGTTGCTCGACGGACGGCCGATCCTCAAGGTCGTGTCCGACGGGACGGACGGGCCCGGCTTCAAACTGCTGCGGCCGCGGCGGATCGCCGGCGACACCTACGACGTCATCCAACTGCGGGCCAAGTCGCTGAAGGACGGGGTGCTGCAGCGGGCGGCCCTGTTCGGATACGGCGGCATGTCCGGGCTGCGGCCCGACACCCGCATGTTCGGGTTCATGGACCCCAACTTCGTGCCGGACGCCGCCTGGGTGACCCCGGAGTCGCACGGCAAACAGGGCGACGACCCGTTCGGAGACGGACGGCCGGACGGATGGTCGGACCGTGACGCCGAGTACATCACCGACGACACGGCGGCGGAGAACAACGAAGGCCGGTTCCGGTTCCTCGCCGACCTGACGGTCGCCGAAGAGATGGACGTCCGGTTCGAGTGCACGGCCGACGAGTCGTTCCGCCTGTATCTGGACGGCACCGAGATCCTGGCGTCGTCCGACGAGGGCGAATACCAGTGGGGCAACACCTACGACAAGGTGTTCACGTTGACGGCCGGCACCTACCAGATGGCGGCCGACTGCTACCACCAGGACCGTCCCGTCGCCGGAGTGAACATCCGCTGGTTTCTGTTCTCGGCGATGGCCGCTGGGGCAGGGGGGGCGCCGGCCGCCCAGCGGGAGGTCCAGCATGTCCACAACGACGCGACGACCGGCAACATGTCGCTGACGTTCGCCGGTGACACCACCGCCGACTTCGCCCACGATGCGTCCGCGTCGACCGTCGAAACGGAACTGAACGCCCTCGAGTCGGTCACGGACGTCGGGGGGGTGTCGGTCACCGGGTCCGGCACCTCGGCCGACCCGTGGGTCGTCACGTTCAACGACTTCGGCAACCAGCCGGCCCTGTCCGGTACCGGTGACGGGACGTTCGACGGGACGATCACCATCAGCGAGGAGACCGACGGGTCGAAACCCGACGTGCTTCTACGCAGTAACACGGCCGACTGGACGGTGCTGCCGATCGGGGAGCCGGACCCGGGGATGACGGCCGGCCGGATACTGCAACTGTGCGTGTCGGAGGAGCAGTCCCGCGGGCGGTTGACGGACGTGACGGAAGGGTTCACCGCCGCGGCAGATTCGGACGGCAACTCGTGGTCGGAGACGTTCGAGCTCGGCCTTCCGGTCGGGTCGACGTTGGATCGGATCTGCGACCGGTTCGCGGCCCTCGGGGTGGACACCGGCATGGACGCCGATCTGACGTTGCAGGCGTGGGAGGGCCGCGGCACCGACCTGTCCGCGTCGGTGACGTTGGCCCTGTCGGACTGTGAGTCCGTCGAGGTGGACCGTGATGCGGATGTCGTGAACGGGCTGCTGGTCCGCACGTCCGACGACTGGACGTTCGAAGAGGACGCCACCGCCGTGGCGGCAGACGGGTCGCTGATCGACTTCGTTGCGCTCGGTTCGCAGCCGAACGCGTCCGGTCTGCCTGCCGACATGCTGGCCGACAACGTGGACGAGGTCGACATCATCGACGCGGTCTGGCCCGACACTCAGGGTCCGGATCCGTATTCCGGGTTCGATGTCGGGGACACGATCACTGTGCCCGGTTGGGACGGGTCTGGGGTGGCGGCCCGCTGTGTGGCGTTGCGTGGCCGGATCGATCGTGCCGGCAACGTGTTCTGGCACGGTGAGTTCACGGTATGACCCGCCGTCTCCGTGATGTTGTTGAGGGGCTGGATGACGCCCGTCGCAGTCAGGTGGATGGGACGGGCCGTGGCCGGTATCCGTCGGCGACGCCGTGGCGGCCTCGTGCTGTGGGTGGCGGGCAGGGGTCGTCGGAGGGTTCTGCTGCCGGCGGGACGCTGATCGACACGTTGACGTTGACGGCGGACAGTCAGACGATCGACGACACGTCGGACGACGTGACCTGGGCGAACGAACTTGTCGGGCTGTCCGCCCGGGCGGGGTTCGACGGGTACGGCGGTACGCCGACGGACACGGTGACGGTGCCGGTCGACGGGGTGCTGTTCGTCAACGTGTGGGCGTCCTGGGGCTCCTTCACGGGCGGCGGGCAGATGGTGTTGCACGTCACCCGCGGCAGCAAGACGTTCACACGGAACCTGCCCGGTCCGTCGGGGGCGGGGCAGCACTGGCACGGGCAGGCGCCCCGCATCGCGGTGAAGGCCGACGATGTGTTGCGGGTGCGGATCGAGCAGACGTCCGGGTCGGGGCAGACGCTGGTGTCGGCGACGGTGGAGTTGACGCTGTTCCACACGGCGGTCCGCACGGTCGGCGAGACCCTGGTCGAGACGATGTGGCTCGACAGCGTCAACGACAACCCGGTGACGTCGCAGGTCGTGCTGGCGACCAGCGTGGCCTATCGGCTGGAGGTGCACGGCAACTGGCGGGTCGCCCACTCCACCTACGACCTGGGATCGCCGGACGACATCATCTACCCATCGTCAGGCGGGTCCTCGGGGCAGGCCGGGCACGACCCCGACGTGCTGTACGCCCACTACGAGACAACCGACCTGCCGCAGCACTACGAACGGTTCGAGCTGAGGTTGGACGGGTCGACCTGGCAGCACCACGAGCCGGAGGGCGGCCCGTTCAGCACGCCCGACCCGGAACACCGGTACACCTTCCACGTGATCGGCCAGGGCCTCCCGCTGGACGCGGTCGTGGACCGCGGCCAGTCGCACTCGGACAACAACGGGCAGCTCCGCATCGACATCTACGAGGCAGGCTGATGGGTCTCGACCAGGAAAACGGCGGCGGGGGCGGGGCGTCCAACCTGCCGGACCTCGGAGACGTCGACAACGCCGTCTCCCCGACCAAGGGATCGCTGCTGATCCCCGACGGCACGTCGTGGAAGGAGGTCCCGGTCGGAGCCGACGGCACTGTCCTGCAGGCCGACTCGTCGGACGACGAGGGGGTCGTCTGGGCGGCGCTGAACGTCGGGTCGTCCGGCATCGCCACCATCCCCTCGGGGTCGACGTCGGTGGACGTCACCCACGGGCTCGGAACCACTCCGAACCTGCGGGACCTGTCGGTCACCCCGGCGTCGTCGCCGGGTGCTGCGACCGTCTGGTGGATCTCGGACGCGACGTCGACGACGTTCCGCATCAACGTCGACGTGGATCCGGGCGTGAGCGTGGACTTCGCCTGGCATCACGCCTCGTTCGACCTGCAGGAGCAGCCAGCGTTCGACGACCCGCTGTCGATCGACTGGCACGCGGCGTTCTGGGCCGAGGACCCCAACTGGACCGACCCGGGCGACGGGAACGCGGTCAGCCAGTGGGACGACGGGTCCGGCAACGGCCGGCATGCCACGCAGGGCACCGGGACGAAGCAGCCGATCTACCGGGCGTCAGTGGCGGCCCTCAACAACAAGCCTGCGGTCGAGTTCGACGGGTCTGACGACGCGCTGCAGACGTCGGGGTTCGGAACGCTGTCGCAACCCAACGACGTCGTGATCGTCGCGCTGTGGAGAGGCGGCGGGACGGGCACGCTCGGCCTTTCCGACGGCATCGTCTCCGGAAGCCGCCACTTCGTGTTCGTCGACGACGTCGGCGACAACTTCTCGATCAACTCCGGCTCCACCATCGAGGGCTCACAGGCGGACACGGACGGGCACCTGCTCATCGCCACGTTCGACACGACGGACGTCCTGGAGCTCGACGGGGTGACGGACGTGTCGGGCGACGCGGGCGCCCAGTCGCTGACCGGGGTCACGCTGGGTGCGAGGTACGACGCAGGGGGGGTGTTCGGGGACTTCACCATCGCGTTCTACGGCGTCAAGGACGGCCTGCTGACGCAGCAGGAACGCGACGACCTTTTGGAGTGGTCGCGTGACCACTACCTCACACCATGACCCCAGCTAGGCCCTGCGCCACAGGCCAACACGGCCCAACCGTTGCGCCATCTGAGCTCGACCGTCCGACGCGACCGTACGCCAGGCCCGACGCATCCCGGACGAAGACAGCACATCGTCGAACACGATCAGACCGCCCGCATCGAGCCGGTCGACCACAGCCTTGAAGTACCGCAACGTCGGGTCGTGCAGATGATGGCCGTCCACGAACGCCACCCCGAACGGTCCACTGTGCGCGTCGAGGGCTTCGTCGAAGTCAGCTATGACCAGGTCGACACGGTGGGAAAGCCCCACATCGGTGAACGTGGCCCGGGCGTGTTCGGCTCGTCCGGGGACCCCCTCCACGGTCACGAGTCGGCCGCCACCGGCCAGTTCCAGGCCTGCCGCCATGTACGCCCCGGAGATCCCCACGCACGTCCCAAGTTCGAGCACCCGGTCCGGCGCGAGTTCACGGGCCGCCCGCAGCAGCAAACCGCAATCATCGGGACCCGCCGAAGCCTGCGCAGTGATCTCTCCAAGGGGTCGGACCTGATTGATCCCGTCCACCGGCGCATCGGAACGGCACAGCGACTGTCGTCTCGCCTCGATGCGTCGGCCCCAGTCGGCTTCACGTCCGGTTAGGTCACGATTCATCACTGTCGCGAGGTCCGTGTCGGCATCACGCAGCCGCCAACGGTCGAACGTCGTGATTGCTCGTACAGCAATCGACCGGAACCCCATAGACACCCCCGCGACAACGCGGTGCTCATCGGACCTGCATCCGGCCGCAATACAACAGTCCCTCGCACCTCATGTCCACGGCGCCCACCTGATCATCCCATCACCACGACGTGGATCCCGCCTCACGTGGACCAACCTGCCGGGGCAGACACCCATCAACGCTGTACCTGCCCCGACACACCCCCGATGAACAGCGGCATGCCCCCACCCCTCTGGAAGGAACCGCCGGTGGAACGACGTCCCGAACCGATCCGCAAAGCACTCCTGCCCTCCGCCGTCCTCATCGGCCTCCTCATCGCCATCACCACCTGGGGGGCAGGCGCCGACTGGCGGGTCGCCACCGGAATCGCAGCCGGCCAGACACTCGTCTACCTCGGTGTCGGCCATCTGGTCCGCAGCAAAGTCACCCCGACGGCCGACCCACGTGACAACGACGGCCGCCCGCTCGTCCCGGCGGAAGACCTTAAAGACTCCGGCGACGCCACACCCCGCAAGTAGATGTCTTCCGAAGCCGATGTGTTCGCCGCCGCGATAGAACGGCTACGCGGCGAGATGCGCGAATCGCTCGCCGACCTGCGCGGGTCGATCAACACGCTTGCCGCCACCAAAGACGGTGAAACCGCACGCATCGAACTCAAACTGCGAGACCTCCGCGGCGACGTCGAAGCTGTCACCGGTGCAACCAAAGCCCTGCATCAACGTGTCGACCAGTACCCGGCCCCTGACAAGGTCACGGCCACCGTCGACCGGATGCACCGGATGCTGTGGATCGGACTTGGCATCGCCGTCGGCGCAGGTGGCGCAGGTGGCGGCCTCGGATATGCGCTGTCACAGATCCTCGCACCGTGACCTACCGGTGCCCCCACTGCGACCGTGAAGTCACCGACAGACGGATCGTCGACCGGTCACGCCTCACCGTCGCCTTGGTTGAACTTCTGGACCGGTTCTGGCGGCGTGAACGCAACACCGACCGGTGCCGGCAACGTGGACACCTGGAGGGCTGATGGACGTTCTCACCCGCGACGAATGGGGCGCCCAGCCGCCCAACCGCGACTACGTGGACATCGGATGGGCCGACCGTCCCGGCCTCGAGACCCACCATTCGGTCGGCATCTACCGGGCCGACACCGCCGCCGGGTTCGCCTGGGAGGTGCAGGACGACCACCTGTCCCGCGGGTGGACCGACGTGTTCTACAACTGGCTCATCTGGCTGGACGGGCAGATCGTCGAAGCACGCCCGGACCACGCGAAGTCCGGGCCGATCGAGCATCTCACCGTCTGCTTCGCCGGCAACTACGACCACCGGCGGCTGACCGACCGTCAGAAGGTCTCGTGGCATCAGGTGCGCGACCACCTGACGGCGCACGGCGGCGGCACGGCCGTCGCCTGGCACGGCCAGCGCGCACAGGTCGGCTGCCCCGGCGACGACGTCATCGGCTGGCTGCAGGCCGGCCACCCCGAACCGCAGGAGGACGACATGAACGCCCTACCGCTCGTGAAGCTGCCCGACAGCAACGACGACGACCGGGTGTGGGTGGTCTACCCCGGCCTCGGCCGCGCCCACGTCGAAGGATGGCAGTGGAGGCTGCTGCCCGACCCCCGTGACTCGTCGCCGGCGACGGTCCGCCGGCTGCCGGCCGACCATCAGGTGTGGGACATGCCGGTACTTGACGGTCTTCCCGGCGGCGGCCCGCACGACCACGACTTCAAGGTCACGGTGTCGGGCACGACAAGCGAACCGTGAGGTGGGCACCGTGGCGTCCCGTCAAAGCGCTCGCCAAGGCGACCGTCGGACTGGCCGCCGCGTTCCTGGCCGTCTGGCACTACACCCACGAACCATGAGACACCGCAGGCCGGACTGGGCCGACTGGACCGTCCTCGCCGCCGTGCTTGTCGCTCTGGTGGTGTGGACCGTCAGATGAGTGTCCGGCAGGGTGAACGCCGACAGTCCTGCTGCCACCGTCTCGCGGCTCAGCATGAAGCCGAACAGGCAGCCCTGCGACGACGCATCGTCGTGCTGGAGTCGGCGTTGGAACGTGAACGCGAATCGTCCGAAACGCTGGCCGCAGTAGTGATGCTCAAACCGGAACCGTCCGGCTAGACCCGCCCGGCAGTCCACTGCCACGAACGAACCCCCTGCCTCCGGGCGGGGGGTTCTTCGCGTTCACGACCCACGCCTCGTCTTGGGTAACGGGCCCGTCCACTGACATGGGTTGACACTGGGGCACCAGGGCGTGCTGTTCGTGGACGAGCTCCTGGAGGTACCGCGCTGGGTGCTGGATGCGCTGCGTCAGCCGCTCGAGTCGGGGACCGTGACGATCGTGCGCTCACGCGCGTCGGTGCGCTATCCGGCGCGGGTCCTGCTGGTCGCGGCGACCAACCCGTGCCCCTGCGGGCACCTGACCGACCCCGCGCGGTCGTGCCGGTGCCGGCCCGACCAGGTCGAGCGCTACCGCTCCCGGCTGTCGGGCCCGCTGCTGGACCGGATCGACCTGCAGGTGGAGGTGACCCCCGTCGACCGCGATCGGCTGCTCGGTCCGCCGGACGGCGACCCCAGCGGCACGGTCGCCGAACGGGTGGTCAGCGGTCGGGCCGCCGCGGAGCAACGGTGGGGGACCGGTCGGCTCAACCGGGATGCCCCGCCCGAGGCGCTGCGGGCATCCGCCGAGGATGCGGCCCTGCGGGCGCTGGGACGGGCCGTCGAAGGGCTCGGGCTGTCGGCCCGGGCGTTCGAACGCTGCCTGCGGGTCGCCAGGACCGTCGCCGACCTCGCGGGCGATCAGCTGGTCGGCGCCGACCACGTCGAGGAGGCCGTGGCGTACCGGCTCGCCCCCGCGGTGCCGGTCGGATGACCGCTGCCGCAGCGTGGAACGAGGTCGTCGCCGAGGGCACCGACCCGGCCCTGCTCACCCGGGTCGTCGGACGCCTGACCCTGCGGGGCGCCGAACCCCGCTCCCTGGCCCAGGAAGCACTCGAACGCCACCTGCGGCCGCAGCTGGCGCAGACCGGTCGTGACGACCTGCTGGCCGCCCTCGCGCCCCCTCTGGACCGGGAGGGACGGCGGCGTGCCGACGAGGTCGCCGCCACCTGGCAGCGGCTCGGCGTGCTGGCGGCCCTGGTCGGCGACCCGGCCTACCCCGACCGGCTCGCCGACGGCTGGCCGGCGACCGGCGCGCCCCCGATGCTCGCGTGGCGTGGCCCGGCGTCCGGCCTGCCGAAGGGGCCGGCGGTCTCGATCGTCGGCGCGCGACGCGCGACCCCGTACGGCACCGGCGTCGCCGCGTGGCTGGCCTCCGCGGCTTCCGAGGCCGGGGCGCTGGTCGTCAGCGGAGGAGCGGTCGGGGTCGACGCGGCCGCCCACGGCGCCGCGATCGGCACCGACGGCAGCACGGTCGTCGTGCTCGGGTGCGGGCACGCGGTCGACTACCCGCGGGCCCACGCCCGCCCCGAGGGGCTGTTCACGCGGATGCTGGACCACGGTGGGTGGCTGCTGTCGGAGCTACCGCCGACCGCCGAGCCGCGTCCCTTCCGGGTGCTCGCGCGCAACCGGCTGGTGGCCGGCCTCGCGGACGTGGTGGTGGTCGTCGAGGGTGGGAGCCGGTCCGGCTCGTTGCGGACCGCCACCGCGGCGCTCGACCGGGGCGTGCCGGTCATGGCCGTGCCCGGTGACGTCCGCGCCCCGATGTCGGCGGCTCCGCACGCGCTGCTCGCCGACGGGGCGGCGCCGTGCCGCGAGCCGGCGGATCTGCTGGAGGCCCTCCAGGTGGCCGGTGCGGACCGGGACGAGGACGATGACGACGGTGAGGGTCTCACGGTGCTCCCCCCGGAGGTACGACGGGAACTCGCCCGCCGGTGGCCGCGCCCGATCCGCCTCGATCAGCTGGCGGAGGTCTCCGGTGTGCCGGCCCCGCGCCTGCTCGGGGCGCTGACCCGGGCACGCGTGGCCGGCGAGGTCGCCCAGAGCGCCGAGGGCATCCGGCTGACCCGCGACCCGGGCTGAGGTCTCCGGCTGAGGCTCCGGGCTGAGGTCCCGCGCTGAGGGTCCCGGGCCGGGGTTCCGGGCTGCGGCTCAGGCGCCCGCCGACGCCTCTCCGGCCAGTTGCGGCTGCCAGATCTCCTCGAGGAACCGCGAGATCTCGGCGGCCAGGCGGGTCGGCCGCAGGCGCAGCTCGAACATCGAACGTGCCTGGACCAGCCGCGCATCCGGCAGCTGGTCGGCGAGGTTGCTCGCGTCGCTGAACGGGTGCAGGCGGTCGCGCTGGTGGCCGATGATCAGCGTGGGCTGCTCCATCTGCTCGCGGGCCCGCACCGGGGGCGCGGTCGGACCGATCAGCATCCCGTGCAGGACCGCCGCGATCTCGCGCGGATCCATCGAGGCGGTGTTGAGGAAGCTGTCGATCGGCCCGTACCCGGTGCGCGGCATCCGGCCCGCTGCGCGCGTAGCGAGCCGCACCAGCGGTCGTGCGAAGTGCACGCCCAGCAGCATGGGCACGAACAGCGCCCCGGCGACCGGCGCGGCCCACTCGAGCACCGGCATCTCGATCAGCATCCCGCGGATCCGTTCCGGGGCGGCGGCGGCCGCGTGCAGGGCGACGTTGGCGCCCAGCGAGACCCCGCCCAGGACGGCCTGTTCGATGCCGAGGTGGTCGAGGAGGGCGATCGCCTCGTCGGCGTAGACGTCCATCCGGTGCTCGACGGCGTAGGCGGGACGGTCGCTGCGTCCGTGACCGAGCAGTTCGAGCAGGATCACCCGGTTGCCGGTCGCGGCCAGCGCCTGGGCGATCCCGCGGTTGAGGTTCGAGTCGAGCAGCAGCCCGTGCATGAACACCAGCACCCGAGGGCCGTCGCCGTGGGTCTCGTAGACCAGTTCGAAGCCGTCGTGGCGGAACCGGTCGACGCGTTTCCCGTCCGCGGTCACCTGGGGCACCTCCTGGGACATCTCCGTGTGGCCGTTCCGGAGGGATGGTACGAGCGTCCGGCCCAGGTCCCTGCGCCAGGGGCCGGTCGAAGGCACCGGCGACGGGCCGCGGAGCCCCTCGCAACGGTTCCGCGAAGCCCCTCGCGGCGGTCCTGGGACCCCGGTCAGCCCCGAGGACGCGTCGCCGACTGTCGGCACATCTTCCACAAGACTTGACAGGACGTAACAAGAACCTCACTCTGGGGGAGTCGCACGGGGATCGATCGAGCAGGCGAGGGGCACGTGGAGAGACCGGGAGACCGGCCCACCCAGCAGGTCACGGCGCCGATCACGCCGGCCTGGGAGACCGCCCTGGAGGCCTTCCTGCGTCACGTGGACCTCGAACGCGACCTCAGTCCCGCCACCGTCGACGCCTACCGCGCCGACCTCGAGAACCTGTCGGGCTGGTGCGCCGACCACGCGGTCGGCCACCCGGAGGAGGTGGACCTGACGGTGCTGCGGCGGTACCTGGGCCGTCTGCACGACGAGGGCTACGCGCGCGCCACCATCGCCCGACGGGTCAGCACGATCCGGACGGCGTTCCGGTACTGGCGGCGCAACGGCTACGTGTCCACCGACCCGGCGAGCCTCCTCGCGTCACCCAAGCGCGGTCGGCACCTGCCGCGGGTCCTGCGCCCGGACCAGGTCCGCTCGCTGCTGGACGCCCCGGACACCTCGACCGCCCTCGGTCTGCGCGACCGGGCGCTGCTCGAGCTGCTGTACGGCGCCGGGGCCCGCGTCGCCGAGGCGTGCGGGTCGGACCTGGGATCGTTGGACCTGCCGGCCGCCCAGGTGCGCCTGTTCGGCAAGGGCCGCAAGGAACGGATCGTGCCGCTCGGGGAGCCCGCGGTCGATGCGCTGGACGCGTACGTTCGCGACGGCCGGGCGGAGCTGCTGGCCGCACGCGACGGCGGCACGACCGACGCGGTGTTCCTCGACACCCAAGGCACGCGGCTCGGCACCCGTGATGCCAGGACCGCGGTCTACCGCGCGGCACGCGAGGCCGGCCTGGGGCGTGTCTCGCCCCACACGCTGCGCCACAGCTTCGCCACGCACCTGCTGGACGGTGGCGCGGACCTGCGCGCCGTCCAGGAGCTGCTGGGGCACGCGACCCTGGCCACGACCCAGCGCTACACCCACGTGTCCGGGGCGCGGATGCGCGCGGCCTACGCCGCTGCGCATCCCCGCGCAGGGGGCACGTCACGGGACAGGGAGGGATAGCATGCGAGAGGCGACCGTCACGGAGCGACGCGCGGCACGCCGCGGCGGGAGCGCAGCGCGCTCGCGGTCCCGCACAGAGGGAGGACGCAGCGTGGATCCGGAGGTCCAGGCGCTCTGGGAGCGGTACCGCGAGCAGCCGAGCGCGACCGTCCGCGAGCGGCTGATCCTGCAGTACTCCCCCCTCGTCAAGTACGTGGCCGGCCGTGTGGGCGTCGGCCTGCCCAACAACATCGAGCACGGCGACCTGGTCTCCTACGGGATGTTCGGCCTGATCGACGCGATCGAGCGGTTCGACCTCGACAAGGGCGTGAAGTTCGAGACCTACGCCATCACGAGGATCCGGGGCGCGATCATCGACGAGCTGCGGTCGGTCGACTGGGTGCCCCGCTCGGTCCGGGCCAAGGCCCGCACGATCGACAAGGCGATGCAGTACCTCGAGGCCAAGCTCAAGCGCACCCCGACCGACGAGGAGCTCGCTGCCGAGGTCGGCGTGTCCCTCCCGGACCTGCACGACATGCTCGAGGCGGTCTCGTTCACCTCGGTCGTGGCGCTGGACGAGTCGCTGAACGTCGGGGGCGAGGACGGCGGCCGGGTCGCGCTGGTCGACACCCTGCAGGACGTGACCACGGTCGGTCCCGAGGAGAACGTCGACGACGTCGAGACCAAGGCGCTGCTGGTCGAGGCGATCGAACGGCTCTCCGATCGCGAGCAGAAGGTGATCGCCCTGTACTACTTCGAGGCGCTGACCCTCGCCCAGATCGGCGGGATCCTCGGCGTCACCGAGTCGCGGGTGTGCCAGATCCACACCAAGGCGGTCCTGTCGCTGCGGTCCAAGATGCTCGACCGCACCGCCGGCTAGCCCGACCCCCGTCGAGTGGCAGCTGGGACGCGTTCTCGCAACGGAGCTGCCACTCGACCGGTTTCCCACAGGGCCGGGGAGGCTGGGGCGGCGCGGACAGCCGCACGTCCGTAGGGTCCGGGACGAACCGCCGTGGGGGGCGGGGAGCGTCGCCTCGTGGTCCGTTGGTGCTGGGTCGCTGTCGCCGTCGTCCTGACGGGTCTGTCCGGTCTGATCGGCCTGGTCGGTCCGACTGGAGTGTCGTCGGCGTCCGCCGCGGATCTCGCGACGGTCACCTACGTCCGCCCCGTCCCCGGTGAGGTGGTCCGCAGCTTCGAGGCGCCGCTGATCCGCTGGGGGCCCGGTCACCGCGGCGTGGACCTGGCCGCCGAGGTCGGCGAGGAGGTCCGGGCGGCGGCCGACGGGGAGGTGGTCTTCGCGGGGACCGTCGCCGGGCAGCGTTGGGTGACGCTGGAGCACGCCGGCGGTGTGCGGACCAGCTACGGACCGCTGCGGGACCTCGCGGTGGCCGCCGGGAGGTGGGTGCGAGCCGATCAGCGGGTCGGGACGGTCGCGGGGGGTCACCACGCGTCGCGCACCGTCCTGCACTGGGGCGCCCGGGTCGGGGCGGCCTACGTCGATCCGTTGCTCCTGCTCGAGGTCGGACGCTGGCGCCCCGCTCTGGTCGGCCCCGGCGGTACGGAGGTCACCGATCTGCCCGACCTGCCGTCCTACGCCCCGTGGAAGGGGCGGCGGGGGTTGGGCGGCATCCTCAGCTGGGTGGAGCGATCCCCAGAGGCGGAGCACCCCGGCTGGAGCCTCGCCCCGAACCCGAACCACGTGATCGGCGTCGCCGGCCTGTCGAGCTGGACCGGGCGCGTGCCGATCGATCTGACGCACCTGGGCTACGCCTCGCCGGACATCTCCTACCTGTCGTACGCCGGACGCCGCCATGCCCAGGGGCCACCCGAGCCGGACGACCCCTACCGCGACCAGGTCCCGTACGGGCCCGAGGACACGTGGACCGGGGTGCACGAGGCGGCCGTGAAGCTCCGCGAGCAGCTCCGGGCGCAGTGGGCGCGCAGTCCGGGTCAGGCGGTGGACCTGGTGGGCCACTCGATGGGCGGGGTCGTCGTCACCTACTACCTGTTGACCATGCACGATCCCGCGGACCCGACGTTGCCGCCGATCGGGCACGCCGTGACGATCGCCTCGCCGCTCCAGGGTGCCGACGCCGCCTCGGCCCTCCGCGACGCGACCCGGTCGCTGCTGGTGCACGGCCTGATCCGTGGCGGCGCTGAACTGCTGGACGAGCCGGTCCCGGCCCCGGACGACCAGGCCATCCGCGATCTCGCGCTCGGATCGGACACCGTCGAGGACATCGCCGAGGGATGGGCCCGCGCGAACGCCGATCGGTGGGCCGGCCCGCTGGCGACCGGCACGCAGGTGCTCACCCTCGGCGGGTCGCTCGACGTCATCGTGCCCGAGCACCGCAGCGACCTGCCCCGCGCCCCCCACGTGGTCCTGCCGGGCAGCCACGACGGGGTCCGGCTGACGGAGGCCAGCCGACAGGCGGTCCGCGCCTTCCTCGCCGACGATCCCGTACCCGGGGGCGCCGGCGGTTTCGAGCACTACGCCTCGTACCTGGTGGGGTGGAGCGAACGTGGCCTGGGACGCCTGCTCGGCAGCCTCCCGTGACCGGACGGGGCGTGCAGGGCCCTCGGGTGAGCGGTAGTCTGCCCGGACGGCCCGCCTGCTGGCGGGTCGATATCACACACGCCCGCTGACGGGCGACCCCGGTGCCCGGCCGCTGCGGACTCGCATGCCGGGTGGGTCGCGTTCCGGCATCTCGCCGGTCCCGGACGACGCGGGCGGAGGCCGAACCGAAGCGAGAGGGAACACCTGTGGCCGTCGTCACCATGCGTCAGTTGCTCGAGGCCGGTGTCCACTTCGGACACCAGACCCGGCGCTGGAACCCCAAGATGAAGCGGTTCATCCACTCGGACCGCAACGGCATCTACATCGTCGATCTGCGCCAGACCGTCGACCGGATCGCGCGCACCTACGCCTTCACCCGGGACCTCGTCTCGAAGGGTGGCACCGTCCTGTTCATCGGGACCAAGCGCCAGGCGCAGGAGTCGATCGAGTACCACGCCAACCGCGTGGGCATGCCCTTCGTGACCGAACGCTGGCTCGGCGGGATGCTGACGAACTTCGAGACGATCAAGAGCCGGATCGGTCGCCTGCGTGAGCTCGAGGCCATGGAGGAGGAGGGTCTGTTCGAGATCCTCCCCAAGAAGGAGGTCCTCGAGCTGGAGCGTGAGCACGAGAAGCTCCAGACCAACCTCGGTGGCATCCGCCACATGGCCAAGCTCCCCGACGCGGTGTGGATCGTCGACACCGTCAAGGAGGAGATCGCGACCCGCGAGGCCAACCGGTTGGACATCCCGGTCATCGCCCCGGTCGACACGAACTGCGACCCGGACCTCGTCCAGTACCCGATCCCCGGCAACGACGACGCGATCCGGTCCGTGGCGTTGCTGACGCGCATCGTCGCCGACGCCTGCGCCGATGGCCTGCTGCTGCGCGCCTCGCGTTCGCCCGACGAGGAGCTGCGCGAGCAGGCGATGGCCGCCGCCGCGGGTGCCGGCAGCGGGCTCGACGTCGCCGAACCGAAGGCCCAGTGGGAGATCGAGCTCGAGCGCGAGCAGGCAGCCGCACAGGCCGCTGCCGCGGGGGTCGCCCCCGACCAGGTCGCTCCGTCCGAGGGCGAGGAGAGCCCGGAGACGCCCGCGCCCACACCGGCCGCCGGCTCCCCGGAGGTGCAGGAAGCTCAGAAAGCTCAGGAGCCTCAGGAGCCTCAGGAGCCTCAGGAGCAACCCGTCGCTCAGGGCGACACCGCGGATGCCGCCGACACCGACGAGGACGACGAGGACGACGAGGACGAGTAGTCCTCCCTCACGTCCCTTCCCCACGAACCGCAAGGAGAGCACCACCGTGGCCGAGATCACCGCAGCTGACGTCAAGCGACTCCGCGACGCCACCGGCGCCGGCATGATGGCCTGCAAGCAGGCCCTCGTCGACGCCGACGGCGACCTCGAGGAGGCCGCCGAGCTGGTCCGCAAGCGCACCGGCGCCAAGATGGACGAGCGCGCCGCCGAGCGCACCGCGACCGAGGGTCTGGTCCACGCCTACCTGCACACCCCCACCAAGGACTCGCCCGCCAAGATCGGTGTGATGGTGCAGGTCGCCTGCGAGACCGACTTCGTCGCCAAGAACGACACCTTCCAGAAGCTCGCGAACGACATCGCGATGCACATCTCCTTCGCCGATCCCGTCGTCGTCAACGAGGACGAGGTCGACGAGGCGCTGCTCGATCGCGAGCGCAAGTTCTACCGCGAAGAGGCCCTCGAGCAGGGCAAGCCCGAGGACGTCGTCGACCGCATCGTCGAGGGCAAGATCAAGAAGTTCTACGAGGAGCAGGTCCTGATGAACCAGCCGTTCATCAAGGACGACTCCAAGACGATCGGCGAGCTGGTCCGCGAGGTCCAGGCCGTCATCGGCGAGAAGGTCCGCATCGTGAGGTTCGCCCGCTTCGAGGTCGGCTGATCCGGTCCCGGATGGGTCGGCTGGTCCGGTCCCGGTGGTGGGACCACGGCGGGAACGCTTCGCTCCCGCCTCCGCTCTGGTCGACTTCGCTGCGCTCGCCTCCCTCGCGAGGGTCCCACCACCGGGATCCGGTCAGCCTCTGCCCATGGACACGCGGGGGTTCTGCAAACTTCCCTCGCATCCGAGGGGAAGCGTCCGTTCCGGCCGGGCACGGTCCGATCACGCGTCCCGTACATGTCGACTTTCCCTCGGATGCGAGGGAAGTTGACGCGGTGGGTACCGCGGCCCGTGGGGGGTCCCGAACCGGCGTGTAGCATCCCCCCAACACGAGAGGGGTGGCCTGATGGGCGAGCGGACGCACTACGGGCGGGT
>CAZHZQ010000041.1:0-17021 GCA_964537235.1 uncultured Actinomycetota bacterium | reverse complement strand
ATGAACACGACCGACCAGAGGGCCGATGTGTTAACCCGAACCGTGATCAGCGGGTTCTAGGCTGCGTCACGGCCGAGAGGAGACCGCATGCTCACGATCAGGTGGGTACGTGACGGGCGGGTGCACCGCATAGAACCGGGACAGCTCGCCGAGGTCCTGGACTCGCCCCGCGGGTACGTGTGGATCGATCTCGCCGATCCGACCCCGGACGAGGAGGCCGTGATCGGTGACCCAGCTCTGGGGCTGGACCCCATGGCGCAGGAGGACGTGATCGACGACGTGCACCTCCCCAAGGTGGATATCCACGAGGACCACCTTCTGCTCGTCGTCCACGCGATCGAGGTCGAGCGGTCGGCGGTCGAGCTGACGACCTGCGAGTTGGACGTGGTGCTCGGCGAACGGTGGGTGCTCACCCACCACCGACGGCAGGTGCACACGGTTGACACGGTCGGCGACATGCTGGACCGGGGACTGCCCGGTCTGGACCGCCCCGCGCTGGTCGTCCACCGGATCCTCGACGTGATGTACGACGTCTTCGTGCCGTTCCTCGACCTCATGGGCCAGCGGCTTGATCTGGTCGAGGAGGACGTGCTCGAGGCCCCCACGTCCGCAACCAGATCCGAGATCTTCGCTCTGCGGCGCGATCTGATCATGCTGCGCCGGATCGCGGTCCCCCAGGCCGAGATCATCCGTCAGCTCGGGCGCGAACAGACGCCGGTGCTCGACGCGCCGGACCGCGCGTTGTTCCGCGACGTCTACGACCACGTCCATCGCACGGCCGAGGTCTCCGAGGCCTACCGGCAGCTGGTCGAGAGCGCCTACGACATGTACCGCTCGGTCCGCGAGGACCAGACCAACCGGCGGCTCACGGTGCTGACGATGGTGTCGACGATCCTGCTGCCGATCACCGTGGTCGCCGGGATCTACGGGATGAACTTCGAGCACATGCCGGAGCTCGACGAGCCCTGGGCCTACCCCATGGTCTGGGGCGTGTTCGTGCTGATCGTCGTGTCCGCGCTGCTGCTCTTCCGCGCGTGGGGGTGGATCGGAGCGGGCGCCGAGGACGAGCGCATCGCTCGCCGCCGGTCGCTGGTCGAGCGGCTGGAGGTACCGGTGCTCGGGCAGGTCCTGAAGGTGCCCGCCTACGGCACCCGGTTCGCGGCGCGCAGCGGGCGCAGCGCCCTGCGCACCGGCGGGAGGCTGCTGGGGCGGGCGCTGCGAGCCGACCCCCACGCCGATCCCCACCGGGGCGATCCCCACGCCGACCCGGGCGATCGACGGTCCGAGCACTAGCCAACGACGCGCGAGCCAACGACGTCGAGTGGCAGCACAGACGCGATATAGCGACCCAGCTGCCACTCGACGGATTCGGGCGCGGTGCGGTCCGCGACCCGAGCGGTTACCCTGAGGTCCGACGGGCCGCCTTCGGGGCGGCTCTCCACATCCACCGCCCAGACGTCCTCCACGACCGTCACACGTCACGACCGGAAGGTCCGATCATGGCTTCCACCTGCGAGATCTGCGGGAAGGGCCCCTGGTTCGGCAAGCAGGTGAGCCACTCCCACCGCCGCTCCTCCAGGCGGTGGAACCCGAACATCCAGCGCATCAAGATCTGGGAGGACGGCCGCGCCCGACGCGCCGACGTCTGCACCTCCTGCATCAAGGCCAACAAGATCCAGCGCCCCCCGGTCAAGGACCGCGGCTGACCTCGACCCCGCTCGACCCCCTGCACCCGGTCGAGTGGCAGCTCAGTCGCGCATCTGCAACCCAGCTGCCACTCGACGGGTTGGATCCGGGCTCGGGGGCCAGGGATCGGTTGGATCCGGGCTCGGGGTGATCACGGCTCGGCCGGCGGCGGAGGCCGCTCGATCCACCACGCGTGATCGACCGGTCCGATCCCGGACCCCACCCGGACGCCGTGCGCGATCGCGCCGGTGACCAGCCGCTTCGCGGTGCGGACCGCCTCCTCGACGGTGGCTCCCTTGGCCAGCTCCGCGGCGATCGCCGACGCCAGCGTGCACCCGGTGCCGTGCGTGTCCCTGGTGTCCAGTCGCCGTGACCGGATCTCGTGGCTGGCCTCGCCGTCGGTCAGCAGATCGACCGCGTCCTCGTTGCCCGGCAGGTGCCCGCCCTTGACCAGCACCCACCGCGGACCCAGGTCCAGCACGGCCTCGGCGGCTCGTGACAGGTCGTCGACGCCCTCCACCTGGACCCCCGTCAGCACCTCGACCTCCCCGACGTTCGGGGTGACCACGGTGGCCAGCGGGAGCAGCTCCTCGCGCAGCGTGGCGACCGCGTCGGGCTCGAGCAGCGGATCGCCGTGCTTCGAGGCGCTGACCGGATCGACGACGAGCACCTCCACGCCGTGATCCCGGAACCCCGCGCAGACCGCCGAGATGATCGGGGCGTTGGCCAGCATTCCGGTCTTCACGGCGTCCGCCCCGATGTCACCCAGCACGCTGTCGATCTGTTCACGGACGAAGGCCGGAGGCACCGCGTGGATCCCCTGCACGCCGTGGGTGTTCTGCGCGGTCAGCGCGGTGATCGCGCTCGCCCCGAACACCCCCAGCGCCTGGAAGGTCTTGAGGTCCGCCTGGATGCCGGCGCCCCCGCCGGAGTCAGACCCCGCCACGGTCAGCGCACGGGGCGGCGCAACGCTCGTGTCTGGACTCACCGCGGTCCCTCGCCCTCGTCGCCCGTCGAACGGTGGTGCTCCCACCCGAGCGCCGTGATGTCGCGTCTGCCGCCGTCGGAGCCCACGAGGTGGACGCCCGCGCCTTCGGTGACGGCACCCATGACGACGGTGTCGTCACGTCGCCCGGCGATCCGGACGGCAGCCTCGTGAGGCAGGGTGACGGCCAGCGCCAGGTCGTCGCCACCTCCGCACACCATCTCCCGTGGGTCCACGTCCAGGGCACGGGCCGCGGCCCGGACGCCGGGAGCCACCGGCAACCGGTCGGCCTCGATGTCGATCGCCACCCCGGATCCGTCGGCGATGTGGCCCAGATCCCGCCCCAGCCCGTCGCTGATGTCGATCGCCGCCGTCGCGCCGCCGGCGAGCAGTTCGGCCGAAGCCTCGACGAACGCGGGCGGCCGCCGGTGCGCGGCGAGCAGTTCCGGGTGCTCCTCCAGCACGTCGGTGGCGCCGGCGCGGTGACAGGCCAACCCCGCCGCAGCCAGCCCCAGCGGGCCGACGACGACCACGGACTGCCCGACGTCGGCGCCGTCCCGACGGAGCGGCCCGCCCCGGCGGACCTCGCCGACGACGGTCACCGAGATGGTGAGGGCCGGGGCGTCGACCACGTCCCCACCGACGACGGCGACCTGCCAGCGCCCGGCGGCCTCGAGCAGACCGTCGTAGAGCTCGTCGACCTGCTCGGCCGTCACGAGGTCGGGGATGCCCAGCGCGACGACGGCCGCCACGGGGATCGCCCCGACGGCCGCCAGGTCGCTGACGTTCACCGCGAGTGCCTTCCAGCCGGCATCGGCGTACGAGGAGATCGTGAGGTCCAGGTGGACGTCCTCGACGAGCGCATCCACGGCGACCGCCACGGGCGTCCCGGCGATCTCGACCACCGCCGCGTCGTCGCCGAACCCGAGCGGCACGCCGGGGCCGTCTCCGGCCAGGCGTGGTCGCAGCCGGGCCAACAGCTCGAACTCGGACGGCACGTCTCACCTCCTGGAGACCGAGTCAAGCAGCCGCGACCACCATCCCCACAGACCGGTCGGACTCACTAGGCTCGGCCACCTACCGACTCCCGGGGTGGGAGTGGAGCCGGAAGGAGCGCGCGTGGCAGTCCAGGCCTACATCCTGATCCAGTGCGAGGTCGGCAAGGCGGCAGACGTCGCCGAGCGGGTCGCGGACATCCAGGGGGTCACCGAATCCTCCGATGTGACCGGTCCCTACGACGTGATCGTGCGTACCGAGGCGGGCAACGTCGACGAACTCGGCAAGATGGTCGTCTCGAAGATCCAGGCGATCCCGGGCATCACCCGGACGCTGACCTGCCCGGTCGTGCACCTGTAGCACCGGCCGGCGTCGAGCGGACGACGCACTCCCCGACGACGCGTCCTACGGGGCGTACCGCGACCCGGTCTGCGCGGCCTCGAGCGCGAGCCCGAGCAACCGGTCGACGAGCGCCGGGTAGGCCATCCCCTCGTTCTCCCACAACCGGGGGAACATCGAGTTGGGGGTGAACCCGGGGATCGTGTTGATCTCGTTGAGGTACACCTCGCCGTCGCGCGTGGCGAAGAAGTCGATCCGCGCCATCCCGCGGCACCCGATCGCGAGGTACGCCTGCCGGGCGATGTCGCTGATCTGCTCCTCGATGTCCGGGGCGACGTCGGCCGGCAGGATCAACTCCGAAGCATCGACGTACTTGGCCTCGAAGTCGTAGAACTCGTGGCTGGGGATGATCTCGCCGGGGCGCGTGATCTCGACCTCGGCGTTGCCGAGGACCCCGACCTCGATCTCGCGGGCGTCCTCGATCCCCTCCTCGACGATCGCGATCCGGTCGTAGTCGAACGCCTCCTGCAGCCCCTCCTCCAGGTCGCTGCGGCCGCGCACCTTGCTGACCCCGATCGACGAGCCCTGACGGGCGGGCTTGGTGAACATCGGGTAGCCGATCGCGCCCTCGATCTCGTCCAGGAGCGCGCCCCGTTCGACCTCCCACCGCTCGCGGCGGATCGGCAGGTACGGGACCTGCGGCAGACCACGCGCCTTGAACGCGTTCTTCATCGTGCGCTTGTCGATCCCGACCGACGACGCGGTGACGTCCGCGCCGACGTACGGCACCCCGACGCTCGCGAGCAGCCCCTGGACGGTGCCGTCCTCGCCGTAGGGGCCGTGCAGCACGGGGAAGGCCACGTCGACCTCGCCGACCAGGTCGTAGCGCTGCCGGTCGTCCTCGCCCCGGTCGGCCCCGAAGCCCACCAGGACCGGGCCCTTGCGGCTGTTGACCAGCGCGACCGTGGGCCCGTCGGCGTCGACCTCCGGCAGGGCGCGGCCGGGGCGCGGCTCGATCTCGCCGTCGGTCAGCACCCACCGCCCCTGACGCGTGATCCCGACGGGGATCACCTCGTACCGGTCCTGATCGATCACGCCGAGGACGGAGCGCGCCGACAGGCACGAGACCTCGTGCTCGCTCGAGCGGCCCCCGTACAGGATGAGCACACGTCGCTTCACGGTTCCTCCTACGAGACCTTCGTCAGGGCACGCTCGAGATCGGCGAGCAGGTCCCCCTCGTCCTCTATCCCGATCGACAGCCTCACCAGGCCCGGTCCGATGCCGGCTGCTCGCAGCCCGTCGTCATCCAGCTGCCGGTGGCTCGTGGACGCGGGGTGCATGATCAGCGATCGCGTGCCACCGAGCGAGGCCGCCCGGACGAACACGTCGCAGGCGTCGGCGAACGTACGGGCGCGGTCCCGGTCACCGAGGTCGACCGCGACGACCGCCGCGTACCCCCGCCCCCCGAAGAGACGGTCCGCGAGGTCGTGCTGGGGGTGGGACGCCAGCCCCGGGTGGTGGACGGCGTCGACCCGGCCGTCCTCGGCCAACCGTCGGGCGACCGCGAGCGCGTTGGCGCACGCGCGTTCCATGCGCAGCGGCAGCGTCTGCACGCCGCGCGACACGATCCAGGCCTCGAACGGACCCAGGCTCGCCCCGGTTTCGTAGGTGTGCTCCCGGACGGTGGCGATGACGTCGCGAGAGCTCGCGACGATCCCGGCAACGACGTCGTTGTGCCCACCGAGGTACTTGGTGGCGGACTCCACGACGGCGGTGACCCCGTGCTCGAGGGGACGGAACAGCCACGGCGACGCGAAGGTGTTGTCGACGACGAGCGCCACGCCGCGCTCGTCGCAACGTCGCGCGATGCCGGGGATGTCGGCGACCCGTGTCGTCGGGTTCGCGATGGTCTCGACGTGGACGACCGAGTGCTCGTCGGTGAGGTGGCGATCGACGGAAGCGGCGTCGGTCACGTCGGCCGCGTCCACCTGCCAGCCGGCGCGTCGGGCGTGCCGGCGCAGCAGCGCGTAGGTCCCGCCGTACAGCCGCTCGGCCGACAGGATGCGCCCGGAACCGCGCAGCGCCTCGAGGGTCGCCAGGATCGCCGCGGTCCCCGACGCGAGGGACCAGCACGCCTCCGCTCCGTGGAGCGACCCGACCTGCGCGTGCAGGGCCGAGTTCGTGGGGTTGTCGTAACGCCCGTAGACGTAGCCGTCCATGCGGTCTTCCAGCAACGAGCCGAGGTCGTCGGACCGGTCGACGCCCCACGTGGACGACGGGTGGATCGGCGGGGACGACGGGGTCTGCTCGACGACCGGAGCGGCCCCGGCGTGCACCGCACGGGTGGTGAAGCCTCCGGAGGGGGGCTCGGAGCGGGGTTCCACGTGACCTCCTGTCGCCGCCGGCCAGCGTAACGCCGCGGTACGTCGCCCCGACCCCGGTCCACCCGGCCACGGGTTGCGGGTGCGCCCGCGAGCCTCGCTAGGGTCACCGCGACATCCACCCCCGTCATCTCTGGAGGCACTCCGTGGCACAGATCGACTTCGACGGACGCGTCGCCGTCGTCACCGGCGCCGGCGGCGGACTGGGACGCAGCCACGCGCTGCTCCTGGCCAGCCGGGGCGCCAAGGTCGTCGTCAACGACCTCGGCGTGAACCGACACGGCGAGAACGCCGGACAGCCGCTCGCGGAGCAGGTGGTCGACGAGATCACCGACGCCGGCGGCGAAGCCGTCGCCAACCAGGACTCGGTCGACAGCTGGGAGGGCGGGGAGGCGATCGTCCAGAGCGCCCTCGACGCCTTCGGCCGCATCGACATCGTGATCAACAACGCCGGCATCCTCCGGGACGTGTCCTTCAAGAACCTGGAGCCCGAGCAGCTGGACGCGGTGCTGAAGGTCCACCTGTACGGGGCGTTCCACGTGACGAAGGCCGCGTGGCCGCACCTGCGCGACAACAACCACGGACGGGTCATCAACACGACGTCCGGCTCCGGCCTCTACGGCAACTTCGGCCAGTCCAACTACTCGGCCGCCAAGATGGGCCTGGTCGGGTTCACCCGCACCCTGGCCCAGGAGGGGCAGAAGTACGGGATCACCGCCAACGCCGTCGCCCCGATCGCGGCATCCCGCATGACCGAGGACATCTTCCCGGAGCAACTGTTCGAGCAGCTCGACCCCGAGTGGGTGTCCCCGCTGGTCGCACACCTCGCCTCCGAGGAGTGTGAGGACACGGGACGGATCTTCTACGCCGGCGGCGGGTACTACGCCCGGGTCGCGATCATGGAGGCGAGCGGGACCACCTACGAGGACGTGCCGGCCCCGGAGGACCTGGCGGACCGGTGGAGCGACATCACCGCGATGGAGGGCGCCCGCGAGTTCAACAACCTCGGCGAATCCACCTACGCCGTCGTGCAGACGCTCGGCATCGACACCGGCTGACGCCTGTTCCGGCCGTCCTGACAGACGTGCCCGGACGCGCGGTGGGAGCGCTGGACGGACAGGCCGGACACCGGCTAACGCCGGGCGATCTCCTCGTGCGGGAGCCCGTGCATCTCCGACTTGGGGTCGCGGGACATCAGCGTCCGCAGGGCCTCCTGCGGGTGCGCCCCCTCGTGCAGGATCGCGACGACCGCGTCGGTGATCGGCATGTCGACGTCGTGATCGACCGCGATCTGCTGGATCGCCTTGGACGACTTCACGCCCTCCGCGACCATGTTCATCGAGTCGACGATCTCGTCGAGGCTCTCGCCACCACCGATCCGCTCCCCCACCGTCCGGTTGCGCGAGTCCGGGGACGAACAGGTGACCACCAGATCCCCGACGCCGGCGAGACCGAGGAACGTCAACGGCTTGCCGCCCAGCGCGACCCCGAGCCGGGTCATCTCGGCCAGCCCCCGCGTGACCAGCGTCGCCTTGGTGTTCTGACCGAAGCCCATCCCGTCGGCGATGCCGGCGGCCAGGGCGATGACGTTCTTCACGGCACCGCCGGTCTCGCAACCGATCCGGTCCGGGTTGGTGTACACGCGGAAGTACGGCGTCATCGACGCCTCGAGCACCTGACCGGCGCGTGCCTCGTCGGGAGAGGCGGCGACGGTGGCCGCCGGGAGGCGACGGGCACACTCCTTGGCGATGTTGGGACCGGTCACCACCACGACGCGGTCCGGATCGCAGTCCAGCGCCTCGATCACCATCGCGCTGCCGGTCTGACGGCTGTCGACGTCCACGCCCTTGATCAGGCTGGCCAGCGTCCCGTCGGTCGGGATCGCGTCCCCCCACTCTTCCAGTTGCTCGGTGATGCCCACGGACGGGATCGCGAGTACGATCACCTCGGCCTCGGACAGGACCTCCTCGGGGTCCGCGCTCGCCGTCAGCGGCCCGGGCAGGTCGACGCCGGGCAGGTAGTCCCCGTTGCGCCGGGTCGCGTTGATCTCGTCGGCAACCTCCTGGCGCCGGGCCCACAGGCGCGTCCGCTGACCGGCGTCGCAACACATCAGGGCGAAGGTCGTCCCCCACGATCCTGCACCCATCACGGCGACACGTTCCACCACGGGCGGTCCCTTCCGGCAGCTGCCGGTCCGACGATAGCCGTGGAGGCTCCGGCGCCCGCCTACCCTGAGGCCATGCTCGGAACCACGCTGGCCATCGTCCCGCTCCGCGGGCCCGGGACGGGCAAGACTCGCCTGGCTCCCGCGGACGGCGGACCCGGGCTGGACCCGTCGGAGCGTGCGGTCCTGACCTCGGCGATGCTGTCGGACGTCCTGGCCGCCGTGCGTGGCTCCACCATCACGACCGCGGTGGTCGCCGCTGCCGACGCCACCGCGTCGGCGCTGGCCACCGCGCTGGGGGTCGGTGTGGTCCGCGATCCACCCGGTGCCGACCTCAACGACGCACTGCACGCCGCCGTGGGTCGCATCCCCACGGACACCGTCGTCATCGTCACGGCCGACCTGCCGTGCCTGACCTCCGACGATCTCGACGAACTGGTGTCCCGGGACGCTCAGGTCGTGGTCGGCCCGACCGCGGACGGAGGTACCTCCGCCCTGCTGCGGCGTCCACCGACCGTGATACGCACCGCGTACGGGCCGGGCTCGGCGACCCGCCACCTCGACATCGCCCGTTCCGAAGGCGTGACCTCCGCGGTCGTCGACCGGCCGGGGTTCCGTGCCGACGTCGACACCTGGGACGACCTGTGCGGTTTGCTGTCGGCCGACGTCGGTCCCGCCACCGAGGTCCTCCTCGACCGGCTCGCGCCCCGCCTGGAACCGACCGGCTGATCCACCGGCCGACCCGGCCGCCTGACCGGACCGGTCAGCGGCGCTCCGATCGCGGGATCGATTCCTCCGACGTGAAGCGGACGTCGTCGCGGGTCTGCAGTCGGCGTCCCAGCTCCAGGATCTCCGGCCGTGTGCCGTGGACCACGAGCTCCATCGCGACGTGCTCACCGAACGGGCGCATCTCGAGCTTCGCCACGCGCAGCCCCTGCTCGCGGATCAGCGCCCGCACGGAACCCGCTGCCGACAGATCGTCCGCGATCACGTGCATGTCGGTGTCCCTGCGAGCGCGACCGAGCAGGAAGCGTTCCGTCAGCAGGTTCAAGGGCCACAGGACGACCAGCGTCACCACGACCAGGGCGAGACCGGCCTGGTACTCGCCGAGCCCGGCGGACAACCCGGCGGCCGCCGATCCCCACAGCGCAGCGGCCGTCGTCAGTCCGTGTGGCTTGCCGCCGGCGGCGAAGATCGCTCCGCCTCCCAGGAAGCCGATGCCGGAGACGATCTGCGCGGCGACGCGGCTCGGGTCGTACGCGGTCCCCGTGATGTCGAAGGCTGCCGCCTCGACGGACAGCCAGCCGAAGGCCGCCGCCGCGACCCCCACGACGATGTTCGTGCGGAGTCCGGCGGGCTTGGCGCGCAGCTCGCGGTCCAGACCGATTGCCCCGGCGTACACGGCTGCCGCCAGGAAGCGGAGGAACGGTTCCCAGTCCACCTGTCCGGCCTCCTCCTCGGATCAGGCAGAGACTACTGAGCCTCCGACCGCGGACGTGACCCAGGACTCAGCCATCCGGGCGGTCCTCGGATCCACGTCGGGCGCGCCGTACCCGCCGCTGCCTCCAGAGGAGGCCGGCACCGACGATGCCGCCGAGCACGAACGATCCGATCAGCAGGACGATCAGCGGGATCCCGCCGCTGACGTACTCCCCACCCTGTTCCACGACCTCGGTCTGTCCGAACACCCAGTCGAACGTGACCCGCTGGCTGTTGACGACGGCGAAGACGACGAACAGCACGGCGATCACCACGAGGACGATGCGCCCGACGTGCTGGGACAGCGGCACCGGCTCGGCCGTCGCCTCCCGGCTGGTCGACGGCCGACGCCCGGTCTCCCGTTCGGGCTGGCCGTCGGCTTCGTGGTCCACACCTCCGCCGGTCCCCGAGCGGGTCGTCGGATCCTCAGCCATGTCCGGGCCTCCTGTCGACGTCGATCCGAGCCTAGGTCCGCGCGGTCGGCGGCGGCCGTCGAACGGGCAGCTTGCAGGTAGCCTCTTCCCAGCGCACACGACCCCAGCAGGAGCGCGAGATGCCGCAGGGCACAGTCAAGAGCTTCGACCCGTCGACGGGCGAGACGGTCCTCCTCGACGATCAGCTCAACGAGTTCGTCGTGGACCGTGAGGCGTTCGCCGCGTCGGGCCTGCGGGAACTGCGGCTGGGTCAGCGGGTGCGCTTCGAACTCGAAAGCGAGGGCGACGACCGCCAGCGGGTGACCAACCTCAACGTGATCAGCCTCTGACGCTCACCGTCCGGCAGTCCGGCGTTCGTCGTCAGGCCGGCGTTCGTCGTCAGTCCCCCGTGCGGTCCCCGACCGCGTCGGACAGGCCCTCCAGGACGCCGGCGCTGCGCACGAACAGCCCCTGATCCTGGGGCAGACCCTGGTCGTCGGCCCAGCCCCTGGTGTCCTCGAGCACGTCCCGCAGATGGCGGGCGGCATCCGACGCGTGCTCTCCGAACTCGGCCAGCGCCGCTGACACGACCTTGTCCGCCCCGATCTGAGTGAGCTCGCGCACCAGCGAGTCCGGGTCGGGGTCGTCCCGGTAGGCCAACGCGACCGCGGCGCGGAACGCGTCCGACGTGAACTCCCCCTCGCTGGCGATGATCGCGAGGTGCATCAGCGCCTTGGCGGACAGGCGATCCTCGTCCGCCACGGCTCCGACGAGCGAGGCGTAGATACCGAGATGCTCGGCCTCGAACAGCGGAGCGCGGATCTGCACGTGCTTGGCCCGGACCGGCACGTTCTGGTGGACCTCCAGCTCCTCGGGCGGATCGCCGTCGTCGAGCCAGTCCTTCAGCGGCCGAGCCGCCTCCCAGTAAGCCTCCGGGTCATCACCGGGCGGGCCGGGGACGCCGAGCGCCTTGGCGGGGTCGACGGTGAACTCCACCACGCCGGCCCCGTGGGCATCGACCATGGTGCGGGCGTGCTCCGGGGACAGGTACGCCGACACACGTCGTCCGTGGGCATACGTGCCGGGAGCGACCGCATCGACCGGCCCCGGCGCCCCGTACAGGTCGCTGACATCGGCCCGGGTCCGCAGCCCGTCCTCCTCGATCAACGGGAGGCGCTCCGGGGCGGTCAGGTGGTAGACGGCCACTCGCGGCACGTGTGGGTCCTTCCGGGAGTGTCCTGCGGATGGGACCGGCGGTCGACCCGGTCAGCGCCGGAGGTGACGGTCCAGCTCCGCGGTGAAGCGGAGGAGGTGCCCCTCGGCCCGGTCCAGGTCGTCCTTGGCGGAGTCGGTGATGGCGATCAACCGCCGGTGCCACCGACTCTTCTGCTCCGGCGAGACCTTGGCGGCGTCGACCCGGTCGTACAGCTCACGCAGCTGCGCGGTGAGTTCGAGGAAACGGCGTGCGTCCACGAGGCTGGACTCGACCCCGCCGTCCGAGAGTCCGGGGGGCCGCAACACCTCGGCGCTCGATGCACCATCTGCCACGTCGTCTGACGCACCGTCTGCTACACCGTCTGACACACCGTCTGACACACCGTCTGACACGTATCCCCTCGTGTCCGTCCTGCCCGTTCTGGCTGCACGACATGGTAACGAGCCAGGCTGGACGATGGGCGGGCGGCCTACAGGGGCGGGGTCCCGGGGACCGGCACCGGATCCGAGGCGTCGGGGTCGCCGGCATCGGCCTCCTCGACCTCGTCACGCCGGATGCCGAGGACGAACAGCACCGCATCCAGGTACGGCACGGACAGCGTCGTGTCGGCCACCTCCTTCACCGCCGGCTTGGCGTTGAAGGCGATGCCGAGTCCGGCACGGTTCAGCATGTCGAGGTCGTTCGCGCCGTCACCGATCGCGACCGTCTGCTCCAGCGAGATCCCCTCGGCAGCGGCGACCTCCTCCAGGATGTCGGCTTTGCGGCGACGGTCCAGCACGGGGCCGACCAGACCACCCGTCAGTCGCCCGTCACGGACCTCGAGCTCGTTCGCGAAGGCGTGGTCGATGTCCAGCTCCTCGCGGAGGTGGTCGGTGAAGAACGTGAAGCCGCCGGACACGATCGCGATCCGGAACCCGAGGCGCTTGAGCGTCCGCACGAACGTCCGCGCACCGGCGGTCAAGCGGATCCGATCGCGCACGTCGGCGAGCTTCGCCGTGTCCAGGCCCTCGAGCGTGGCAACACGCCGGCGCAGCGAGTCCTCGAAGTCCAGCTCCCCCGCCATCGCCCGCCGGGTGATGTCCTGGACCTCCTCGGTGCGCCCGACCTCCTCGGCGAGGAGCTCGATCACCTCGTCCTGGATCAGCGTCGAATCGACGTCCATCACCACCAGTCGCTTCGCGCGGCGCTCGAGGCCCTCGCGCTGTACGGCCACGTCGATCGGGCGGCCGGCGGCCGCATGGACCAGACCGCGACGCAACTCGTCGGCGTCCCCGCCGGATACCACGAGCTCGTAGCTGACGACCGGGTAGCGTGACAGCCGCACGATCCGGTCGATGTTCGCACCAGCGGAGGCGATCGCCCGCGCCACCTCGCCCAGGGCCTCCGGCGTCAGCGGGTGGCCGATCACGGTCAACGCGTGGCGCTCGCCGCGGCTCGGGGACGGGGTGGGCTCGACGACCTCGAAGTCCACGTTGAGTCCGCGCTCCCAGCCCAGGTACAGCAGGTCCTTCAGGATTGAGTGACCGCCGGTCTCGGGCAGGCCGATCAGCAGATCCAGGGTCAGCCGCGAGCGGGTCGTCACCTGCTCGACGTCGTACAGGTCCGCACCGCCGCGCGCGAGCACGTCGAGCAGTCCGGCGGTGATCCCGGGGCGGTCACGTCCGGAGACGCGCACGAGCACGGTGCGCTGGTCGGGGTGCAGGTCGGGATGCTGATCGGGCGGCGTATCCATCACGGGGGGAGGGTAGCCGTGGCGGATGACCGGGATGTCACCTCGGGCGCCTCCTCGGGCGGCTGGGGCGGCCTCCTCGGAGGGGATGCACCGCCGACCGTAGACTGCCGGGGTGCGTCGCCCTCTTCTGCTCGCCACGGCTCTGGTGCTGCTCGCCGCGAGCGTCGTCACGGCCGCCGTCATGCTCGGCCGCGACGACGCCGTCGAGCCGGTGGCGGCCGGAACCCCCTCGCCCCACCCGTCGACGACGGCCTCGCCGACCGCCACGCCGTCCCCGCCCGCACCGCTCCACCCGCACGTGGACCGCAGGACGGTGGGACGACCGTGGGGCGAGGTCGCCGGGCTCCTCCAGTTCCGTGGCAACCCGACGCGCACCTGGTACGGGGCCGGTCCGGTCCCGACCGACCCCGAGGTCCTGTGGCGCTACCCCGATCACGCGATGTGCACGGACGAGGTGGTCGGGTACGAGACGGTGAGCCCCCCGCCGGCCGGCCCCGGGGCGACCCCGTCGCCCACCCCCGAAGCCCGGCGCGAGCCGGTCATCAAGCGGTGGTGCGGAACGGGATGGACCGGACAGCCCGCCGTCTGGGAGCGTCCCGACGGCACCACCGAGGTCGTGGTCGGCGCGTATGACGGCGCCATCCACTTCCTCGCTGCTCGCACGGGTCGGCGAACGCGACCTCCGTTCCAGACCGGAGACATCATCAAGGGGTCGGTGACGATCGACCCCGACGGGTTCCCGCTGCTGTACACGGGGTCCCGCGACGGCGAGCTGCGCATCATCGCCCTGGATCGCGAGCGCCCCACCCAGCTGTGGTCCCTCCCGGCGAACGAGCGGGGCGTCTGGAACGACGACTGGGATTCCAACCCGGTGGTGGTCGACGGGATCCTCTTCGAGGGTGGGGAGGACAGCTTCCTCTACGGGATCGAGCTGCACCGGTCGCGCGACCCCGACGGCCGGGTCGCGGTCGCACCCGAGGTGCTCCTGGAGTACCCCGGCTGGACCGACGAGCTGTTCCGCGACCTCGGCGACCGCAACGTCAGCATCGAGAGCTCCGTGGTGGTCCTCGAGGGGCGCGTCTACCTGACGAACTCCGGGGGGCGGGTGCTCGGGCTCGACGTCTCGCAGCTGTGGTCGGGCCGCGCGGTGTCGGCCGAGGACGTCCCCGTGGTGTTCGACTTCTGGATGGGCGACGACGTGGACGCCACACCGGTCGTGGACGGTGACGGGATGCTGTACGTCGCCGCCGAGGTGGAGCGTCGGTCCGCACGCGCTCAGCAGGTCGGCCAGCTCGTGAAGCTCGATCCCACCCTGCCCGACGATCCACTGGTGTGGAGCGTCGACGTGCCGCCCGGCCCCGGCGACGAGGTCGGTGGCATCTGGGCGACGCCCGCCCTGCACGAGGGGCTCCTGTACGTCACCACCCATCCCGGCGACCTCCTGGTCGTCGACACGGCTTCCGGGGAGGTGGTGGACCGACGGGACATCGGCCACCATGAGTGGTCCTCCCCCGTCGTCGTGGACGACACGCTGATCGTGGGAGCGTGTCAGGCCAGCGGCATCCTGGCGTTCGACCTGGCCGACCCGAGGCACCCCCGCCCGACGTGGTCGGTGAGGCTGCCCGGGTGCGTCGAGTCCACCCCGGCGGTCTGGGAGGGGCGCATCCACGTGGGATCGCGCGACGGGTTCTTCTACACCATCGGGGATGGCTGACCGGCCAGGCGTGCGTACGGTGGAGTCATGCGGTGCCAATCGTGCGAGCGGTCGTGGGCCGCATCCGCACGGTTCTGCGGCCGGTGTGGGGGACGGCTCGGACCGGGTCCGACGGACGGACGACCAGCTCGGGGCGCCGATCCCGGCACCGACGAGCGGCGGTCGCTGCCCGGCATCGTCGGGGGGATCGTGGTCGTGCTGGCGATCGGGGCGCTGGCACTCACCGGCGTACCGTCGTTCCTCGACGGGGTGAGCCGACCGTCGCCGGTGCGCGGCGACGTCTCGGTGCCCACGGCCGATCCGGGTGCGGAGGTCGCCCGTGCGGCGGACCGGCCTCCCCGTCCGGCGGACTGCAGCGACGAGCTCCAGGACCTCCCGCGACCGGTCCGGCACTACGGCCTGTACACGGGCCGGCTGGAGTGGCGCGACGGTCGCCTGTGCGCGCTGCGGCAGCCCGACGACCCCGAGCCCGACCCCGAACCACAGTGCGGCCCACCGGAGGTCAGATGCACGCTCCCCTGAACGTCCGCGGCGTGCGACGCTCAGTAGGCTCTCGGCGATGGTCACCTCGAACCCCGCGTTGGACGAGCTCGGCGGCTACCCGCTCGCGCCTCTGCAGGATCTGGCCGAGGAGCTGCGGGCGGACGACGACCCCGTCTACGACTTCTCGATCGGCGATCCCGACGAACCCACACCACGGTTCATCCGGGAGGCGCTGAAGGACGCCGTCGGATCGACCAGCCGCTACCCCACCGCCGCGGGTCGGCCCGAGCTGCGCCGAGCTGTCGCCGGGTGGCTGCAGCGACGGCACGGCGTGGAGGTGGACCCCGACCGTCACGTGCTGCCCACCGCGGGCAGCAAGGAGGGCATCTTCCACCTCCCGCTGGCGGTGGTCGACCCCGGGTCGGCCAAGCGGCACGTCCTGTGGGGCGATCCCGGGTACCCGGTGTACGAGCGGGGCGCGCAGTTCGCGGGGGGCGTCTCCGACCCGGTGGCGATGACGCAGGACGGCGCATGGCTGCTGCACCTCGACCGGTTGGAGGGCGAACGGCTGTCGCGAGCCTGCATCGCCTGGGTCAACTACCCGCACAACCCGACCGGTGCGGTCGCCGATCGTGATTACTACGCCCGCCAGTTGGCGGCGGCCCGCGATCACGACGTCCTGCTGTGCTCCGACGAGTGCTACCAGGAGATCTGGTTCGACACCCGGCCGCCGTCCGTGCTCGAGGTCTGCGACGGGGACCTCACCGGGGTGCTGGCGTTCGTGTCGCTGTCGAAGCGCTCCGGGATGACCGGCTACCGGTGCGGGGCGATGGTCGGCGATCCTGACCTGATCGCCCGACTGCGTCTGCTGCGTCCGAACGTCGGTACCGCCTCGCCGAACTTCGTCCAGATCGCCGGCGCGGCGGCCTGGTCGGACCAGGACCACGTCGACGAGCGGCGCGCCGTCTTCGGCGAGAAGCGGGACGTGATCCTGCCGTTCCTCGCCGGACGGGGCTTGGAGGTGTCCGGCAGCGAGGCCACCCTCTACGTGTGGTTCCGCGCCCCGGACGGCGACGACGCCGGGTACGTCGAAGGGCTCCTGCGTGAACGGGTCATCGCCTCACCCGGGCGGGCGTTCGGTCCGGCCGGGGCGGGCTGGATCCGGCTCGCCCTGGTGCCCACGGCTGAGGAGTGCCGGCGCACCGTCGAGGTCTGGGGCTCGGCGATCGACGCGGGGCGCCTGCCTCCCCCCTGACCTGCCTCCCCCCTGACCTGCCTCCCCCTGACCTGGGAGGCTTGCGCACCTCTACGTGCGCGAGACTCCCAGACGTGCTCTCGGACCCCCTCGGCCTCCGCCGGTGTCCGGGGTGGACGACGGGCTCACGTAGGCTCCCGCGAGGAGGACCGCGATGACCGAACAACTGCAGAGGACC
>CAZHZQ010000040.1:0-17097 GCA_964537235.1 uncultured Actinomycetota bacterium | reverse complement strand
GTCGCTCCTGACGTTCGGTCCACAGCTCGCGCAGGCCCCGGGCGCCCACGGCGAGGATCGCCAGCGCCAGCAACCACAGGGGCACGACGACCGACCGAGACCCTGGGGTCGTCACCGTCCCGCGTACCCACTCGACCTCGGCTACGGGCTGGTAGGCGCCACCCCATCGTGGTACGGGGCGCCAGATCGTCGATACCGGTTGAGTCTCGCCGGGTGCGAGGTGGACCGCGATCGGCGGTAGATCCCACGTGCGCCCCGTCAAGCTCGACATGCGGAAGCGGACCTCTGCGGTCACAGGGGTGAGCGTGTCGTTGGTGAGCTCCGTCCGGACCGAACCACTGTCGGGGACGAAGGAGACCGGGATCTCGAACTCCGGTTCGGCGACCTCGAGGCCGCTGGCCTCACCCGAGAGGCGGACGACGATCGCGACACGGAACGCAACCTCGATACCACCCCCGGAGTCGGGTTCTCGGAGCTCCTCGGCGACGATCGCCCCGAGCCCTCCCGCGTCTTGCGTTCCCGGTCGCTCGACCGTGAACGGCACGGTGACAGCGCTGCCGGGTTCCAGGTGGATCTCTTCCGTATCCACCTCGATCCAGCTGCCGATGCCGGCGGGCGTGACCCCGTAGGCCGCCACGGTGATCGCGCCGCTCGCCTCGTCGGTCCGCGCGTCGGCGCCGTAGATCCGGAAGCGCCGGACCTCGTCGGTCTTGTTGGTCAACCTCACCGCTTCGGTCGTTGCACTTCCGGGATCGAGATCGAGATCGAACGAGCGGCGGACCTCCCCGCCGACGCGCAGGGGATCTGGTTCGAACGAGAAGGTGCTGGTCTCGCCGCCGATGGCCGCCACGGCCGGGAGCAGGCACGCGATCACGACGGTCAGCATCCCGACCGTCGTGATCCGTCGCAACACCGAAGGGCGAGGTTCGCCAGGGACTCGGTTGCTCACGGGTTCGCGTCGGTCACGACGTGGGCTTGTCCACGAGCGTGACGGTCATCTGGCCGCGGTAGAGGCCGGTGGTCGCGTCGCCCACCGCGTCCGGGTTCAGGTGCAGGGTCGGCACGTTGGTGTACACGCCGGACTGGCCGACGACGTCGAAGGCCAGACCGGTGGTGTCCGCGAGGAGGTCTGCGACAACGGACGTGGTGATGTCGTCCAGCTGTCCCTCGGTCAGGCTCAGCAGGGGCGTCAGCAGCGTGTCCAGGGCCGACCGTGTGGCCTCCCAGAGGATGCCGCCTTCGTCGATCGGATCGGTGGCGTGGTCGCCGGGATCGGCTGCTCCCGGGGAGAGGAGGCCTGCGGCGATCGCTTCGGCGGCGGTGAGCGCATCATCGCTGCCGCTGTCGGCGCCGTCGAAGATCGCGGATGTGAGGCTGTCGAGGTTGGGGTCGGACGGGTTGTCAGCCGTCTGCAGGACGACATCGTCGGGGTCGGCCGCTCCTGTTCCGGGACATCCCGGGTTCGTGGCCTCGGCATCGAACACGTCGTTGTCGGTTCCGGATGCGGGCTGCATGAGCACCAGTGAGGTGACCTCCGACGCGCTGACCCCGAGGGAGGTCGCGAGGCTCTCGGCGTCGGTGATCAGATGGGGGACGTCGGCGACGGTGGCCTCGAGCGTGCCCGTCAGTGCCTCGATCCCGAGGACATCGTTGACGTCATCCACCACGTCGTCCGTGAACGTGAGGAACGATTCGAGCGCGGCGTTGACGTCGGCCACGCTCGCGGTGTCGAACGTCACGGAGAACCCGGTGGAGGGGATGGCGGTCGCCGCGCACGCCAAGGTGCCGTCCGGCTGCACCCGGTAGAGATCCGACAAGGTGGCGGAGACGTCGTACCCACGCCGTTCGTAGACGACGTCGGACACGACCACGCCGAACGGGGCGTCGGTCGTCGCCGGTCCGAAGGCCAGCGACGCGGGGCCGGATGCCAGCCCGCTGTCCGCACCGGTGACCTGCAACGTTCGCGTCCCGTTGACCACCCCTGCCGTCACCGTGACGCTGGAGCTGTCCGCGAACGCCCCGGCCCCGAAGACCATGAGGGCGATCATCGCTCCGATCGTTCCGCGTTTCAGTCGGGTTCTCATGTTCATCGTGCGGTCCTTTCGGGCTTCCGGGTGGCGATGAGCAGTACAAGTCCTGCGGCGAGCAAGGCGGCGGCGTCACGCACGGTGCGGAGCACGTCGGCACCGGTGCGCGCCAGGGGTTCGTCGGGTGGCGGATCGGCGGCTGCCGGAGGCGGTTCCTCTCCGGGAGGAGGCGCGGGGGAGGGCCGCTCGGTGGTGGACGGCTCGTCCCCGGTGGGCTCCGACGTCGGACCGGTCGGTTCGTCCAGCGCGGGTTCGGTCGGTTGCTCCTGGCCTTCGACCTCCACGGTCACCGGGACGCTCTGGGCCAGGGCACCGGCGGAACCCGCCAGCACGACCACCGCTGCAGCGGCGAGCACCGCTACCCATCGGAGGCGTTTCGTCCGGCATCCCTGCGTCATCCTCTTCGAGTCCCATCTGGCCTCGTCCTCGCTGAGCGTGATCAGCCGATCACAATGAGAACTTCCTCATGGTGAGTGTGGAGGAGCGTCCGGGGCACGGGTATGGCTCGCCGGTAGGAGAACGACTGGCCCGATGTGACTAGTGACCCGTTCACAACACCCGGCCCGGATCCGCCGGGAGAGGCGTGCATCCGAGAGGAGTTAGGTTAGGCTACCCTCACCCGGCACTACCCTCACCTGACGTCTTCGACTCGACCCCCGAGCTACCGAGAGGTTCCCTCATGCGACGCACCACTCTCCGGCACGCGGCTGCCGCCGCCGTCCTCGCCCTGACCCTGGCCCTGGCCGCCTGCGGTACCGACGACGGCGCGTCCGTCCGCGAACTCGACGGGGGCGGCGAGACCACCGGAACGGGCACGGGCACGGGGACCGGCACCGGCACGGGCACGGGGACCGGCACTGGAACTGGAACTGGCACCGACCGCGCCACCGAGGGCGCCACCGAGACGCCGACCGACGCCTCGACCTGATCGCCAGCCCCACCAGGCGAACAGGATCAGCGCGACCGTCCACCCCACGTGCAGCGCCCACATCGCGGTGCCCGGGTGCAGGTAGTCGGGCAGGGCGGTCCGCCACAGCCGGTACCACGGGTTGGACGTGGAGGCGAAGTCCACGATCCACGTGAGCTCGACCGCGGCGGCCTCGACGGCCAGCCAGCCGTACGACGCCACGCCCAGGGACCCCGCCACGGCCAGCGCCCCGAGCCGGAGCCGCGACGCCCCGACCCACCACCCGACCGCGATGGCGAGCAGCGGGAGCACCACGACGGTCTGGCGCCCCGCGAACCACCACCCGTGCATCGTGGCCGCGACGAAGGTCGCCGTCAGCCAGCCGGCGCCCCACGGTCCCACGACGCTCAGCCATCCGCGGGGTCGCCGGCGCACGAGCGCCCCGAGTGCCGGCGCCGCGAGCAGCCATGCCGGCTGCCAGGCGGCGAGGCCGAACCCGCGATCGACGAGCAGACCGACCAGCCGCCGGCTGCGTCCCAGGTGGTTCGGCGCCGTGCCGACGACGCTGACCTGCCCGCCGTTGTCCTGGAAGAAGCGCCCGGAGGCGTAGACGGTGAGGCCGTCGTACCACGCGAGGTGTGCCAGGACGTACGCGACGCCCGCCAGGCCGAACGTCCCGGCCAGCACCGTCGTCATGCGGCGATCGCCCCGACGCCACAGGATCGCGAGGCCGATCACGGCCAACGCAGCGGCGACCGGGACGTACTTGACCGCGAGCCAGGGCAGCGCCACCACCGTCGCCCCCAGGACGACCGCACCGCCCCGTCCGAGCCGACCGGTCAGCGCGGCGACCGCCGCCGTGACCGCGAGCGCGGCGGGCAGCTCCGGGTAGACCTGATGTCCGTAGACCGCCAACGGCGCAGCTGCCGTGAAGACCGTCGACGTCACCAGCGCGGCCCCGACACGGACGTCGAACCGCCGCACCATCGTCCACACGAGCAGCGCGGCCAGCGCCCCGGCCATCAGCGCCAGCGTGGCCTTGGCTGCCCGGAACCCACCCCAGTGCATCGGCAGGGCCACGACCGCGGGCAGCAGCGGATCGTGGGGCTCGACGAGCGCCCCGTTCGACCGCCGTTCGGCCTGTGGCTTCAGGCCCCTCTCGTGGAAGGGCCGGTAGCGGTCGTCGGCGACCTCGTCGGACACGTCCAGGTCGCCGTCCTCGGCGAGGCTGATCGCGGTGACCAGGTAGTGGGGCTCGTCGCCGCTGGTGCGCATGCCGTAGGTCGCCCGACCGGGGATCCCGAGCGCGGCGGCGACCACGGCGACCGTCGCCGCGAGCATCATCGCCCGGCGGAGGCTCGAGAAGCGCGGGCGGGGGAGTGGCAACGACGCGCCGTTCGGTGGGCGGACGAGGAGGGGGGCAGATCAGGCGACTGCCGGGCGATGGCGCATCGTACCGGCACCGGACTTTAGGTAAGGTGAACCTAACTCATGCGAACCTCCCCACGGCGCCCCCGAGCGCTCCTCCTCGCCGGCACGCTCGCCCTCGTCGCGGTCCTGGCGACGGCCTGCGGCGTGGCCAGCGGCGACGACGACGTCGTGCGCGTCTACAGCGCCCGTCACTACGACCTCGAGCCGGCCTTCGAGCTCTTCGCCGAGGAGACCGGCATCTCCGTCGAGTTCCTCACCGGCGGCGGTGCCGAGCTGCGCGAGCGGATCCGCGCCGAGGGGGACGACACCCTCGCCGACGTCTACATGACCGTCGACGCCGGCAACCTCCACCTCGCCGCCTCGGAGGGGATCTTCCAGGGTGTCCGGTCCGACGTGCTCGAGGACGCGGTCCCGGCGTCCCTGCGAGATCCGGACGGCCGGTGGTTCGGGCTGTCGATGCGTGCCCGGACGATCGTCTACCACCCCGACCGCGTGGACCCGTCAGAGCTGTCGACCTACGAGGCGCTCGCCGACCCGGAGTGGGAGGGACGGTTGTGCATGCGCAACTCCACCAACGTCTACACGCAGTCGCTGATCGCCAGCCTGATCGCCCACCACGGCTACGACGGCGCGAAGGACATCGTCGCCGGGTGGATCGACAACGACGTCGAGATCCTCAACAGCGACGTCCAGATCATCGAGACGGTCGCTGCGGGCGGTTGTGACGTCGGGATCACCAACCACTACTACCTCGCCCGGCTGCTCGAGGACGACCCCGACCTCCCGGTCGAGGTGTTCTGGGCGAACCAGGACGGTCGGGGCGTGCACGTCAACATCAGCGGGGCGGGTGTGACGCAGCAGGCCGACGACCCGGAGCTGGCGCTGCAGCTCCTGGAGTGGCTGGCCACCGACGGGCAGGAGGCCTTCGTCGAGGGCAACCACGAGTACCCCGTCAACCCCGACGTCGCCCCCGGTGAGCTGATCGCCGACTTCGGGAACTTCGACCGGGACCCGCTCAACGCCGCCGAGTTCGGGGCGCTCAACAGGGACGCCGTGAAGCTCATGGACGAGGTGGGTTACACGTGAGCTCGGTGCCGGCGCGGAGGGGATGGTCGGCGGTCGCGGTGATCGCGGCGGCCGTCGTCGTCGTGCCGGTGATCGTGGTCGCCTCCAGCATCCTCACCCCCTCGGTGGAGGTGTGGCGCCACCTGTGGCAGACCCGCCTCCCGGAGATGCTCACGGAGACCGTGGCGCTGATGGTCCTCGTCGGGATCGGCACGCTGCTCGTCGGGGGCGGTCTCGCCTGGCTGGTGACCGCCTACCGGTTCCCGGGACGCACGGCCTTCCGTTGGCTGCTGGTGCTGCCGCTCGCGATGCCGGCGTACGTGCTGGGGTTCGTGTTCCTCGCGCTGCTGTCGTACGCGGGGCCGATCCAGGGTGCGGTGCGGGCGGTCTTCGGGCCTGACGCCTGGTTCCCGGAGGTCCGCAACGTCCCGGGCGCCGCCGTCGTGATGACGCTGACGCTCTACCCGTACGTGTACCTGTTGGCCCGCTCGGCGCTGTTCGAGCAGGGCGCGGCGACGTTCGAGGCAGCCCGCATGTTGGGACACTCCCGCCTGCACGCCGCGCGCCGGGTCGTGCTCCCGCTGGCCAGGCCGTCCCTGGCAGCCGGCCTCACGCTGGTCATGCTCGAGACGCTGACGGACTTCGCGACCGTCCAGTACTTCAACGTCCAGACGGTCTCGGTGGGCGTCTACCGCGTGTGGCAGGGGATGTTCGACCGCACCGCCGCCGTGGAGCTGGCCGCACTGGTCCTCGTCTTCGCGTTCGGGGTGATCGTGCTCGAGCGTGTCCTGCGAGGCCGGGCCCGCTACCACCAGGAGGGCGGGGGTGCCCGCAGGATCCAGCCCGTGCGGCTGCGGGGGTGGAAGGCCTGGGGTGCGACCGGGCTCTGCACCGCCGTCCTGACCGCAGCGTTCATCGGACCGGTCGCGCAGCTGCTCGCCTGGGCCGACGCCCCGACGATCCGGGGTCTCGAGGGGCGGTTCGATCCGCGTTTCTTCACCTACCTGTGGCACAGCCTGCTGGTGGGCGGCATCGCCGCGATCGCCTGTGTCGCCATCGCGGTCCTCGTCACGAACGCCGCGCGCATGAACGGCGATCGCGTCACGCGCACCTCCGCCCAGCTGACGACCGTCGGCTACGCCGTGCCGGGGCCGGTGGTGGCCATCGGGGTCATCACGGTGCTGGCCGGGCTCGGGTCCCTGACCGATAGCCTGGGGCTGCCGGGTGGACGGGGGCTGCTGGTCACCGGTTCGTTGGCCGGGCTCATCTACGCGTACGTCGTACGGTTCCTCGCCCTCGGCACGAACAGCATCGACGCCAGCCTCCAGAAGGTCACACCTGCGATGACGATGTCGGCCCTCACCCTGGGTGCCCCGCCCCGGCAGGTGCTGCGGCGCATCCACCTCCCGCTGATCCGCAGCGGCGTGGGCGTCGCGTTGGTCCTCATCCTCATCGACGCGCTGAAGGAGCTGCCGATCGTCCTGCTGCTGCGGCCGTTCGGGTTCGACACGCTGTCGGTCTGGGTGTGGCAGCTGGCCACCGAGTCCAGGTGGGAGGGAGCGGCCCTGCCGGCCCTCACGATCGTCGCGGCTGCTCTGGTACCGGTGGTGCTGCTCGTGCGCCGGTCGCCGGACAGCGATCCCGCCGATGGTCGCGAGGTCCCCACCGCCAGCTCACTCTCGGAACGGGCCCGCGAGCCGGAGCTCGTGCGGTCATGACGGTCGTCTCGCTGAACGACGTCACCAAACGCTTCGGGCGGACCGTCGCGGTCGACGGGCTGTCGCTGGAGGTCGACGCCGGTGAGCTGCTGACCCTCGTGGGTCCCAGCGGCTGCGGCAAGTCGACGGTTCTGCGGGTGATCGCCGGACTGCTGGAACCCGATGCCGGAGCGGTGTCGATCCACGGCCGCCAGGTCGCCGGTGACGGCGTCTGGGTCCCCGCCGAGCAGCGACACGTCGGGATCGTGTTCCAGGACGACGCGCTGTTCCCGCACCTGACCGTGGCCCAGAACGTCGCGTTCGGTCTCGGGCGAGGTGCCTCACGTCGGCGTCGTGCCCGTATCGACGCGGTGCTCGAGCTCGTCGACATGGGTCGTTTCGCGGACCGTTATCCACACGAGCTTTCGGGCGGGGAGAAGCAGCGCATCGCGCTGGCCCGCGCGCTGGCTCCGGAGCCCGAGGTGCTCCTGCTCGACGAGCCGTTCTCCGACCTCGACCGCAACCTGCGCCTGCAGGTCAGGGCGCACACGATCCGGGTGCTGCGTGAGGTCGGGGCGACCTCGATCTTCGTCACCCACGACCAGGAGGAGTCGCTCGCCATCGGTGACCGCGTCGTCGTGATGCGGGCGGGGCGCATCGAACAGAACGCGGCGCCCGCCGCCGTCTTCCACGCTCCGGCGAACCGGTTCGTCGCCACCTTCATGGGTGACGCGGACTTCCTGGCCGGCCGGGTACAGCACGGCCGGGTCGTCACCGAGGTGGGCGAGTGCCCCGCCCCGGCGACCGCGGCGGAGGGCGACGAGCTCCAGGTCATGGCGAGACCGCACGAGCTGACCATGGTGGCGGACCCGGCCGGCGACGCCACGATCGAGTCCTGCGAGTTCCAGGGCGCGTTCGTCGTCTACGACGTGCGCCTGGGCTCGGGTCAGACGGTGCGCTGCCTGCGGCCCCACACGGAGGCACATCCTCCCGGCACGTCGGTCAAGGTGCGTATGGACCACGGCCACGAGCCCACGATCTTCGCCGGCGACGGCGCGATCTCATCCGGCGACCACGACCGCGCCCCGCCGCTGTAGCTCAGCCCACCCGCAGCGCGGACGGTTCGAGATCGCCGGCGGTGACCTGACGGACCAACAACGCGTCGAGATCGGTCGCCGGGGTGAACCCCAGCAGCTCCCGGCACCGACGGGTGTCGGCGAGCGTGTCGGCCGGTTCGTCGTGCGGGTTCGGCCGCACGTCCAGGGTCACCGGCACCCGGCAGGCGGCGGCGACCGCGTGCACGATCTCCTGCAAGGTCCGGGCTCGGCCGGTGCCGAGGTTCACGGTGGTCGGCGTCCCGCGTTCGACCAGCCGCAGCATCCCCTCGACGACGTCGCGCACGTCGGTGACGTCCCGGGTCCGCGACAGCGACCCGAGGATCGACAGCGGTCGCCCGGCCCTCGCGGCCTCCAGCCAGATGCTCGCCGCCATGTCGGGGCGCTGTCGCTCACCGGCGACGGTGAAGGGTCGCACCACCGCCACGTGGCCGCCGGCCTCGCGGCGGGCCCGGCAGTGCTGTTCGAGGACCGCCTTCGAGCGCGCGTAGCCGCCCCGTGGGTCGAGGGAGTCGGTCTCGCGGCACGGGACGGGGCTGCCGTCGCTGGGGTCGCGGGCCACCCCGCCGTAGACGGAGGACGACGACGCGACGATCGTCGGGACGTGCGGGGGGACGCTGGCGAGGACGACCTCTCCCGCCACGACGTTGTCCCGCCAGCGACGACGGGCGATGCCGGGATCGTCGGTCCGTACGCCGGGGCAACCCGCGAGGTGGAACACGGCGTCGGATTCCCGCAGCGCCGTCCGGATCGCCTCGTCCGGCGAGCACAGGTCGCCTTGCAGGTGCTCGATCCCGCGGCCGGCGACCGATCCGGGCCGACGGTCGATGCCCACGACGCGGTGACCGTCGGCGTGGAGGCGTTCGACGAGGTTGCTGCCGATGAAGCCGGACGCGCCGGTGACGACGAGGGTGTCGGGCACGGTCGCTCCAGCGGGAGAGGGGCAGGTAAGGTTAGGGCAACCTAACCTATCACCTCCTGTCCCGCGATCCGGAGCTCGCCGTGAACCTCGTACCCACGCGTTGGCGCGACCACCCGGGGACGTGGTGGATCGGGGCCGCGGTCCTGGTCGGCGCCGTCGTCTGCGTGGTCGCGACCGTCGATGCGGGACTGCTCGAGAGGGCCGTCCGCGAGGCCGGACGTCGCCCGGAACGGTTGGTGCTGGTCGTGGCGGTCTACGCGTCGGCGTTCGTGCTGCGTGCGGCCGTGTGGCGCCGGGTGCTGCCGGAGCTGTCCTTCGGCCAGGCGCTGGCCGCGCTGCACGTGTCGTTGGGCGCCAACCACGTGCTGCCGTTCCGCCTGGGCGAACCCCTGCGCGTCGCCAGCGTCGTCAGGCGCGGCGCCACCCCGCCGGTGACCGCGACGGCCTCGACCGTCGCCTTGCGGGCCGCCGACGTGGCCGCGGTCGTGCTGCTGATCGTCGTGCTCGGCGCGAACGTGGCGCTGGACGTGGCGCTGGACGTGGCGGGTTCGCTGTTCTGGGTGCTCGCGGCTCTGGCGGTCGTGGGGACCACCGCCGGCGTGATGTGGGTGGGCCGCCTGGCTCGGGAGCGGGCCGACGTGCGGACCCCCGGCCCGGCTGTCGCGTTGGGGACGCTCGCGTCGTGGATCCTCGAAGGCGCGGTCATCTGGCAGGCCGCCCAGTGGGTGGGCCTCGAGCTGACGTTCACCGAGGCGGTGCTCGTCACCGCCGTCACGATCGCCGCGCAGGTCGCGGCCGTCGCGCCCGGAGGGATCGGCACCTACGAGGCGGCAGCGTCGGCGGTGCTTGTCGCCCTCGGGGCGGACGTCGGCGCCGCGCTGGCCGTGGCGGTCACGGCACACGCCGTCAAGACGGTCTACGCCCTGATCGCGGGAGCGGTGGCGCTGGTCGTTCCGTCACCGGGGATGCTCGGACGACTGCGTCTGCCGAGCGACCTCGCGGAACGCGAACCGGGTCAGCTCGCGCAGGACGGGCCCGTCGTTCTGTTCCTCCCGGCCCACAACGAGGCCCAGACCGTCGCCAAGGTCGTGGCCCGCGCCCCGCAGACCGTCCACGGACACCCCGTCCAGGTGCTGGTGATCGACGACGGGTCCACCGACGGCACCGCCGACGCCGCGCGGGCGGCCGGGGCGGACGTCATCGCCTTCGAGCACAACCGCGGCCTGGGCGCGGCCGTCCGTGCGGGACTCGCGGCTGCCGTCGACCGCGGGGCCGTCGCCGTGGCGTTCTGCGATGCGGACGGTGAGTACGCCCCGGAGGAGCTCGACCGGGTCACCGGCCCGATCGTCTCCGGCGAGGCGGACTACGCGGTGGGGTCCCGGTTCGACGGGGACATCCGCCGGATGCTGCCGCACCGCCGGTTCGGCAACGTCGTACTGACCTGGGTGCTGCGGTTCGTCGCGCGGCGGCCGATCTCCGACGGTCAGAGCGGGTACCGCGCGTTCTCGCGGTCGGCGGCAGCAGCCGCCGAGATCGTCCACGACTACAACTACGCGCAGGTCATCACGTTGGACCTCCTGGCGAAGGGGTTCCGCTACCACGAGGTCCCGATCACCTACCGCTTCCGCGATCGGGGACGGTCGTTCGTGCGCCTGGGCAGCTACCTCCGTGCCGTGGTCCCCGCGGTGCACCTCGAACTCAACTCCATGCCGCACGGGACGCGCCGGTAGGGTTGCGGGCGAGTGTGGGATCCGGAGGGCCTGTTGTCTGATCGACGGTCGCAGAGGGGCCCACTGGGCTCGGGGACCGTCGGTGGCCGGAGTGACGTGGCGTGAGCCAGGCCGCCGCCTCCGACCTGCCCGAACGCCGGTCCGTCTCGGTGACGGCCGACCGCGTCCTGGTTGCGGTCCCGGACGGCGCCGAGCGGAAGTCGAAGGGCGGGATCGTGATCCCGGCCACCGCGCAGTCGATCGACCGCCAGGGCGTGTGGGGCGAGGTGATCGGGATCGGCCCCCACGTGCGCAACGTGTCCCCCGGCGACGAGATCCTCTACCTCCCCGACGACGCGATCGAGGTCGACATCCAGGGGGAGGCCTACCTGATCGTGCGGGAACGGGACATCCACGCGATCGCGTCGACCCGTCAGGACGGCAGCACGGGGCTGTACCTGTAAGGAGGTGCCGTGGGTTGGAACCGGACGCGTCGCAAGCTGGCCATCGCCGCGTGGCGCCCGCCCCGCGAACCCAACATCTACGGCACCCTCACCCTCGACGCGACCCACGTCCTGGCCTACCTGGACCACCTGCGCGAGACGACCGGCGAGAAGGTCACCGTCACGCACGTGGTGGGCAAGGCGGTCGCTGCGGCCCTCGCCGAGGAACCGTCGTTGAACGGCCGGATCGTGATGGGGCGCTACGTGCCGCACGAGACGGTGGACGTCGCGTTCCTCGTGGCGTTCGAGGACGGCGAGGACCTGGCCAAGGTCAAGCTCGAACGCGTCGACGAGCGCTCGACCGAGGAGATCGCACGGGAGTTGCGTGAGCGCGCCGCGCGCCTGCGCTCGGGGGGCGACGACGAGTTCGAGAAGAGCAGGCGGCTGATCCAGATCCTGCCGATGTGGCTGCTCCGGCCGGTCGTGTGGCTGAGCGGATGGCTCACTGCCTCCCTCGGCGTGGATGCCCCGGCGATCGGCCTCGACGCGTTCCCCTTCGGGTCCTGCGTGGTCACCAGCGTCGGCATGTTCGGTCTCGACCAGGGGTTCGTCCCCCCGACACCCTTCGCGCGCGTCCCGCTGTACGTGCTGATCGGTGCCGTGCGCGACGGGGTGGTGGCCGTCGACGGCGAGCCGGTCGTCCGACCGCAGATCACGCTCAGCGCCACCCTCGACCACCGGTTCGTCGACGGCTACCAGGCCGCAGTCATCGCCGACCACGTGCGCGCAGCGTTCGCCGACCCGTGGTCGCTGGACGGCGCCACCCGCCCCTCACCTACGGTTGCGGAGACCCCGACGACGAGGAGCCGACGTGGGTGAGGGAACGGCATCCGCGGCAGCCGTCGGACCGCCGCCGGGCATGGACGTCCGCCTGTCCTCGAACGAATCGCCGTACGGCCCGTCACCGGCGGTGATGGATGCGATCCGGGACCGTTCGAGCTCGGTGAACATCTATCCGGACGACCAGAGCATCACGCTGCGCGAGGCGCTCGCCAAGCACGAGCTGGTCGACCTCGACCGCGTGATCGCGGGCAACGGTTCCGCCGGGCTGCTGATGGACCTGATCCTCCACGAAGTCGGTCGCGAGGAACCCGGCTCCGTGCTGACCTTCGAGCGCGCGTTCATCGTCTACAAGCTGGGTGCACAGGTCGCCGGGGCGCCGCTGGTCGAGGTGCCGGTCGGTGAGCGCTACGAACGTGATGTCGACGACCTGCTCGCCGCGGTCGACGGCGACACCCGCATCGTCCTCGTCGACAACCCCGGCAACCCCACCGGTCGGCACCTCACGGGCGACGAGCTGCGACACCTGGTGGACAACATCCCGGAGGACGTCACGATCGTGGTCGACGAGGCCTACCACCACTTCGCCAGCGGCCAGAAGGGGTACGCGACCGTCTCGGAGCTGAGCCTCGAGCATCCGCGACTGGCCACCATCAGGACGTTCTCGAAGGCCCACGCCATTGCGGGCCTGCGGGTCGGGTACCTGATGGCGCCGCCGGACGTGACGTTGCCGGTGGATGCCCAGCGCGTGCGGTTCAACGTCAACACGGTCGCGCAGGCCGCCGCCGTCGCCGCGTTGGGGGACCTGACGCACCTCGAGCGGACCGTCACCGGCACGCTCGAAGGCCGCGCCCGGATGGCCGAGGGGTTGCGCGGGATCGGTGTCCCGGTGATCGAGGGTCTGGGCAACTTCGTGCTGATCGAGCTCGGCGAACCTGCCGCGCCCATCGTCGAGGCCTACGCCGACCACGGTGTGGGCGTACGCCCGCTCGCCCCCTACCGGCTGCTGGAGCAGATCCGGGTCACCGTCGGCACCCCCGACGAGGTCGACCGGTTCCTGGAGGTCTCCCGCGACGTCCTGGACGCCGTCAGCGCGAGGAGCTGACGCCCGGGATCCCGCGACGCCGTCCGGCGAACGCCGCACCCAGCGCGAGGATCCCGAGCAGCGCGGCGCCTCCGCCGGTCGTCGGCAACGGCTCCGGGGCCGGCGGCTCGGCAGGCGGCGCGGGTGCAGGCTGACGCGCGTCACCGAAGGTCAGGACCTGCTGGAACGTGGGGCGGTTCTGCCAGTGCATCGACCGCTGCGAGGCCAGCCCGATGTCCGAGAACGCGATGTCCTGGGTCGACTCGTCGAAGTCCCAGTCGGCCGGATCGTCCCCGAACGCCTCCTCCAGCTCCACGATCGCCGCGTCGAGGCTGTCACGGAGGTCCTGTCGGCACGCCGCCAGGTCTCCCTCGCCGCAGTAGGTCCGCGACAGGGGGCCGTCCACCTCCCGCCCCAGGATCTGGCGGAGATCCTTGTGGAGCTGCCCGTGCCAACCGGAGAAGTAGGAGCTGCCGCCCGGGCGTGCCCGCTCGGTGATCCCCATCGGGACGGCGTCGAACGCGTCGCCGAGCACGGGGCGGAACACCGCGGCGGTCGCCTTCGGCCACCAGGCGTCGAACAGCGCCACCGCAGCCTGCCCGTCGACCTCGCCGTCACCGTCCAGGTCACGCCGGTGCGCCCCGCCGGAGTTCCAGTCGTCCAGCAGGCCGATCGCCTCCGTGAGCCGGTCGTCGTCCACGTCGCCGATGACCTCCAGGAACAGCGGCAGGACCTTGTCCCCGTAGAGGTCCTGGGTGCCCCCGATCGCCATGGCCTGGGTGAGTTCGGTGAGGTCGACCTTGCCGTTGTCCTCGCGGCCGCGTTCGACCCCGTCGTCCAGGTGCATGACGCGCTGGGTCGGTCCGAACTCGTAGATCGCGTCGGCGGCGCGGAAGCCCCGCGCGTGCTTGCCGTTCCAGTTCGTGATGTAGCCCCTGTCCGGGTTCACGACGTGGGGGATGCCGTCCTCGGCCAGCAGCTCGCCCGGGTCCCAGCGGGAGTCGCCGTTGATCGGGAGGTCGGGGTCGACGCCGTCGGGGAGGTGCGGGTAGTGGCCGACCATCTGGTAGGCGATGTCGTTGTCGTGGATCAGGAACCAGTTGAACGAGTACGAGAAGTGGTCGACGAAGGCCTGTCGCAGGTCCTCGATCGAGCCGATCCGCGCGGGATCGTGGATCGTCGTGAAGGTGAGTGCGGCGTCGACCTCCTTGCCGTACGACTCGCGCTGCAGGACGAACGCGTGAGGGACGCCGTCGACCTCGCCGCGGGTCTGCACGATCCCGTGCCGGGTGCGTTCGGTCGTCATCGACACGACGATCGCGTCCTCACCCGGGTCCGGGATCCCCGCGACCGTGGGCTTCGCCTGCCACGTGTCCGTGCGCGTGTACATCTCGACGCAGTCGCCGTCGTCGAGGTAGTGCGTCGCATCCGCGTCGGGCTCGCCCCCGTCCGGGTCGCAGAGCTCGACCGCTCGGACGTCACGGTGGTCGCCGTTCGCGGTCGTCGCGCTCCAGGCGTAGTTCGCGCCGCGGCCCAGCAGCACGTAGAGCGAGATCCCCGGGAACGCGGCCCCGCGCGCGTGGATCCCCGGGCCGTGCATGTCGATCTCCAGCAGGATCTGGGGCGAGAAGTAGCCCACCTGCGGGCCCATCACGGCCAGGCCCCGCCCGTCCTCGGACAGCTCGGAACCGACCAGCAGGGCGTTTGAGTGCTGTTCGCCCAGACGGAGGCGCATCGGCCCGACGGGTGTGTCGACGAACTCGGGGAACGCGGCGCTGGAGGCGGCCTCGAGAGCGGTACCGGGGTCGTCGGGGATCACGACCGCGTCCGGATCGGGAGCGGGGAGGTCGGTGAGGAACGGGAACTCGCGGTCGACCGTCGTGGGCGCCTCGGGATCGTCGGCCATCCGCAGGTCGGTCACGATCGTGCGGGCCTCCTCGTAGCTGTAGCCCTCGTCCATCAGCGCGACGAGGAGGCGGGCGTTGTCCAGCTGCTCGCCGCCGCCCGGGCTGAAGTCCCCGCCGATCAGGGTCGTCACGGCCACGGTGTCGGTCGCCGTCCAGGGCTCGGGGACCTGTTGGATCGCCCCGTAGATCGCGGGCATCTTCGAGGGGTCGACCAGGGCCTCGTTGATGTAGGCGTTGATGCCCTCGACGTACGAGTCGAAGTGCGTCTGGGCGACGGCGCCCACCTCGGGATCGAGCTCGTAGGCGCGCTCGGCCATCGCGGCGAGCTCGTCCTCCGTGTAGTCGGCGAGCTTGCGCTGGGCACGGTCGGCCTGGAGGTTCGCCTCGCTGGCGCCGAGCAGCTCGGACAGGCGGCCGCGTCCGAGGTGGCGCAGGACGTCCATCATGAACAGGCGGTCCTCGGCCGAGACGTACCCGACCCCGAACATCGTGTCCTCGGCCGTGCTGCCGTAGACGTGCGGCACCCCCCAGGTGTCGCGCAGGACGCTGACGCCGTCGCGGGGTGCGTACTCGGCGTCGATCTCGTCCTCGGGTATCCCGAACGACGCGTCCTTGAACAGTCCGTCGAGGTCGTCGGGGGACAGGTCCGGAGCCGCCTGGACGAGATCCTCGTAGGGGGCGATCTGGTCGGTGTTGCGTTCGGGCTGGGCGCCGCTCGCCTGGTACTCGGCGAACTCGGCCTCGTTCAGGTGCTGGCCCTGGCCCGGCGGCAGGATGTTGCGGGCGACCACCGCCTCGTCGCCCGCCCGGTAGGGGAGCACCGGCGAGTCCTGCGCCACGGCCCCGGAGGGCAGCGCGAGGGCGACCGCCGCCAGGGTCGCGACCAGGGAGACGGTCAGGCGGGCACGGGACAGCACGAGGACCTCCACCGGGGGGATACGGATGTCGTGTCCGGGGTTCGACGCACCCCGAGCCGGTTCCTGCCTGCGGTCAGCTCCCGGAGGCCCAAGCGGTGGAACGGTCCAGGGCTTCGCCCCACCGGGCGTAGAGCTCGTCCGCCTGGTCGGATGGCATCTGCGGTTCGTAGCGTCGGTCCTCGGTCCACAGGTCGCGCAGCTCGTCACGGCCGCTCCACACGTCGGTGGCCAGTCCGGCGAGGAACGCCGACCCCAGCGCGGTCGTCTCGGTGATCGTCGGCACCACCACCGGGACGCCGAGCAGGTCCGCCTGGAACTGCATGAGCCACGCGTTCGCGGTGGCACCTCCGTCGACCCGCAGCTCGCCGAGCGCGACCCCGGACTGCTCGCGCATCGAGTCCACGACGTCGCGCGTCTGGTAGGCGATCGACTCGAGGGTGGCGCGTGCGAGGTGTGCCCGGGTGGTCCCGCGGGTGAGCCCCACGATCGTGCCGCGGGCGTGGGGGTCCCAGACGGGAGCGCCCAGCCCGGTCAGCGCGGGGACGAAGTAGACGTCGTCGTTGCCGTGCAGCGAACGCGCGAGAGCTTCGGTCTCGGCGGCGTCCTCGATGATCCCGATCCCGTCGCGGAGCCACTGGACGGCCGAGCCGGTGACGAAGATCGCCCCTTCGGCGGCGTACTCGACGGGATCGTCGCCCACCTGCCACGCCACCGTCATCAGGGGACCCTCGGTGATCGGCTCGGGGTCGGCCCCCATGTTCATCAGGAGGAAGGAGCCCGTCCCGTACGTGTTCTTCGCGAGCCCCGGGTCGAAGCACGCCTGCGCGAACAGCGCGGCCTGCTGGTCACCGGCGATCCCCGCGACCGGCACGTCGATCCCCAGGAAGCCTTCGGGGTCGGTGGTCCCGAACACCCCGGAGCTCGGACGCACCTCGGGCAGGACCGCTGCCGGGACTCCGACCTCCTCGAGCAG
>CAZHZQ010000039.1:13779-17364 GCA_964537235.1 uncultured Actinomycetota bacterium | reverse complement strand
TCGCGCGCTCAGGATCCGGTCCGAGCCCTCACGGATCCGACGGGTCTGCCCGTCGAACTCCGTGACCCCGACCGCGTCCAGGTGCTCGAGCAGCGGGATCGCGTACTTGCGGCTGGTGCCGAGCGTCTCGCGTGCCTCCGCGGTGGTGAACCGCCCCGTGGCGCCCTGCAGCCGCTCAAGACGGTCGATCGCCTCGCGGATCGCCCGGCGAGAGAACGCCACCGGCCCGCAACGGACCACCTCGCCGCCCTGGACGAGCTCGTGCAACTCCTCGTGCCCGACGCCGGCATCGCGTGCCGCCTCCTGCAGGTCCGGCGGCGAGAACAGGTCGCGTTCGAGCGCGCTCAGCAGCTCGTCGCGGCGCCGCTGCTTGGCCTCGTCACGGGCCGGGGCGTGGGCGGGCAGCGCGAACGCCGAGCCGTCGCGGCGCAGCCGTCCGTCCTCGCCCAGCGCGTCGACCAGGTTCCCGGCCAGGCCGCTGGGACAACCCGCCTGTGCCGCAGCCGCCGCGAGCTCGCGCGCCGGGGCGCCGCGGGCCTCCGGGTGCTCCTCGTGATGCTGTCCGGCCCGCGCTGCGATCGCCTGCGCCCACCGTTCGGCGGCGTCCGCCCGTGCCAGGTGGTCGCCGATCCGTCGGACGCCGTCGGGCAGGGCAGCGTCCGTCGGGAGACCGACGGCGGCCAGCGCGGTGTCCGCCTGTCGCGCCCCGCCCCAGCCGTCCAGGAGGTGCGCCAGGCGCTCCGGACGGGTGCCGGTGACACGGACCGCCTCCAGCGCGGAGGCCCGGTCCAGGCGGGCGTCGGGCCCGCGGGGACGGTCGACGGGCGCCGGATCCAGGACCCGGCCGCCGCCGAGGGTGGCCTCGCGTCCGGACTCACGCAGCACGAACCGGTCGTCGGCGATCAGCGGCAGGGGCCGGCCCAGTTCCAGCCGGACGTAGCCCGGCCCGGCAGCGGTGACCGGGTCACCGAGCAGAGGATGCACGTCGACCAGCACCTCCGCTGATCCCACGTGCAGGTGCCATGCTCCGGTCGGTCCGATCTCGTGCCCCGGCAGCGCGGTCACCCAGGCATCGACGGTGTCCGTGGACGCCGTCGGGTGCTCGGCGGCGAACAGCGCGTGGCCTCGCCCCAGGGTGTCGGTGTCGACGTTCGCGACGTTCACGGCCACACGGCTGCCGGGGCGGGCGACGTCGACCGCCTCCCCCAGGGCCTGCAGCCCGCGGATGCGCACGGGGCGTCGGTCCGGCAGCACCACGGCGGCATCGTCCTCGCGCAGCGAGCCGTCCGTCAGCGTCCCGGTGACGACCGTCCCGGCGCCGGTGATGGTGAAGGCCCGGTCGATCCACAGCCGTGGACGGCCGTGGTCGGGGACGGCGGGCGCCCGTTCGAGCCGGTCGGCCAGTGCCGTGGACAGCTCGTCGACCCCGGTCCCCGACACGCCGTCGACGAGCAGCACCGGGGCGCCCTCCAGCGAGGTCCCCGCGATCCGGTCGGTGACGTCGTCCGCGACCGTCCCGACGCGGTCCCGGCCGGCGAGATCGACCTTGGTGACCGCGCACACGGCGGCGCCCACGCCCAGGAGGTCGAGGATGTCGAGGTGCTCCTGGGACTGCGCCGACCAGCCGTCGTCGGCGGCGACGACGAACAGCGCCAGGGGAACGGCCCCGGCGCCGGCGAGCATGTTGGGGACGAACCGTTCGTGGCCGGGCACGTCGACGAAGGCGACCGTCCGGGTCGTGCCGTCGGACGAGGTGAGGTCGGTCCAGACGAAGCCGAGATCGATCGTCAGTCCGCGGCGGCGTTCCTCCTCCCACCGGTCGGGCTCCATCCCGGTGACGGCCCGCAGCAGGGTGGACTTGCCGTGGTCGACGTGGCCGGCCGTGGCCACCACCGACATGTCGGCGACGCGGGCTTCGGGCGCGTCGTCCGGTGTGTCGTCGGGCGCGTGGGTGGTCGCGTCGTCGGTCGTGTCGTCGGTCGTGTCGCGGGTCACGTCGGCGGGCGCTCCAGGGCCTCGGCGACCGCGCCGGCCAGCAGGTCGTCCTGCGACGGAGGGACGGTGCGCAGGTCCAGCACGACCGTGCCCGATTCGATCCGACCGATGATCGGCGGGTCGTGGTCGCGCAGCCGGGCGGCCAGGGCATCCGGGTCGCCGACGTCGACGATCACCGCCCAGGACTCCAGCTCGGTGCCGGGCAGCGACCCGCCGCCGGTGACGGACACGACCTGGTCGGCCCGCGTCTTCCCGCCGATGTCCTCGGAGAGCTGTTCGGCGCGGCGTCGCAGCTCGTCGGGATCGGCCGTGAGCATCGCCCACACCGGGACGTCCAGCGGGACGTCGGCACGCAGGTGCGACTCCACGGTGGCCTCCAGCGCGGCGCGACGGAACTTGTCGATCCGCAGGGCCCGGGCCAGCGGGTGTCGGCTGCACCGCAGGACCAGGTCGCCGCGCCCCGCGATGATCCCGGCCTGCGGACCTCCGAGCAGCTTGTCGCCCGAGAAGACCACCAGGTCCGCGCCGGCCTCGAGCGCCCCGGCCGCCGAGGGTTCGTCGGCGAACGGACCGCCCCCCGGGTCGCGCAGCAGCCCGGAACCGATGTCGTAGACGAACGGGACGCCCTCGTCCCGGGCCAGGTCGGCGAGGTCGGTGACCGAGGGCTCGCTGGCGAACCCGACGACCTGGTAGTTCGAGCGGTGGACCTTCATGATCAGCCCGGTCCGGTCGCCGATCGCGGCGCGATAGTCCTCCAGCTTCGTGCGGTTGGTCGTGCCGACCTCGCGCAGCTCCGCCCCGGAGCCGGACATGACGTCGGGCAGCCGGAAGGAGCCCCCGATCTCGACCAGCTCGCCGCGGCTGACGATCGCCTGGCGGTTGGTCGACAGCGCCGCGAGCACCAGCACGACCGCGGCGGCGCCGTTGTTCACGACCGTCGCGGCTTCGGCGTCGCAGGCCTCGGCCGCGAGCGCCCCGACGTGCTGCGTCCGCGAGCCGCGACGTCCGTCGGCCAGGTCGTACTCGAGGGTCCCGTAGCCGGCGGCCCCGAGCACGGCGTCACGTGCCTCACGCGACAGCGGGGCGCGGCCGAGGTTCGTGTGTATCACGACCCCGGTCGCGTTCACGACGCGGGTGATCCTCCCGGACCGGCGCCCGGCCAGGTCGCGGGCGGCGGTCGCCAGGAGCTCGTCCGTCCGGGGGATCGGATGTCCGTCGCGGGCGCGCTCACGGACCTCGGACAGGACCCGACGCAGCGCCGCGGTCGTGGGGCGTCGCCCGTAGGTGTCCACGATCTCACGGGCGCCGGGCTCACGCAGCAGCGCGTCGACCTGCGGGATGCGGGAGAGGTCGGTCATCTGGCGCCCCTCATGTGACGTCCTTGGATCCGGTGGCGATCCGCGCGAGCCACGCATCGATCTCGCCGTCCTCGTCGGTGAGTCGCAGCTCGCGTGGCTGGAGGAGGTTGAGGTAGGCCTCGAGCTCCCGGTCGACGTAGCGGCGCATCTTCTCGTCGAGATCCAGCCCCCGGGCGAGCAGGTCCGTGGCGTCCATGCGCACGGTCCTGGTGAGGTCGGAGCTCTCGCCGGT
>CAZHZQ010000039.1:0-13679 GCA_964537235.1 uncultured Actinomycetota bacterium | reverse complement strand
GCAGGTCCGTGGCGTCCATGCGCACGGTCCTGGTGAGGTCGGAGCTCTCGCCGGTACGGGTGCCGGGGATCGGGGTGGCGACCAGCTGGCGCAGGCGCTCCGCATGGTTGGCCTCGAGGTCACCGATCCGCAGCCACCGGACGAAGCCGAGGGCGAGCTGGCGGACCCCCCCGCGGACCGCCTCGTACTGGCTGTCGCTCCACCGGTCGGCCGCCGGCAGCTGCGCGGTCAAGGTCTCCATCAGTCCGTCGACGAGTTCGGTGAGGTGGCGGGCCAGGCCGTCGGCGACCGCTCGAGCCTCTCGGTCCCGGCGGTTCGGATCCACGGTGTCTCCTCCTGCGGTAACGGTAGCCACGTGGCGCGCACCCCCGCGATCGGGTCGAGTGTTCCGGCGGTCGGCGCACGCCCCCGCGATCAGCGCGTGTCCCCGCGATCAGGTCGAGTGGCAGCTGGGTTGTAGATCCGCAACCCAGCTGCCACTCGACGGGTTGTCCACAGGTCTGGGAGGATCCAGCCTGCGAACCGAGGCCGGCGCGCGCATGCTGCGCAGGTGACCCCGGACCGCGCCCTCGACGTGCTGACTGCTCGCCAGCACGGAACCTTCTCCGTCGAACAGGCGGTGGAGCGGGGCCTCGACGCGGCCACCGTGTACCGCCGCGCCGAGTCGGGGCGCTACCGCAAGCTGCAACCCACGGTCTTCGCGGTGGCGGGGGCGCCGGATTCCCGGCTGGCGAGGAACATGGCGGCGGTGCTGGCGGTGACCACAAAGCACGATCCGGCCGTCCTGTCCCACACGTCGGCCGCGCACCTGTGGGGGTTGGGGATCAGCCCACACGACGTGATCCACGTGGTCAGCGAGACCCACCACCCCGGTGGGCTGGACGGCGTGCGACCTCACCGGACCAAGGCCCTGCCCGCCCACCACCGCACGGAACGCAACGGCATCCCCGTGACCAGCCCGGAACGGACGCTGTGCGAGCTCGCGAGCTGCGTGGGCTACGAGCGGTTGCGCCGAGCGGTCGCGAACGCGGTGCGCCGCGACCTGGTGACCGCGTCCGGCCTGGCCGGGACCATGTTCGAGCTGGGACGGATCCGCGGCAAGCGCAACCTGCGGATGATCCTCGAGGAGCTGTCACCGCTCGAACGCGATGCCCGGGAAGGCCTGGAGTCGCTCTTCCTGCGCGTGATGGCCTGGGCGGGGCTGCCGCCGTCGGCGATGAACCACCCGACCCGCGACGCCCGGGGCGGCCGGCGGCTCCTGGACGCGGTCTTCCTCGCCGAGGACTACGACCTGGTCCAGTCGGTCTGGATCGAGCTGGACAGCGAGGCCTTCCACTCGGCATCCCTGGACGTGCTCGACGACCGGCGTCGCGAGGACCTCCTGGTCGCCGCCGGCTGGCCCCGACCGCTGCGGTACACGTGGGCCGACCTGATCGAGCGCCCCGACCGCGTCGTCGACGAGGTCCGCACCGCCCTCCAGACCCGTCGAGTGGCAGCTCAGTCGCAGATCCGCAACTGAGCTGCCAGTCGACCGGTCTTGCACGGGGTCTGGTGAGGTGGGTGCGGTCGGGTCAGAGGCCGAGCGAGCGGGCGATGACCAGCCGCTGGATCTCGCTGGCGCCCTCGACGATCCGGAGGATCCGCACGAAGCGCCAGATCCGCTCGATCGGCACCTCGCGCATGAGGCCCTGGCCTCCCAGCACCTGCATCGCCCGGTCGGCGACCCGGCCGACCATCTCGGTGTCGAACAGCTTCACGATCGATGAGTCGAGCATCAGTTCGTCGCGGTCCTCGTCGACCGCCCAGGCCAGGTGGTAGGTCAGCCAACGCGCGGCCTCGATCTCGACCTTGGAGTCGGCGAGCTGGAAGCTGACGGCCTGGTTGCGGCCGATGGGCTTGCCGAAGGCCGTCCGGGACTTGGCGTGTTCGGTGGCGTACTCGAGGCAGAACCCGGCGAGACCGACGCAGATCGCCCCGATGTACGCGCGCCCCGAGTTCAGGAACCGCATCGCCGTGTAGAACCCGTAGCCGACCTCGCCGATGACGTGGTCCTCGGGGACCTCGGCGTCCTCGAACACGATCTCGTACGGGTGGGTGTCGGCGACGGTCAGCTGCTGGCCGACCACCCGGTACTGATCGCGCGGGACGATGAACGCGGTGATCCCCCCGTGCGCCCGCTTCTCCGGGTCGTTCACCGCGAACACCAGCGCCAGGTCCGCGTCGTCCGCTCCCGTGATGTAGTGCTTGGTCCCGTTGAGCACCCAGGTGTCGCCGTGCTTCTCGGCTCGGGTGGAGATGCTCTGCGCGTCCGAGCCGGCCTCGGGCTCGGTCAGCGCGAAGCACATCGTGGACTCGCCGGTCGTCAGGGGCTTCAGGTAGCGGTCCTGGATGTGCGGCTGCGCCTCGAGCAGGATCGGTGACGGGGCGCCCGGGTTGGGCGGGCCCATCACGGAGTTCGCGAACTGCAGGCCCGATCGGCCCGTGTCCTCCACGAGCAAGGTCGTGCCGAGCGTGGACAGCCCCCATCCGCCGGCGTCCTCGGGCAGGTAGCAGGTGTAGAAACCCTCCTGGGCGCTCCGCTTGCGCAGGTCCTTGGAGGCCTGCTTCATCTCGTCGGTCCACTCCCACCGGGCCAGCTCCTGCTGGAAGCGCTCCTCGACGGGCCGGACCTCCCGGTCGAGGAAGGAGGCGTACGACTGTCGCAGCTGGCTCAGCTCCTCGGGGATCGAGAAGTCCACGGGCGGCTCCTTGGCTGGCCGGTCTCACGGGGCGCGCACGGTAGCCGTCGGCTCGGACGGGGCGCCCCGGCCGACGCCGGGCCGCCCCGGCCGACGTCGGGGCGCCCCGGCCGACCACCGGACGCGCTGGGCCACCAGGGGGTGGGGTCACCTGTCAACCCCGGATGTAGTCACAACGAGCCATGGACCAACGGTGTCTCGGTGTCGACCATGGGGCGAGAACGACGAGGGGCAACCCATGCAGATGTGGATGGTCGCGGCCGGGGCGAACCTGGTCATCCTGGCGGCTTACATCATCATCTCGACCACCGTGGCCAAGGGGCTGATCCGCTCCGAGCAGGGCTTGCGGGACAACCCGCTCGGGTGGGCGACCGCCGCCATCTTCTTCACCTGCGCGGTGCACCACGGCAACCACCCCGTCCACATGATCCTGCCGGCGTTCGGCGCCGAGGTCGACCTGGGCATGGCGATGCGAGCCGCGTTCTCGGAGTGGCACGTCGCCTACTGGGACATCGTCACCGCCGGGGTCGGCTGGTGGTACCTGTCGCTGCGCACGCGGTTCCCGGCGTTGGTCCGGGGCGCCGCGATCTTCGAGGACGTCCGCGAGCGGCAGCGCCAGGCGCTCGAGATCCACGACAACGTCGTGCAGGGCCTGGCGACGGCCAAGCTGCGCTTCGAGACCGGCAACTACGAGGACGGTCTGCGCACGGTCGAGGAGACGCTGGCCGCGTCGCGTCGGATCATCACGGACCTCCTGGGCGACGAGGACTCCGAGACGGCGCTGCACCCGGGCGACTTCCGCCGCGCCGACGCGGCCTCGAAAGTGAGCCGGTGAGCACCGCGACACTCGATCGGCAGGCTCCGCGGGTTGAGGAGACGGTCCACCGCACCCTCGTCGTCGACGATGTCGGTGACCTGCGCCAGCTGTACTGCCAAATACTCGAGCGGACGGGACGCTTCGAAGTCGTCGGCGAGGCGGCCGACGGCTTCAGGGCGGTCGAGCTCGCGGGGCGGCTGCACCCCGACCTGATCATGCTCGACGTGTCGATGCCCGAGCGCGACGGGATCGAGATCCTGCCCGACCTGCTGGCGCGCGCCCCGGACGCGACCGTCGTCATGGTCTCGGGGTTCGAGGCTCGCCGGCTCGCCCCACTGGCCCTCGAGCGGGGCGCCGTCGCGTTCCTCGAGAAGGGGATCACCCCCGACCGGCTGGTGGCCGAACTGCTCCGGGCGCTCGGGGCGGACCCGGAAGAGGTGGACCGGGAAGGGACGGACCCGGAAGTGGCGGACCCGGCGGCCGAGCGCGAGACCCCGGCAGCGCCCGCGGCCTCCCAGCCCGAGGACATCACCCCCGAGGAGCTGCTGTCGTTCGTCGCCCACGAGATCCGCAACCCGCTGTCGGTGGTGCAGGGGTTCGCCGACACCCTGGCGTTGCAGGTCGAGGACCTGGCACCCGACGACATCCGCCACCTCTGCGACCGGATCGCGGCGAACGCGCGCTACCTCGACGGGATCGTGTCCAGCGTCCTGCAGTTGCGGGCGATCTCACAGGGCGAGCTGCTCCTCGAACGCGAGACCGTCGCTGCCGACCGGCTGCTGCCCGACCTGGTCGCCCAGCTGCGCACCGAGGTCCCCGAGGTGCGGATCGAGCTGCGGCTGGCCGACGATCTCCCGGCGGTGATCGTCGATCCCGCACGCATCCGGCAGGTGCTCACCAACCTCGTCGGCAACGCCGCCAAGCACTCGCCTCGCGATGGGACCGTCCGCATCGAGGTCACCGTCGAGGGCGGCCAGGTCGCGGTCGCCGTGCAGGACGAGGGCCCGGGTATCCCCGAGGCGGACCGCGAGCGCGTGTTCGACCGGTTCGTCCGGCTGGATCGAGGGGCCGCCGGTCTGGGGCTGGGTCTGTTCATCTCGCGGGCGCTCGTCGCTGCGATGGGTGGGTCGATCCGTGTGGCGGACAGCGAGGTCGGGGCGCGGGTGGTCGTGCATCTCCCGGCCGACGGTGCGGGCGACGTCGGGCACTGATCGTCCGGATCTGCTGGCGGGGCGCGCCCCGGAGGTGGGACCGCGGTCTGTGCCCCGAGGCCGATCGGCCGTACGGTGGCTCCGCCTTGCGCTCGGGGCGTCCGTCAGCGAGCCTCGAACGCGGGAGACCGACTCCGCTCGGAGGTGGGATGGTGCGTGGGACGACCACGGCGATGACCGCCGCGTTGGCGACGGCGCTGGTGCTGGGTGCGTGCAGCAGCGGTCAGGAGGCCCAGGAGGGCCCGACCGACCGCCCGGTGTCCGCGGAGTGCCGCCAGGCCTTCGCCGAGGTCCCCACCGAGTCGGCCGAACTCGCCGATCCCGGACCGACCGCGCCGCCGTCGCCGGTGCCCGTGGGGCTGGGGGGCGCGTTCGTCGACATGTTCCCCACCGTGATCGACTGCGGGTCGGTCGACGAGTGGGTGGAGGCGTTCCGCGGTCAGAACCTGGAGATCACGCGCAACGCCGACCCGGTCTCGACGCTGCGGACGCTGTGTCAGAGCAGCGACGAGGAGCGGATCCGGACTGCGCCGGTCTGTCAGGAGGTCGAGACCCCCTCGGTGGTCGCGGACGTGGAGGACAACGACAAGGACAACGACGCCGACCCGGATGCGACGGCGACGCCAGGCGGCTGACCGTCGCGGCCCTGGTCAGTCGCGGCCTGGTCCTGCGGCCGGCGGCGTCGCCGGCCTTTGCGTGGGCGCCCGCCTTTGCGTGGGACCGGCCCTTGCGTGGGCGCCAGCTTGCGTGGGACCGGATCCTGGCGCATGCTTCCGCCGACCTGGGAGGTGGCCCGTGGCCGGACACACGCTGCTCGTCGGGACCCGCAAGGGTCTGTTCGTCCTCGACAGCGATGACCGCCGGACCTGGCTGCTGGCGGGACCGGCGTTCGCGGGCTGGGAGGTCTTCGACGTCGCCGTGGACCGGCGGGACGGCACCTGGTTCGCCGGCGTGAACTCGCTCGTCCACGGTCCGATCGTGGCCAGGTCGACGGACGGGGGCCGGACCTGGGACCACTCCAGCGACGGCCTGAGCTACGGGCCCGGCGGTCCCGAGATCACCGCGGTGTGGAAGGTCGCGCCCGGTCATCCCGATCGCCCCGGCGAGGTCTACGCGGGGGTCGAGCCGGCCGGGTTGTTCCGCTCGACGGACGGCGGGCGGACGTGGACGCACGTCGGGGCGTTGCGGGACCACCCGACCGCACCCGACTGGAGCCCGGGCAAGGGTGGCCTGTGCCTCCACACGGTGCTGGTGGATCCGGCCGACGCCGAACGGCTCTGGGTCGCCATCTCCGCCGTCGGGGTCTTCCGCAGCGAGGACGGCGGCGCGACCTGGCAGGCGCGGAACGTGGGCGTGCCGTCCGTGTACGGCGAGGACCGCGAGGCCGGCCACTGCCCGCACAAGGTCACCCTCGCGGCCGGGTCGAGCGATCGCCTCTACCGACAGGACCACATGGGACAGTTCGCGAGCGCGGACGGTGGCGACACGTGGACGTCGATCGAGAACGGCACGTCCTCGGGGTTCGGGTTCCCGGCGGTCGCCCACCCACGGGACCCGGACACGCTGTGGCTCCTGCCGCTGGTCGGGTCCTCCGAGCGGTACGTGCCCGACGGGCGCCCCGCCGTCTACCGGACCGGGGACGGCGGCCGGTCGTTCGAGCGCTGCGACCGCGGGCTGCCGGAGGAGGCGTGGATCCTCGTCCTGCGTGACGCCATGACCGTCGACACCGCGGACCCGGCCGGTGTCGCCTTCGGGACCTCCACCGGCCAGGTGTTCGCCAGCCTCGACGAGGGGGACACGTGGTCGCTGGCGGCCAACCTGCTCCCGCCGGTCCTGTCGCTCGCCGCTCCCTGATGGTCACCGTCCAGCTGACCCAGCAGCTCGCCGACCTCCTCGCGGTGGACGCGGTCACACGGATCCCCGCCGCGGGCGACGTCGACGCCGTGGTCGACGCCCTCGAGGCCGCCGCCCCGGGCGTGCGTGACCGCCTGGTGGACGCCGGACGCCTCCGGCGGTTCGTGCTGGTGTTCGTCGACGGTGAGCCGGCGGACCTGGCGACCCCGGTCGCGGAGGGTTCACACGTGCGCTTCCTGGGGGCGGTGGCCGGGGGGTAACGCGGCGAGGTCGGGTGCCGGACGCCTACGATGCGCGCGCCGGATGCGCGCGCCGGCCAGCGAGGGAACCGTGTCCGACGACCGCTACGACCGCTTCGGCAGCCTCGACGTGACCCGCCACGACGGCGGGATCCTCGAGTTCGTCATGTCCACCCCGGGCAAGCTCAACGCCGCAGGCCACGAGATGCACCGCGACCTGGCCCACATCTGGCTGGAGGTCGATGCGGATCCGGAGACGCGGGTGGTGATCGTCCGGGGCGAGGGGGAGGCGTTCTCGTCCGGCGGCGACCTCGATCTGGTGGCCGACATGGCCGACGACTTCGAGGTCCGGACCCGCGTTCTCAAGGAGGCCCGTGACCTCGTCTACAACCTCGTCAACTGCTCCAAGCCCGTGGTGTCCGCGATGCACGGCGTCGCGGTCGGGGCGGGACTGGTGATCGGCGTGCTGGCCGACGTGTCGATCGCGACGCGGGACTGTCGGATCATCGACGGCCACACGCGTCTGGGCGTGGCCGCCGGCGATCACGCGGCGATCGTGTGGCCGCTGCTGGTCGGGATGGCCAAGGCCAAGTACCACCTGCTGCTGAACGAGCCGCTGACCGGCGAGGAGGCCGAACGGCTCGGGCTCATCGCGCTGGTCGTCGACGATCACGACGAGCTGCTGGAACGCGCCTTCGACGTCGCGGGGCGCTTGGCGTCCGGCTCCCAGTCGGCGATCCGCTGGACCAAGCTGGCGCTCAACAACTGGCTCCGCATGGCGGGACCGGCGTTCGACGCCTCGCTGGCGCTGGAGTTCCTCGGGTTCGGCGGCCCGGACGTGCGCGAGGGCATCGCCTCGCTGCGTGAACGCCGGGACCCGGACTTCCAGGGGCCGGCCGGTGACTGACGGGGCGACCGACGACGACGCCCGCGGTCGACAGCTCGTCAGCGCCTGGACCGGGGAGACCACCGAGGCGACCGAGTCGGCCACCGTGATCCTGGTCCGGGACGGCGAGGCCGGGCTCGAGGTGTTCATGCTCGAGCGCCACATCGACACCGACTTCGCGGGCGGGGCGCTGGTGTTCCCCGGCGGCAAGGTCGACGACCGCGACGGCTCGCTGGACGCCTCACGGTGGTCGGGTCTCGATCTGGAGGCGTCGGCGGAGGAGATGGACGCCGCCCCGGACATCGTGCTCGGTTGGCACGTCGCCGCGGTCCGGGAGACGTTCGAGGAGGCCGGGTTCCTGCTCGCCACCCGCGACGGCTGCCCGGTGACCGGCGCCGACCTCGACAGCGCCTCGTTCGAGGAGGCACGGGGCGCGCTGGCCGACCGCGACGCCACCTTCGACCTCGAGGCGTGGCTGGAGGCCGAGGACCTGGTGCTGGATCTCGGGGCGCTCGTCTGGTGGTCGTGGTGGATCACCCCGCACGGGCTGCACCGCCGCTACACGACCCGCTTCTTCCTCGCCCCGGTGCCGGCCGACCAGATCGGGGTCCACGACGACGTCGAGACCGTGTCCTCGCGCTGGCTGACCCCACGCGCCGCGCTCGAGGCAGGGGCCGACGGTCAGTTCAACATCGTGTACCCGACCCGGCACAACCTGCGGGCGCTGGCCGCGTACGGCTCGGCGGTCGAGGCGTTGGAGGCAGCCCGGCGGGGCGACGTCGACCGGCGCCCCCAGCTCCCGGAGGTCGTCGAGGAGGACGGCCAGGTCCGCGTCCGTCACCCATACACCGGCGAGCTCGAAGCTCCCTGATCGAAACCACCTGACGAGCGGATCGGGGTCGATCTTGTTCAAGATATTGAAGTTATTTCACCCCGATCCGCAACAACGGGGTCAGCGCGCAGCCAGCACCTCGGCGAGCTCGCGGGTCGCGGCCGCCGGGTCGTCGGCGTCGTAGATCGCCCGCACCACGACGATCCGCGACGCCCCGACCTCCAGGACCTCCGGGGCGGTGTTCGGTGCCATCCCGCCGGTGACGAACCACGGCTTGTCCGTGTCCATCGACGCGGTCAGGCGGATCGGCGTCAGCCCGATCCCGGGCCGGCCCTCCTTGGTCGGCGTCGCGTGCACCGGACCGACCGCGAGGTAGTCGCAGTCCTCCTTCAGGGCACGGGCGATCTGACCGGCGTCGTGGGTCGAGCGCCCCACCAGCCGGTCGGCACCGACGTGCTCGCGCGCCTCGCGGGGCGGCGGGTCCTCCTGTCCCACGTGCACGCCGTCCGCGCCGACCTCCACGGCCAGTTCGGGGTCGTCGTTGACGATGAACAGCGCCCCGTACCGGTGTGCTACCTCACGGAACACGTCACCGGCCAGCTCCAACACGTCCGGTGGGGCCTGCTTCTCGCGCATCTGCACGACGTCGACTCCGGCCGCCAGCACCTCGTGCAGGAACGGTTCGAGGTCCCCGCGGTCGAGGCGCAGGTCCGTGCAGAGGTACAGCCGGGCGTTGGTCAACCGCAGGCGGCGCCACTCCCCGGTCCGGGTCACGTGTGTCCCCTCACCTCGTTCCCCTGCACCTCGTTCGCTCCCCGCACGTCGTTCCCGTCGAGTGGCAGCTCGGTTGCGGATATGCGACCCAGGCGCCACTCGACGGGAACGTAGCGCCGGGAACGTAGCGGTCGGTGCTCACCGATCGTCGTACTCGGGGCGCCCCTCGGAGGGGGTGGACTCCTCGGCGTAGAGCCGCTCGGGGATCCGCCCCGACCGGTACGCCGACCGGCCGGCCTCCACCGCCAGGCGCATCGCCTCGGCCATCCCCGCCGGATCCTGCGCCCGGGTCACCGCGCTGGCCAGCAGCACGGCGTCGCAGCCCAGCTCCATCGCGATCGTGGCGTCGCTGGCGGTGCCGATGCCGGCGTCGAGGATCACCGGGACCTCGACCTGTTCGAGGATGATGCGGAGGTTGTACGGGTTGCGGATGCCCGCTCCCGATCCGATCGGCGATCCCAGGGGCATGACCGCGGCGCAACCCACCGCCTCGAGCCGCTTGGCCAGCACCGGGTCGTCGTTCGTGTACGGCAGGACGGTGAAGCCGTCGTCGACCAGTTGCTCGGCGGCGTCCAGCAGCTCGACCGCATCCGGGAACAGCGTGCGGTCGTCGCCGATCACCTCGAGCTTGATCCAGTCGGTGCCCAGCGCCTCACGCGCCATGCGCGCCGTCATGACCGCATCCCGGGCGGTGTAGGACCCCGCGGTGTTCGGCAGCACCTGGCACCCCACCCGGTCGACGACGTCCAGGACGGAGCCCCCGGCCTCCGGGTCGACCCGGCGCAGCCCCACCGTCACGAGCTCGGTCCCCGACGCGCGCAACGCCGCCTCCAGCGCCTCGAGGCTGGGGGTGCCCCCGGTGCCCATGATCAGCCGGGAGGTGAACTCCCGGTCGGCGATCCGCAGTGGGTCATCCACGGTTACCTCGTCCGTCGTCGCGTGGGCATCGTCTGCGTCAGCCCCCCTGGACCGCGTTCAGGATCTCGAGGCGGTCGCCGTCCTCGATCTCGGTGTCCCAGTCGTCGCGGCGGACCACCTCGCCGTTGTGGGCCACGGCGACACCCCGGCCGTCCGTGCGCCCCGCGACCTCCTCCACCAGATCGGCCACGGTGGTCCCGGGATCGATCGGGCGTTCCTCGCCGTTCACCGTGATGCTCACGAGGCGACCTTCCGTCCGAACCGCTGGGGGACGAACCGTCGCGCGACCGCGGGGACCTCGCCACCGGTCAGATGGGCGACGACGGCCTCGGCGGTCAGGGGCGCGAGCAGGACACCGTTGCGGAAGTGCCCGGTGGCGGCGATCAGGCCGTCGGCTCCGGCGGGGCCGATCAGCGGGGCGTTGTCGGGGGTGCCGGGGCGCAGTCCGGCCGTGGTCTCGGTCAGCTCGTAGGCGTCCAGCCCGGGCAGCAGCTCGTAGGCCTCGCGGAGGAGGTCGAGGACGCCGCCCGCCGTGACCGCGGTGTCGTAGCCGCGCTCCTCGGCGGTGGCGCCCAGCACGAGCCGGCCGTCACCTCGGGGGACGAGGTAGACCGGTGGGCGGTCGGGGCGTCCGCCGACCGCGCGCACGTTGCGGGCGATCAGCGGGTCGGCCATCGCCTCGGGACCGTGGCGCGGGTGGTGGAGGTGCAGCAGCTGTCCCTTGACGGGGCGGACGGGCAGCTCGACCACGTCGCCGACGACCTCGCCCGACCACGCCCCGGCCGCGACCACCACGGCGTCGGCGTCGATGCTCTCGCCGGACGACAGCTCGAGACCGTCCACCCGCCCCGCCGCGGTAGACAGGCCGGCGACCCGCTCGCGGACGATCTCGACGCCCGCACGGCGGCAGGCGACCAGCAGCGCCCCGATCAGCGCCCGGTTGTCGACCTGGTGGTCGTCGTCGGCGAGCACCGCGCCCCGCACGGTCGGCGCCAGGCCCCGTTCCAGGTCGCGCGCCTCCCGCGAGGACAGCCGCCGCACCTGCAGGCCCAGGTCACGCTGGAACGCGAACAGGTCGTCCAGTGCGGCGCGGTCGTCGTTGTCCCGCGCCACCACGACCGTGCCGGTCTCGCGGTAGCCGGTCGCCGCGTCCGACGCGTCCTCGAGCTCGGCGGCGAACGACGGCCAGCGGCGTCGCGACGCGAGGTTGAGCGCGAGCAGCTCCTCCTCGCCGTAGTGCGCCTCGGTCGCCGGAGCCAGCATCCCTGCGGCCGCCCACGACGCGGCCCGGCCCGGCTCGGGATCGAACACGGTGACCGCCCGACCCGTCTGCGCGGCGCGCCAGGCCGACGCCAGCCCGATCACCCCGGCCCCCACGACGGCGACGTCCAGGTGTGCGCCGCCGGTGGTCTGGTCTCCCGTGGGGATCATGGAGCTCCCTTCGCCGGCATGATCCGGATCAGGTGCTGACGGTCGGCCTCTCGCCCTCTCAGCCCGGCGGATCGACGCTCGGTGCATCGACGCTCGGTGCATCGACGCTCTGTGCATCGACGCTCGGTGCGTCGTCCGCGGGCTCCCGTGCACCCCCAAGGTACCGGGGCGAACGGTCCGCGAGACACGGACATACGGCTCTTGCCTCCCGATGCAACCTCCCGGCACGCTCGCGCGTGTGAGAGGGTGACGAACGCGGATCTCGCGCCGGAGCACCGGCCTCCGGACCGTGACACCCACGAAGGAGGCGGAGCGCCATGCGCAGCTGGACCTGGAAGCACTGGACGGTCGCGGTGGTGGCGGTCGCGGCCGTCGCCGGCCTGGGCTACTGGCTGGGCACCACCTTCGGAAGGGACGACGGTAACCCGGTCATCGCGGAGCCGACTCCCTCGGAGACCGTGGAGCCGACCGCCGGACCGACCGCGACCGAGCCGACCGACGAGCCGCGCCCGACCGGGACCACGGTGGCGACGGAGACCCCGACCGAGCCGTCGGCGGCCACCTGGATGGTGACGACCGACGGCGACGACGTCGTCCTGCGCAGTGACGCGGGGGGAGATGCGGTTGCGCTGTACGAGAGCCCGGTGGGCGCGGAGACCGAGGTGATCGACGTCGCGGTGAAGCCGGGGTCGACCCCCGAGGATCTGACGGTCGTGTTCACCCGCTTCGACGAGGGGATGCGGGGCGGGACCGAGGGGGAGCAGGGCGGGACAGAGGGGGGCTTCGACCTCTGGTACGCGACGATCACCGGTGGTGGCGAACCGACGGCCCGGGCCTTCCCCGGCGCCTACCAGGTCTCCCCGGACACCGACGCCGACAGCGCCCCGTCCCCGGCGTGGTCCCCCGACGGACGTCACCTCGGGTGGACCGAGCTGCCCGCCGACGGTGGTGCGGTGACGTTGCGGACGATCGGGTGGTCGGACGGCCCGGGTACCGGGGACGACGCCACCGACAACGCCAGCTTCGCGCTGGAGGACCTGCCGACCGTGCCCAGCACCGTCGAGGAGTGGGTCTGGAACGGCGAGGGCACGAGCACGACGGGATCACTGGTGGTCACGACCCGCGAGATCGAGGCCTACCGGGTCGACATCGAGCGGCAGGCGGACGGGGCGCTGGCCCGTCCTGCCACCGGCGGGATCAACCCGATGGAGCACCCCGACGGGGCGGTGATCGACCAGGCGGACGGCCGCACCGGCCCGACACCCGAGAGGTCCGCGATCTACACGCTGGTCGCCGCCGGTGGCAGCGACGGCACCGTCGACCTGCGGCTGACCGTCATCGAGGGCTCCGACCAGGGCGAGGACCTGCCGGTGCCCGACGAACTGGAGCGCACGTCCGATCCCGGCTCGCGGTGGATCGTGGCCGAGGGCGACACGGTCCTGATCGGTGACGGCGGCGGAGCCGCCTGGTTGATCCACCGGGACGGCGAGGTCGAGGACCTCAGCGGGACGATCGTGTCGGGCGACCTGGTCGGCTGACACGGACGCTGGTCGAGGGACACGGAGGCTCCTGACGAGGGCCGCGGTGCGCGGTGACCCAGCGCGGTGACCTAGTAGCGCCACTCCCGGATCAGGAGGTCGGCACCGACCTCGTCGTCGTGGACCGACAGCCGCAGCTCCCACGTCTCGCAGTCGCCGCGCGACTGGCGCTGCAGCAGCGCGTATGCCACCGCCACCCCGCAGGCCTGCCCGAGGTCGGCGTCGACCTCGATGCTCGCCGCGGACTCACCGTCGACGAGCAGTTCCAGGCGGCACGGCTTGCGCAGGCCGACCACGTTGCGCGCCCGGGTCAGGCCTTCGCGGTCGAGGACGTCGCAGACCCAGTCCTCGGCCTGCTCCCAGCCCGTCTCGGGCTCCGTCTGCGCGGCCTGCTCGGTCTGGATGTCCAGCAGTCGGGTGGTCATGGTGCCTCCTGGCTCT
>CAZHZQ010000038.1:0-17620 GCA_964537235.1 uncultured Actinomycetota bacterium | reverse complement strand
GGGCCCCTGTGACTTTCATCGCAACCCCGACACCCCGCTCATATCCGAAGCCCCAGTATGCGGAGGGCGTGCGTTCCCTCCTTCCGCTCTGTTCTGAAAAAACTAGTCGTACGAATCCCGACATGATAATCATCGAATTGCTGGGATCGTATCAACGTACCTGGGTCGCCTGGGATATCTTCAGGAAGGATGTCATAGAAGTGTGTTATCGGAAAGTAATCCGATGACTCCTCTTGGACAGCTTCCTCAATGTCGGACTCGCTCATGTGGTGTGCGCGGGCCTCAAGAACCGCAACGGTCACGAGCATGAGCGCGACCAGGAACGGCAGTATGAGTCTGTGGTTCCGGAGTTGGCCAGTCATCCTCATGATGTTCCCCTCTTTGGTGTTAGCTTTCGAGAATTCACTTGAATCTCAAATGTTTCGCCAAGATCCTGGTGACCCTCTCGGACCAATTGAGTTCTTATCCTGTCAGTTACGAATTGGTATGCAACTGCTCCAGTTCGTTGCCGAACTTCCCGCCGAGCAACCATCACTGGTGCTGTGCTTTGCGGATTCGGTGCCAGACGGGGGGGTGGGGACTGCCTGGCAGCACCAACAACCCCTTCCCCAAGCCGGAAACTTGTACGGCCGCGCTGACTAGTTTTGACTAGTAAACTGATACGTGTATCAGTTATATCCTCTGGGTGCGAGCTATGTCAAGGGTCTTCGCATACTGTGCCGACGCTCACGGGAAGGCCCCGGGGCCGTGTAGGGCTGCCCGCGGTCCGCGTCGACGCGAGTACGAGCGCAGGGGGAGCGCTGGCTTACCTCGCAGGCTGGGACGTCCTCCGCCCGCCGCATGTTCTGGATCGTCGACAACCAGATCCCGCTACCAGCACATCGCCGCACCCTTCGAATGGGAGTTCACCCGCGCCGACCGCGACGCACTCACCGGCGGCTCGACGCAGCGACGAACTACAAACCGCACTGATCCCGATACGTCAACGCAATCCCGTGCCAGAGCACGAAGCTAGCTGAGACGTTGGTCCGGGCCAGGTCACCTCATCGTGGCGCGTGCGTTCGGTCCGGTACCCGGGCTGGTACTCACGCTTCTCCCAACCTTCGAGATCCGCGTGCCAGAATGTCTCGGGGATTCCGACGACCCCTGTCGGGTACCGGGGGTCGATGTCGACGATCTGCCCAGGTTCATCGATCGCGGTACCGGCTCGAAGGACGGCCGTCAGGCGCGCACGTTGACCCTGAACATCGCCAGGCATCCCGATCTGCCAACCGAGGGGGGTGTGTACGTAGACAGCGCGCGGCGGCCGAACCGACGCGGTGACGTCCCGAGCAGCCGTCAACGAAACAGTCGGGATCCCTGCGGCTTCCAAGCCTCGCGCGATCAGACCCACGGTCTGGTGGCAGACCGGTCAAACGGGAATCAAGAGTGCGAGGTCGGCCTCGGTTCGTTGGGCGCTGTCGAGAACCGCCGGCGTCAGCTCCTCACGGGCGCGCCGGTGCGAGTAGATGCCCCCCATAAACGTGATCGTGTGAGACGCCACGCTGCCGATGACGCTGTCCTCCGACAACTCGATCAGACGCGTCAACGGGAAGACCGTGTTCGGATCAGACTCGGCCCGTGCCGTCTTGTAGCCGAAGTGCGCAGGCCACAGCAAGCGAGGATCGACGTCAGCCGGGATCTCCCGGATACTCGAGTCGTCCGCCAGTGAGAACGGCTCCTGCTCGCCTCCTACGAACATGCCACTGGACGAGATGAGAAGGACGGTCGCATCGCCTAAGTCGGTCTCGATGTCCACCAACACGGGAGGCGTGTCGGTCTTGATCCATCGGTACGGCTCGTGCGTCGCGTAGAGTTCACGGGTGCGAGGGATGTATTCGATCGGATGGTGTGCGACGACATCCGCCACGCGCACACCTTTTCTCTGGGGCGCCCGCAAGCATGGCAAAACCTGATACCGATGTCAAAATCTTAGGTAGGTCAGGTACAATGACGAGGGGTCTGCACGCTGGCGTTCAGTGGTGCGTTGACACGGAAACGACCGCAAAGAGCAGGGAGTTTTGTGGCTAAGCGCCAACGCCAACGGACCGAACGCACCCGTCTTGCGCTCCTGTCCGCAGCGCGGGAGCTGTTCCGTGAACGCGGTTACGAAGGAGTAACGGTCGCTGAGATCGCCGACCGCGCAGAACGAGCCCACGGCACCTTCTACCTGTACTTCGACAATAAGCTCGACGTGTTCTCCGCCCTCCTCGCTGAGATGGGGGACGAGATCACGCAACGAGCCCGGGAGACGTGGACCGGCGACTCGGTGGTGGATGCTGTATGGCAAGGTGTCCGGAACTTCTTCATCACTTCGCAGGAGAATGCAGACCTCTGGCACCTGCTCGAAACCATGGCCGCTGTCGACAGCTCTGCCGCACAACTGCGGTACCAACTGCGGGAATCCTTCACCGCCCGGATCCAGCGTGGCATCGAGCTGTCCCGGACGCCGGCCACCCAGCATCTCGACCCCACGGTCCTGGCGCACGTCCTCACGGCGATGGTGTTCCGGTTCGCTCGCCTCGGGCAACTGCCAGCCGAGGCAGGTGCGCTGGCGCTTCACGTGACCGTGCTGTGGGCACGTGGACTCGGTTACCCGGAAGACGAGCTGGCCGACCTCGAGCAGCGGGTCCTGTCGCACGGCTATTGACAAGGATGTAGGCCTCCACGTATAACTGATACCGATATCAGTTATACGTGGAGAGGCCAGTCCGATGTCGGGCACCGTCGTCGTCGGAGTTGGGATGACTCCGTTCGGGAAGTTCCAAGATTCGACCATCCGAGGCATGGCCGAGAGCGCGGCAGCGGACGCGATCGAAGACGCTGGACTCGAAGCGCGGGACGTCGAGCGGCTCTTCTTTGGGAACGCCGTTGCTGGGCTCATCACGGGGCAGGAGATGATCCGTGGGCAGTACGCGTTGCGGGATCTAGGGCTCAACGGCGTCCCGGTCGTCAACGTGGAGAACGCATGTGCTTCCGGCTCAACGGCTGTGCATCTGGCTGCGACCGCAATCGAGGCGGGACAATGCGACCTGGCCCTCGTCGTCGGTGCCGAGAAGCTCACCCACGAGGACAAGCGGCGCAGTTTCGATGCTCTCGGAGCTGCCGTTGACCTCGAGCGCCTCGACGAGCTCGAGCGCCAGCTCTATGGAGACGAGGTCCCGCCTGAGGGCGAGCGATCCTTCTTCATGGATGTCTACGCCGACATGGCGGCGCGCTACATGGATCGCAGCGCGGCGACCGAGAGGGACTTCGCAGAGGTCGCGGTCAAGAGTCACGATCACGGTGCTCTGAACTCGAAGGCCCAGTACCGCGATCCGGTTACGGTCGAGCAGGTCCTCGAGAGCCGCCACATCAGTGGACCGCTGACTCTCCTCATGTGTTCGCCGATCGGAGACGGCGCAGCCGCTCTGCTCCTCGCTTCTGAGGACTACGCACGTCGGATGGACGTGGACGGTGTCCGGATCCGAGCCTCTGCACTCGTCTCGGGGCTAGCCGGAGATGAAGCGCCATCAGCGAGAGCAGCCCACGAGGCGTACGAGCGAGCTGGGATAGGTCCGGACGATGTCGATGTGGTCGAGCTTCACGATGCGGCGGCACCAGCGGAACTCATCCTCTACGAAGAGCTCGGTCTGTGTGCTCCGGGAGAGGGGCCCAAGCTGCTGGCATCCGGAGAAACCCGACTGGGCGGTCGGGTTCCGGTAAATCCAAGCGGTGGTCTCATCAGCAAGGGACATCCTGTGGGGGCGACAGGCTGCGCCCAACTCGTAGAGCTCGTCGAGCAGCTGAGAGGTCGCGCCGGAGATCGACAGGTCGAGGGAGCTCGCGTCGCGTTGGCTGAGAACGGTGGCGGCTACCTTGGTCCCCACCCAGCAGCAGTGGCGGTCACCGTGCTCTCGCGCTGAGACCGTAGAGATGCAGGAACCGAGACGGATCGCGCTGACCCTCGGGGTCCAGGGCGGAGCGTCACCGTCGGCCCTACCGGATCTCGGCAGGTACGCGGAGAAGCACGGGTTCGTCCAAGCCTGGAGCGAGGAAGCGAACGCGACAGACGCCGTCTCCGTGCTCGCCGCCGCAACGCGCACGACGGAATCGATGCAGCTAGGGACCGGGATCATCCCCGTGTTCGGCCGGGCCCCAGCCGTCATCGCCCTCGAGGCGGCGACCATGCAGAACCTGTCGGGCGGCCGGTTCGTACTCGGTCTCGGGGCATCCTCTGAGCCGATCGCGACCCGTTGGCGCGGCGAACCCTACTCGAAACCGGTGACCCGTCTGCGCGAGTACGTACAGGTCCTGCGTCGACTCCTCGCGGGTGAGAGGGTCGCGTACAACGGCGAGACCATCCAAATCGGTGGGTTCCGGATCGACCTCGATATCCCTTCCCCACCGCCCATCTATATCGCCGCCCTGGGACATCGGACGCTCGGGCTAGCGGGGGAGCTTTGCGATGGCGCGATCCTCGCGTTCATGACCGAGGAAGCGGTGGCACGCGCAGCCGCGCGGGTCGCCGAAGCCGCCCGCGACGCTGCACGCGATCCCGATGACGTCGATGTCGCCGGTCGGCTCATGGTCATCGTTGACGAACCGGAAGACGAGGTGCGTCGCTACGTCCAGCGTTTGCTGGCCTTCTACCTGAGTGCGGATGTCTACCAGCGCTCGTTCACGCGGCAGGGTTTCGGTCGAGAGGTGGAAGCGTTCCGGGATCGATGGAATGCCGGTCAGCGCGCCGAAGCAGCTGCTGGGATACCGCAGACCCTGATCGATGTGGCAGTCATCGCTGGTTCGACCAAGGAGGTTCGGGACCGGATAGATCGGTACCGAGCGAAGGGGCTTCGGACACCGATCATCTATCCCCTGACGACCGAGACGCACCCCGACGCACGCATCAAACGGATGCGCGCTGCGATCTCGGCCCTCGCCCCCAGGAGCCAGTAGTGGCACGAGTTCGCTCGGGGCAAGCTGACCTCTTCTATGAGGTTCACGGTCACGGCCCCGACGTCATCCTGCTCCACGGGGGCGGCAACAACCGCCTGGTGTGGTGGCGGGTCGTTCCCCGTCTGCGCGAGAGGTTCAAGGTGACCCTCATCGACCTGAGGGGGCATGGTGACTCCAGGTGCCCGCCTGGCCGGGCGGCTCCGAAGCATCACCTCGAAGACCTGCGACGGATACTCGATGATCTGAAGGCGAGCAAGGTGGCCCTGGTATGTCATTCAATGGCGGGAATAGCGGGGCTGCGGCTGGCTCGTTCCGATCCCGGACGAGTGCGTTCACTTGTCCTCTGTGCGTCGCCGGCGGTGCGGACATCCGAGACGCTCGACGCCTTCCACAGGGTTGAGCGTCTGCTGGCAGGACCGGACCCCAGCTCGGAGATGTCCGCGCGAGCCTTCGCCCCCGACTTCGCGCAGCGTGAGGCAGACATCGTCTTCCTCTACGAACGACTCAACGAGCTCAATCCTCGGTTCCCGCGTGACGTCCTCATGCCTGGCCTGCGTGAAACAGCGGTCCCCGCCCACGAACTGAAGACCTACGACGTCCCGACGGTCATGGTGGCCGGCGAACTCGATCAGATGCTCGAACCTGCGGTCCTCTCGGAGGTAGCCGAACAAATTCCAGGGGCGAAGTTCACCGAGCTCGCAGGAGTGGGTCACACCCCCTTCCTGGAGGACCCAGAGTCGTTCGTGCGATGTGTTGCTCCCTGGCTTGCCGACTCATCATGACGGATACCCACTATGGATGACGGACACGACATCATCTCCGAGCTGAAGGAACCCACGGTCGCGCTGCGTCGGCGAATCCCAGACGTGTGGGGCGGGTTCAGCACGATGCACGCGGCAGCTGTGCAAGAGGGCGCCCTGTCAGCCAAGTTCAAGGAAATCATGGCCTTAGCGATTGGAGTCGCGAAACAGTGCGACGGCTGCATCGCCTATCACAGTCGTGCTGCTGCGCGCCATGAGGCAAGTCTCGACGAGGTTGCAGAAGGTCTCGGAGTCGCCATCCTCATGAGTGGAGGCCCAGGGACCATCTACGCGGCAAGGGCCTGGCGGTCTTTCATCGAGTTTTCCCAAGCGACATCAGGCGGGGCGGAAACGGAGCCATGCACCCAGTCCCCGGCCTCCGAGGACATCCACACTCACTGAGTGGACGTCCCCCGGGGCCCGTGTGACGGGTCAGACGCCGATGGCCCTCGCCACTCGTAACACCTCGGAAAACCAATTGACTTTCGGATAGTGGAAATGTATTCTGACTGCGTCTCTGGCCAGAGGGGGTCGGTCGACGAAGTGCCGGGAGGGGCAACTCGTATGAAGACAGCTATGCCGAGCCAATCGAAGTCCGCTCTAGGACTCGTTCTAGCCCTAGGTCTCGTGCTGACTCTCTTCGTAGGGGGGGCACCTGGGCACTCGCAGCCGCCACCCCAAGCGAATAAATCTTCCAGCGATATTGAAATTGCAGCATTGTCGTCACGAGCCGACACCGTTACCGGTGGCGATGCCTTAGTTGGTATCAATGTGCCCAGCACTGCGCCGTTCGCACAGATGCACGTGTTCGTCAACGGCCGCGATGTGACGAGCAGGTTCAAACCCGCCCCCGATGGCGAGGAGACCCTGCTCGGTCTGCTTGACGGGCTCGAGATCGGCAAGAATGTCGTAAAGGTGCACGTGAAGGGCCACACGAGGGACCAGGCCCACAGAGGCCCAAGGGGTGCACGCGAACAACCAACCTTCCCAAGAGGTCCAGGCGCCACACTGGAGTTGACCAACTATCCCATCAGCGGACCCGTGTTCTCCGGACCGCATCAGCAGCCCTTCATCTGCCAGACAGAGGCGTTCTCACTGGGACCCCCAGTGGACGAGCATTGCACCGCCGCCACCACCCGCATCCTGTACTTCTACATGTCTTCAGATGACGGGACGTTTAAGCTTATGGACCCACACGAACCGAAGCCGGAGGACCTCGACCAGACCACGACCACAGAGGGCAACACGGTCGACTACATCGTGCGTCTGGAGACCGGCACGATTAATCGCGCGGTCTACCGGATTGCCTTCCTGCACGACCCTGACTTACCGTTGCCCGATCCGTGGAAGAGCACCTTCGGGTGGAACGACAGACTGGTGTACTCCTTCGGCGGCGGCTGCCAGGCTGGCTACCGACAGGGCGCCAACGTCGGAGGGGTCCTAAGCGATGACCTCCTGTCGCTGGGGTTTGCGGTTGCGTCGTCCACGCTGAACGTGTTCGGCAACAGTTGCAACGATGTGACCTCGGCCGAGACCATGAGCATGGTCAAGGAGCGCTTCACCGAGTCGTTCGGGGTGCCGAGCCACACCATCGGGTGGGGTGGCTCAGGGGGATCGATGCAGCAACATCTCATCGCCCAGAACTACCCGGGTCTGCTAGACGGCATCATCCCGAGTGCCAGCTTTCCGGACATCACGACCCTTATGACCTCCGTCGTTGACTGCTCGCTGATCTTCCGGGCAATCGACGACGGCGACCACGTCTACACACAGGTGCAGCGCAGCGCGGTCACAGGATTTGCGGTAAGTAGAAACGAGGACGCCTGTAATCGTTGGACGGCAGGTGGCCACTCCCCTGGGTGGCTCACGCCGACCGGTTGCCCCAGCGTCATCCCTGCAGCACTGCGCTACGACGCAGAGACCAACCCGGGCGGGGCTCGCTGTTCCATTCCCGACAACACGGTGAATGTTTACGGCACTGATCCGGCAACCGGTTTCGCCCGTCGGACCTTCGACAATGTCGGTGTGCAGTATGGACTGCAGGGTTTCAACGACGGTGCAATCAGCTTCGACGAATTCGCCGAACTCAATGAGCTCGTCGGTGGCTATGACGTCGACGGCAACCTCGTCCCCCAGCGAACCGCCGCCGATTCCGAAGCACTGCACATCGCCTACGAGACAGGCCGGGTCAACAGCGGCGCTGGTGGACTAGTGAACGTGCCCATCATCGACGTGCGCACCTATCGAGATTCTCTCGCCAACATCCACGACCGCTTCCGATCCTTTTCCACCCGTGAACGACTCATCCGATCCAACGGTCACGCCGACAACCACGTCATCTGGATCGCCGGCGTTGACGCGGGAGGCACCCGTGGAGGACCGCACCAGGTCGAAGCCCTGCTGCTCATGGACGACTGGCTGTCTGCCATCGCCAGTGACTCCGCCGGTGGCACCCTTGACGAAAAGATCGTCCGCAACAAGCCGGACGACGCTGTCGACACCTGCTGGCCGCCTGGGGGTGGGGGTGGCGTTGGAAGCAACTGGGACGTGATTCCGAATACGTCCATTCCGATCCAAGAGCCGGCCACGTATAGCGAGCCAGGGATATGCAACACCCTGTATCCGTCCCATGCCGATCCTCGCCTCGTTGCCGGTGCACCCGTGGCCAACGACATCCTCAAGTGCGAGCTCAAGCCGGTCACGCAGGCTGACTACAGCCTCACACTCTCGCGCGAACAACTCGATCGTTTACGCGACATCTTCCCCACCGGCGTCTGCGACTACAGCCGATCCGGTGTAGGCCACCAGCCACCTCAAGACACCTGGATCCGGCATTAGCTCATCGCGGACCGCAGCGTGGTCGCATGCCCCTGTTGCGGCCCGTCGCCAGTAATTGTCGAGGATGGTCTGCTAGCGGTTGGGCGTTTGGGCGTGTCCTGGACAGGTGCCGGCCTGTCAAGCGCGGGCCAAGCACCGCCCGGAGTCCTTGTCGAGCATCCACTGCCCCACCGGGATGCGCATGGAAGATACAATCCTGTTCCGCAATGTGGAACCAGTAGCTCCGCCGGATCTTCGCGAGGAGGATTGTCGAGTGGCTGAGTCCCGTCCGCGCGGAACGCTGGGAACCGTTCACAACTCTGCGGTGGTTCTTCGGCAGCTCGCTACAGGGCCGGCAACGCAGCAGCTCACCAACATCGCAGAGGCGGTGGACATGACGTTGCCGACAGTGCACCGGCTTCTCCGCTCTCTTGTCGCTGCGGGGCTGGTGGAGCAGGATCCACGGTCGTCGCGGTACGGACTCGGGTCTGAGCTGGTGCGTCTCGCGGAGCACTACCTCGCCGGTCTTCCCGCTTTGAACGCGGCTGGCCCCTACCTCGTCGAGCTCCGCAACGCGACGAAGGGCACGGTCACTGTTCGGATTCTCGTCCGCAACGAAGTCGTCACCGTCGATCGCATCGAGGGTGAGGACATCGGAGGCGTGTTCCGGGCGATCAGCCGCTACGAGCCGGTACTGGAGTCCGCCGCAGGACGCGTGCTCCTGGCTCACCTCGACAAGGAGCGATGGTCGGAGATCGCGCCGCTCCTGGGGGAGGACGTGCCAGACGACGAGCAGCTGCGCACCTGGGCAGCGCAGCCCTATCTTCAGATGCCGGCCAGTGACGTCGCGGATTGTCCCGAGATCGCGGCCCCGATATTCGTCAACGGTTGTGCAGTCGCGGCGTTGGCCGTGACCGGCAACCCAGCCAGCTTCGCGACGGAGGTTCTCGAGGACGACATGGCTCCCCATCTCGTTCGTGCTGCGCGCACCATCTCGCGTGCGCTGGGCCGTGATTGATGGGATCGAGCTAGTGGCCGATCGCGATGACGTCCTAGCCGCCTGGGACAACGCAGCGAAGCGCTTGTCGTGGACGCGACCCTACGACAGCATCCACGACCCGGATAGGCAAGGACACGGGTCCTGGTTCCCGGGCGGGCAGATCAACCTCTGCGGTAACGCCCTTGACCGTCATCTGGAGGACCGCGCCGACACCGTGGCGATCCAGTGGGAGGGTGAGCCGGGTGATCGGCGGGCACTCACATACGGCGACCTCCACGCACAGGTGACCGCGCTGGCGGATGCGCTGGTCGAGCTCGGGGTCTCTCCGGGCGACCGCGTCGTGATCTTCATGGGCCTGGTGCCCGAGGCGATCGAGGCGATGCTGGCATGCGCCCGCATCGGTGCGGTGCATGCGGCGCTTCCCTCTGTGCTTCCCACCGAAGCGCTCGTGGATCGCCTCAACGATCTCAGGCCACGGGTGTTCATGACCCAGGACGGCGCGTGGCGGCATGGGATGGTGGTGCCCCTCAAGTCCCGAGCCGACGACGCCCTCACGGCGGTCACTTCGGTGGAGCACACGATCGTCACCCGCCGTACCGGCATGGACGTCCCCTGGTACGAGGGAGACCACTGGTACGAGGATCTCCTCGCCGGAGCACGCCAGAGGGGCACGAATGACCGTTCGGAGCCCAGACCGTTGCGGGCCGACCACCCCGCCCTCGTCACCTACGTCGCCAACCGTCGGGGCCGACCGACGGGCCTGGTCCACCGGACGGGGGGTCTTGCTGTCTACTGCCAAACCGTGCACGTTGATGGCTTCACCACAGGACCTGACGACGTCATCTGGGCGCCGGGCGAGATCGGATGGATCGCATCTGAGACCCACGGCTTCCTCGGTCCCTTACTGGCCGGAAGCACCGCGGTGATCTACGAGGGGATGCTGGACACGCCCGACCCGGGGCGGGCCTGGGACATCATGGAACGCTACGACGTGAACGCGTTACTCGTGACTCCCTCGGTGCTGCGGGCGCTCCAGCGGTCGCCGGTCCCTGCCCCCAACCTCGAGCAGGTCGCCTCTCTTCATCACGTGATCACCTTGGGAGAGCCCGTTGACGAAGCAACGACACAGTGGCTCCGCAAGGACGCCACGCCGCCCGATGCCCTCATATCCGACGCGTGGGGACAAGCCGAACTCGCGGGTGCCGTCACGGTCACCCCAGGGACCGGTTCGAGAGCAGGTCTCCCTCCCGCAGGACTTGAGATCGTCGACGCGACCGGGGCGCCAGTGCCAGACGGTACGGTCGGCGATCTCGTGCTCCGTCATCCCTGGCCGTCGACGGCCTTGGGCATGGTGGACTCGGATGACGTTCCGGGCGCGGATCCGGACCGGCCTGGGGTCTTCGTGACAAACGACCGCGCCGTCCGTCGTACCGATGGGCCGATCCGCTTCCTGGGGCGCTCAGACCCGGTGTTCAACGTTTCAGGCCAACTCGTATCGGCCACCGAGGTCAGTGATGTTCTCGAGGAGCACCCCTTCGTCAAAACAGCCTGGGTGATGAGCCAGCCTCACCCCCGGAAGGGTCACGTGCCTGTTGCGTGTGTGCGCATGACATTCGACGTCACCGCCAGCGAGGAGCTCGCCGCTGAACTCCGCGGCCACGTTCATCAGACGCTCGGGGGGCTCGCGGAACCAGGAACGGTGATGTTCCTCCCACCGCTTGCAGACGACATCGAGGGAACCTCACTCTGGCGAGCGCTCGAGAACCTGTGCGCCGAGGGCCGCACGACCGTCCACGTGACCGAGGAACAGCTCCGTGCCGCTCTTCTCGAGTCGCAGTGACCAATTCGACAACAAGCGACCTGGCGGTAACTGCCCATACATGCCCGTTGACCGCCACGACATCGTTCCGGTCATCGGACGGGTGGGGTTGCTGATGGATGATCTGCCCGCCGCGGTCAAGGTCTGGCGTGACGCGTGGGACCGGTTCGTGCCGATACTGGACTACCCGCCCGCGATCCGCCGGGTGCTCTGAGGTGGACCCGATCGGGATCGAACCGACGACCTCCGCCATGCCATGGCGGCTTCGCCGTTCCACGGAACGTACCGGAGCATCGGCCATCACGACGTTCTCCCTGCTCAGAGGGGGTTTTTCGGGACTTCATGCTTGTAGTTATCTTCTTGTATCTCGCGCCGTTTTTCACCCTGAGACGGGACCGAGACGGGACGGACGGGCGTGTGCTCCTCGGGCCGGGAGTCGGTCCCTGTTCGGAGTTGTCCACATGGCTCGGCCCAGGGGAGTGGGTGGGATCCATCGGGGATGTCACCTTGGATCTGCGCGCGAGCTGGAGCGACACCATGTTCGGGGAACCGGGGATCGATCTCGGTGAGGATCTCGAATGGATCCACCGAGACCAGTACGTCTACTACCTAGAGATGGCCCACGCTCTGGGTGATCCCACCGACTGGGCGAGCTTCCGCAGCGACCTCGCCGCGGCCCTGGGGGCAGCGTTCAGCCTTTACCGCACTCCACCCTGGGCCGACCGTCGGAGCACCGAGGATCTGAGGACCCGCCAGCAGGTGCTCGACGTCCTCGACTCGGTCCGGTTCCGCCACCACCCAGCCGGCGACTGGGACAGCTTCTTCGACGCGCTCTGGGAGCGGCGGTCGGAGCTACGAGACGATCTCTGATCTGTCCAGGCGCGGCAGGCCTTCGAACACCTGTCCGTGCGATATCGCGCACGCCGAGGCGTCTGACCCCCCGTCGTGTAGCGGGCGCCCCGATCGGGGTGATCTCGAACAGCCAGAGGGGGGCCTCGCCGTGTTCCTGCAGGAGGCCGGAAACGACGACCTCCGCCATCGGCGACCGTTCAGGGTCTCGCATGACTGGTACGTGCTGAATCGCGCCGGCGGCGGACGAGTTTCTCGAGCTCGACCGCCCAGAAGACGGTCGTGGAAGCGATCAGAACGAGAACCAGCTCCGTTCCGGTCAGGGCGCTGGTGTGGAAGACGTCCTGTGCTGGCGCCCAATACACGAGGGTCAGCTGCAGCGCGAGCGTTCCGGCGACGGTCGCGAGCAGAGGTGCGTTTGTCCGTGCCCCGAGTTGGAAGAACGATTCACGTTCCGAACGAACCGCGAACGCGTGGCCGAGCTGCAGGAGCGCGAGGCTGACGAACACGATCGTCTGCCACGGACGACCGGTGGTGTAGGCCCACCATCCCAGTGTGAGCGGGATGAGTCCCATGAGCAGACCGACCAGCGCGACGTGCTGCCACAGCCCTCTGGCGAAGATGCTCTCGGTGGGGGCACGTGGCGGACGTCGCATCGTGTCGCTCTCTGCCGGTTCGACGCCGAGGGCGAGACCTGGCAGACCGTCGGTGATGAGGTTGATCCACAGGATGTGGATCGGTAGCAGCGGGAGCGGAAGTCCCAGGAACGGGCCGAGGATCATGACCCAGATCTCGCCCGTGTTGGACGTCAGGGTGTAGCGGATGAACCGGCGGACGTTGTCGTAGACACGGCGTCCCTCATGGACCGCGTGCACGATGGTGGCGAAGTCGTCGTCGGTCAGGACCATGTCGGCGGCCTGCCGGGCGACCTCGGTGCCGGTGCGGCCCATGGCGACGCCGATGTCCGAGCGGCGCAGGGCTGGGGCGTCGTTGACACCGTCCCCGGTCATCGCCACGACGTGCCCGTGGGTGGTCCAGGCGTCGATGATGTCGAGCTTCTGCTCAGGTGTCGTGCGGGCGTACACGGCGATGTCCTCGACTTCGCGCGCGAGCGCATCCGCACCCATGGTCGCCAGTTCGGGGCCTGTGAGGACGCGTCGCCCGGAGAGGATTCCGAGGCGGTCGGCGACGGCCCGCGCGGTCGCCGGGTGGTCCCCGGTGATCATGACCGAGATCATGCCTGCCTGGCGGCATGCGGCGACCGCGTCGGCGCTTGCGCTGCGTGGAGGGTCGGCCATCGCCACGAGGCCGTACAGGACCAGGTCGCGTTCGGCGTCCTCCGGATCGTCGGGACAGGCAGGCAACGACCGACCAGCGATGGCGAGGACCCGGTAGCCGGACGAGGCGTAACGATCGGCCTGTGTGCTCACCTCGCCGAGTCCGTCCGCCGACGCCGCCGCACGATCGGAGCCGAGGAACGCGACCAACGGAAGCAGTGTCTCGGGAGCACCCTTGGTCGCCACGATCACACCACCGTCCGGTGCACGGTGGAGGGTCGTCATGCGTTTGCGGCGAGAGTCGAAGGGCACCTCGGCGATCCTCGGCAGCGCTGCCCGGATCGCCTGCGGGTCCACTCCTGCCTTCGCGGCGAGCCCCAGTAGCGCACCTTCGGTGGGATCTCCTGCGACGTTCCAACTGCTCGACGGTGTGGGCTGTAGGAGGGTCGCGTCGTTGCAGAGCACGGCAGCCGTCAGCAGGTCATCCAGTCCGGCAAGGCGATCGGCGCCTGCCGGGCCATCGACGAGGCGGACCTCCCCGACCGGCGAGTAGGCCTCGCCGGTGGCGACGAGTTCCCCGACGGGTGTCCAGACCCGTTCCGCGAGCATGGTCCCTTCGGTGAGGGTGCCGGTCTTGTCGCTGCAGATCACGGTGACCGACCCCAGTGTTTCCACGGCCGGGAGTCTGCGGATGATCGCGTTGCGCGCGGCCATGCGCCTGGCTCCGAGCGCGAGCGCGACGGTGACGACCGCCGGTAGTGCCTCGGGGACCGCGGCGACCGCGAGGGTGACCGCGGTCAGGAACATCACGTCGGCGGGTTCGCCTCGCGCGATACCCGCGACGAAGACCAGCGCGCAGACCGCCAGTGCCGCGAACGCCAGACGGCGACCGAGCACGGCCAGACGCCTGTGGAGGGGTGACGGCGGGGCTTCACGGGTCTGGAGCAGTCCGGCGATCGATCCGAGTGCGGTCGACATGCCGGTCGCGGTGACCACCGCCCGTGCACGCCCGTAGGTCAGTGCGGTGCCCTTGAGGAGCATGTTGTGACGGTCGCCCGTGATGTCGCCCGAACCTTGAGGGAGCGGCTCGGTCATCTTGTCCACCGGAACCGACTCCCCGGTGAGGGCTGCCTCGTCCGTTCGCAGGTTCGGAGCTTCGATCAGCCGCGCATCCGCGGGAACGACGTCTCCCGCCTCGAGCACGATCACATCACCCGGCACGAGTTCTGTTGCCGCGATCCGCTGTTCGACCCCGTCACGCACGACCCTGGCCGACGGGTCGACCATCCGTGCCAGCTCCGCCACGGCTCGTTCCGCACGGATCTCTTGGACGGCCCCCAGTGCGGCGTTGAGGACGACGATGACCACGATCACCGCCGTGTCCTGGACCTCCCCGAGCGCGGTGGTGACGGCCGCGGCCACCAGCAGCACGAGGATCAGGGTGTTCGTGAACTGGTTCAGCACGGTCCGCCACACGGGCGTGCGCGACGGCTCGACGAGCACGTTGCGGCCCCAGCGGGCGGTCCGCCGGGCGGCCTCATCGGAAGTCAGCCCCTCGGACGCCGAAACATGGAGCCGAGCGCACACGTCCTCAACGTCCAGCTCCCACCACGGGGCGAGGTCGGATCCCGCGCGGTCGTTGCGGGTTCGTGTGGCGGTGGTCAACCGTCGGCCTCTCGCAGTGCGACGGCGCTAGCGGTTGCGTTCGCCGGGCACGACCGCGATCGGGCACGGCGCATGGGTGGCGCACTGCTGACTGACCGAGCCGAGCAACAGGCCTCGGAAGCCGCCGAGGCCCCGAGAACCCACTACGAGCAGGTCGGCGCCCTTGGCGATGTCGAGAAGTGTGCGCCCCGGGGATCCCAGGGCCACGTACCTCTCCACCTCAGGACGGGACGCACGGCGCCGTACGACGTTGTCGACGACGCGATCCAGTTCGGTCTGTGCCTCCTTCTTCCGGACCTCGTCGGTCTCTGGTGGCAGGTACATGGCTTCCGGAACCCCGCCCCACGTCATGTTGAACTCCGGGATCACCATGACGGCTTCCAGACGCCCCCCGTGCGCCTCGGCCTCGTCGATCGCGAACTCCAGCGCCCGGCGGGCGTGGTCGCTCCCGTCGACTCCCACAACGATGCGTCTCATGGCTTGTCCTCCTCACGGACTCAACACCAACGGTCGCTTGCGCTGGCGCACCGGGGCAGGGACGAGGGTCCCTCGTCGGCCGCCGAACGGCCCGGCGCGTCGCATCGCGCAGTGCCTCGGGGACGAGGGGACCTGCGAGACGGTCAGTGGATGACGACAACCGGGCAGGGAGCGTGGGTCACGCACTGCTGGCTCACGGAGCCGAGCAGCAGCCCTTGGAAACCCCCGCGCCCCCGCGATCCGACGACTAGGAGTTCCGCGCCCTGAGCGCTAGCGAGGAGCTGCTGGGCGGCGGTTCCCATCCTCACATCTGTGTCGATGGCGACGTCCGGGTCGTCGCCCAGCGCGGCGGTGAGCCACCCCTGCTGGTGCTCACGGGCACGCGCCTCGGTCTCCTCTGGATGTTCGACCGGGAACCGGGCACCGGGCACACCGACGACGTCCGGCGGAGGGAACACGGTGACAACCTGCAGGGTGTGTCCGTGTGCCCTCGCCTCGTCGGCAGCCCAGCGCACGGCACGCTCGGCATGCTCCGATCCGTCCAGTCCGACGACGATCCGGCCCATGGTCACTCCTCGCTGACGGTCAACGTTCGAGTTCGAGTCGGACGATGCGCCGACCGGTCACCTCGTTCACGTGCAGGCGGACCCAGTGATCGCGGTCCACCGCCATCACCCAGGGTTCCAGGCCGAGCTCTGCGAGCTCTGCGATCTCGTCGTCGTCGGAGACCGGACCGACCGTCCCCTTCGCCAGGACGCTCCATCCGCTGCGCAGCTGTGGGTCGTAGCGATCGACCTCGAAGCTCGCCGGTGCTTCCATCACGGCCTTCTCGAGTTTCGATCCGAAGGTTGTGCGGAAGACGACGTTGCGCCCGACGATCCGATGGTTGACGGGCAGGACCACAGGTTCGCCGGCGTCGATGAACGCGAGGCGGCCGACAGGTTCGCTGGCCATGAGCTGCAGGCACTCGGCGAACGTGAGGACCTCCAGGCCCCCGTGATCCGTGGCTAGATGTCCGTGCAGCATCGCTGACCTCCTCAGTAGTCCAGCATCGATAGAGAGGGTTGCCGGGGCCTCCGGGCGGCCAACTGGTCACGGATGCGGTCAACGACATCGACGACGAAGCGGTGGATCGCCGCCTCGGCGATCCGGTGGCCGACCATCTCGTCGGCGGCTGCCCCGACCGCCCCGAACGGAGGGGCGTAGCTGCCGACCAGGGTGACCTGGGACAGGGGCGGCTCCAGGGACAGTGCGGCGATCTCCAGCTTCGCCTGGACCGCCGGGAACAGCGCCGCGTGACGTTCGGCGTGCCAGCGGAGTTGCACGTGCCCGCACCGGATCTCCTTCGGAACGAAGTCGCCCACCTCGATCCGGATGTCGCGACCGATCTCGAACTCTCCGATGGGGACGCGCAGGGTCGTGACGACCTCGCGAGCGCGTTGTGCCGCGACCTCGGTCGCATCCTGTAGGACGGCCGACGCGTCGTCCGCTAGCAGCTCGATGATGTCGTCGAACGGCTCGTTGACGTACTCGTAGTGGTACAGCGGGCGCTCCATGCGGCCACCTCCTGATGACGGTGAAGCTACGCAGGGGACCGGGGACGGGGGAGTGCCGAAGGTCCCCCGATGGCGTGCCGACCGGCCGTCGTCGCGTCTTCCTACGGCCAGCACGATGGTGGTCCCGACGAGGAGGTTCCGAACATGCTGTTGGGTGTCCGGCTCATCGATCCGGTCGGTTCGCTCACCGTGGGTGCGCCGGCGAGCGTTGGGCCCACGATCACGCTACGCCGAGCGGCAGAGGAACTCGCGAGCGAGTGGATCGGACTCGCCGTGGTCGCCGACCACCGTGGCGTGCTGGGTGTGGTGTCCGAACGGGACATCGTCCAGGCACTAGCCCCCGCTGATCACGGTTCGGGTTAACACATCGGCCCTCTGGTCGGTCG
>CAZHZQ010000037.1:0-18403 GCA_964537235.1 uncultured Actinomycetota bacterium | reverse complement strand
GACGAGGATCTGCCCGCGCCGCTGTGGCCGGAGGTCGTCTACGTGTGGGAGGACGGCGCCTACCGGTGCGACCACCGCGAGCACCCCGACGGCCCCGACACCCCCTGCGACACCACCTGAAGGCGGACATCGGCGGTCTCGCGGGACGTCTGGATCGGGGTGGCGGACGCTGTCTGAGCCTCCGCACGGCATCGCTCCGCCCTGCGCCGCAGGCTCCGCTCGCCGAGAGTCGGCTCCGCCAGCACACCCGATCGGAGCCCGGGGGCGGCCACCCTTCGCGACCGGAGCGAGGTTGGGCCCCTCTCCGGTGATGCTGGAGAGGGGCCCTTGTGGTGGGCTCCGGAGCGAGAGAGGGGATGGGATGGGGAGACCCGCTCCGTCAACCACCGGCACCAACACGACACGAGGGGGAGGTCGTGTCGGTACCTCGTGCGGACGCGAGGTCGACGGGACGTTCCCCATCTCCCTCTCGCCCACGCACGAGACTACAGGCCGTCACCCGCCGGCGACGCCCACGAACGAGGCATATCGACCCGCTCGGACGGGCCATCCGTCGTCGTCCGAACGGCGTAGTCGTAGGCGATGACCGCACCCGGACCCTCGGTCTGAGCGCCTGACCCGAACGGACGGTTCAAGGGGTAGTCACGTCGCGCCGACACACCATCCAGACCGGGCTACAGACACGCGGTCGCCGGACTGGCACCCTGCAAGCCCCTGCGAGTCCATCGTACGGATCGGGAGACGAGACCTTGGCGGAGTTCCTCGACGCGTTCGACGCCGAACGCGATTCCCTGCTGAAGGCCGTCGACCGGTTCAGCGAGGTCTGGTACCGGTTCCAGGATCGCCGCGGCCTGGAGGTCGAGGGCCAGGACATCTCCGACAGCCTGATCTCGGGCGAGCTGGCGTTCGTCCGCCACGACCTCGAGCAGACGCGTTTCAACGTCGGGATCTTCGGGCTGATCAAGCGCGGCAAGTCGACGCTGCTCAACTCCCTGCTGGGGATGGAGGTCTCGTCGATGCACGTGACCCCGGAGACCGCCGTCCCCGTCTACGTCGAGCACGGCACCCCGCAGGCCGACGTGTACTTCGCCGACGGCAGCGTCAAGCACGTTGACCCCTCCGAGGTCGAGCGCTACACCTCCCAGAAGCACAACGAGAACAACCACCTGGGCGTGCTCAACGTCCACCAGAAGGTCGAGGTCCCGTTCCTGCGCAACGGCGTCCGGCTCGTCGACACCCCGGGGCTCGACGACGCGCAGGCCGACGAGGTCTACACCGAGCGGACCCTGCAGGAGCTCGACGCGGTCGACGCCGGGGTCGTGGTGTTCCTGTCGCCGCCGACGGTGGGGGCGACCGAGCTGTCGTTCCTCCAGGAGGTGGTCTCCCGGCAGCTCAAGAAGGTCTTCCTCGTCTGCAACATGTACCCGCAGCACTTCCACGACCCGGAGACCCGCAACCACGTGCTGCAGTACGTGGGCGGACGGATCGTCGAGGCGTCGAAGCGCGCCGGCCTGGCCGGTGAGGTGCGTCTGTACCCGGTGTGCGCCCTGGAGGCCTGGGAGGCGCGGGAGTCCTACGACATCGACAAGTTCAAGGCTTCCGGCGCCGCCCGTCTGCTGCGCGACATCGAGACCTTCCTCGAGGGTCAGGCCGGCAAGCAGATCCTGCGGGAGTCGGCCGAGCGGGTCGCCCACGCTGCTGACCTCGCCAAAGGCGAGGTCAGCGTCCGCCAACGTCTCCTCGACGACCCGGAGCTGCTGGCGGCCCACCGGGAGAAGCTGGACGACAACGTCCGGCAGCTCGAGTCGGAGTTCAACCGCGTGGTCAAGGGAGCCCTGGGTGGTGTCGATCCGCTGCGGATGAAGGTCCGCGCGGAGCTGCTGGCCCCGTTCGCGCGCGCCAAGCGCAAGATCGCGGAGTGCAGCACCGCCGAGGAGATCGAGAAGTTCTCGCGCAGGTTCAAGCGCGAGGTCGAGCTCGCGGGGGAGACCGCGTCGCGGACGTTCCAGCGTGGCTTCGAGTCCGTCCTCGACCGGCTGCGCAACGTCCTCGAGGAGCGCTTCGAGGCGGTCATGGGCGACCTGTCCACGTCGGTGCCGAAGGTGAAGCTCAACGGGCGGGCGTTCCTGCTGAGTCCCGACCAGGTCCAGTCCGCACGGAAGGCCGACGACGCCGGCATGACCGAGGCGATCAGCGGCGCCGCCGCCGGGTCGCTCGTGTCCGGCGGTGCGGCCTTCGCCCTGATCGGTGGGGTGCTCGGACCGCTCGGTCTGCTGGCCGGGGCGCTGGTCGGATGGAAGCTCGGCGAGGTGTTCGGTGGCTCACGTGGGATCGAACGTGCCAAGCAGATGCTGATCGAGCGCCTCGACGAGGTCTCGGGCGAACTGACGAAGGACTTCGACCGGCAGGTCGAGCTGCAGGTCAACGCCGTGCAGGAGATCGCGAACCGACGCCGGCACGCGTTCGCCTCCGACCTCTACAGCCAGTTCGAACTGGTGGAGGCGTTGGCCAACGACCCGGAGAAGCTCGAGAGCTACCGGCGGGACTGCGAGCGCTTCGTCGAGGCGTTCGACAACTGCGGAGAGTCGGCGCTCAAGATCGCCGGCCTCGTCGAGACCGCCGACCCCCTGTACAAGATCGGCTGACCCGGTCAGGCGGTGCGGCGTGTCCTCGGGATGCCGGCATCGCGCAGCACCGAGGCGGGGACCCCGGCCTCACGCCAGGCGGTGTAGGTGATCCCCTTGCGCTCGGAGTAGTCCTCGACGGCCTCCTTGAACGCTGCCTCGAGCTCCTCCATGTCCGGGCGCTCCTCGATCTCGGCGAGCTTCTTCTCGGCGTCGAGTCGCTTCTGGATCAACCCCACCCGCTTGGCGGCGTTGTCCTCCTCGTCGACCTTCGACTGGTACTTGTCGATCCGTTCCTTCAACGTGTCCTCGTCAACGGAGCGCCCGCGCTGCTTCTCCGCTTCGAGTGCGTCCAGATAGTTGCGAACGGCTTTGGCCTGCCGGCGGCCCTTCGCCAGGGCCTTCTTGTGCTCCTCGCTGAGTCCGTCTTTGGGCATCCGAGTTGCCTCTCTGGTTCCGGTCGGAGTGATCGATCACGCGTTGTCATGCGTCTTCGTCGTGCGTCTTCGCGCGCCCCGTTGCCCCATGGTGCGGTGTGAGTGTGGCAACTGTACACCGTTGAGGCAAGGCGTCCCCGCGGATCGGGTCCCCAAAGCGCGGACCTCCGAGGTCCCACCGGGCGCCGTAAGGCGGCAGCGCAGGTGGCGATGTGGACGGAGCCGACTGGGGCCAAAACGGTCCGCTCGGAGCTCTCGCCAGAGGTCTAAAGGGCCGACGAGATGCTGAGGTCGACCCGGAGGCTGCTGCCACGGCGGCCACGTCGCCACGACACGACCGCGACACGCGGGGCGGCGGTTCCTCCTCCCGAACGTTCAGAACCGGGTTGGAGTGGCCCGTTCGCGGGCTGTTAGGCTCCACGCATCCACGGCCATCTGGGGGACCCACCATCCCGTGCCCCCGTGCAGCCGTGGTCCCCGTACCGCAGGAGGAGCACGTGGCCATCGACCTCCCACCGGCCAGGTCCGTCGTGGACAACCCGTCCCAGGAGCAGATGCGCGCTTGGGCGCTGGAGTTCCTGGCACCGCGGGCCCAACGGACCGAGTTCGGCAACATCAACTACAAGGCCGAGGTCCTCGCGCGCCTCAAGCGCTCGACGTTCTTCGTGGCCGACGAGGAGATCCACCAGCAGCGCATGCCCCGCGAGGAAGCCGATGCGTGGGCGCGCAAGCAGGACGAGCACATCGCCGATCAGGACATGGTCCTGATCGAGGGCTACATCGGCCCGGATCCGGAGTTCCGCACGGGCGCGCGGCTGTTCATGGAGAAGGCCCAGGCCAACATCCCCGGGATGCAGCAGCAGCTGTACTTCGACAAGGACGGTGACTGGGAGCCCGAGTTCACCGTCATCTACACGCCCAGCATGACCGCCCCGGGCAAGCCGGACGACAAGCTCATCATCGTCGACCTCGACAACTACGTCACGCGCGTCATCGGCTCCGACTACTTCGGCGAGTCGAAGATGGGCGGACTGCGGATGTGGAACAAGCTGGTCTACGACCGCGGCGGCCTGGCGCTGCACGCCGGCGCGAAGGTGTTCCCCGCCGAGAACATCTCGGGCGACAAGGAGAAGCTCGGGCTCATCATCGGGCTGTCGGGCACCGGCAAGACCACCACCACGTTCCGCCAGCAGCACGGTTCGCTGCCCGTGCAGGACGACTTCATCGCGCTGATGCCCGGGGGGAGGATCCACGCCTCCGAGGCCGGCTGCTTCGCCAAGACCTTCGGGCTGGACCCCGACGACGAGCCAACGATCTGGGAGGGCTCGACGCACGAGCGTGCCTGGCTCGAGAACGTCGCCGTCGGCGACGACGGGGAGGTCGACTTCGCCGACGACTCCCACACCGCCAACGGCCGCTCGACGTTCCCGCTGGAGCTGATCCGCCACCGCGATCCCAGCGGTCTTCCGACCGCGGACTTCCTCCTCATCCTGAACCGCAACGAGAACATCATCCCGGCGGTCGCCAGGCTCAAGCGCGAGCAGGCCGCCGCCTACTTCATGCTCGGCGAGACCAAGGGGACCTCCGCGGGGGGTGCCGCCGAGGCCGGCAAGAACCTGCGTGTCCCGGGGACCAACCCGTTCTTCTTCAACGACGACGCCTGGCAGGCCAACCGGCTGCTCGAGCTGCTCCGGACCATGCCGGACCTGACGGTCTACGTGCTCAACACGGGTGACGTGGGCGGACCGAGCGGGTCCGAGGGGTCCAAGAAGGTCCGCATCCGGCACAGCTCCGCGATCGTCGCGGCGATCGTCGAGGACGCGATCGAGTGGGAGGAGGATCCCGACTTCGGGTACGACGTCGCGACCTCCGTGTCGGGCATCGACGACGAAGAGATCCTGCAGCCGCGCAAGCTCTACGAGAGCCAGGGGCGTGCGGACGAGTACAAGGAGCGTGTCGAGCAGCTGAAGGCCGACCGCATCGAGTACCTCCAGGGCTACCCGGCGCTCGAGGAGCAGATCGTGCGCGCGATCAAGTGACGATCGACCTCACCGGGCGTGACCCCCGCATGTGGGGGTGATCGGGGGTCAGGTCCCGTCCCACAGCACGTCGAGCTCGACGCGCCGCCCCGACGACAACGTCCGTCGAGCGTTGATCACGTAGCCGTCGATGCCCGCGCTCGTCATCGCCCGGTGCGACCGGATCTCGGGGAGCGACCGGCAAACGCGCGTACTGCGGGTCCAGTCGCCCCTGCACCCAGCGGAGGTTGCGGTTGCCCGGCCACCGGGGCCTGGAGGTGATCTCGTCCGCGATCGTCGCCGGTCCGGCGCCCGCGTGGGTCGTGCAGAGCCTCCGGCCTGTGGATAACCCCCGGGCGTCGGCCGCGGGACGCCGCGGAGATCGACCTCACCGGCCATCACCCCCGCATGTGGGGGTCATGAGGGGTGAGGTCGGCGGGGCGGCCCCTTGCAGCACGCGTAGGGTGCGAGCGTGACCACGTCGACGCTCACACACCTCGAGGGTTCGCTGTCGGGCGGGCGCTACCCGGCCGATGAGCTGTGCCGGTTGGACCCGGCGGACGACCGGCCGCTCCTGGCGCGCTACGACCTCGATGAGGCGGCCCGGACGCTGACGCCGGAGGCACTGCGGACCCGCCCCGTCGGCCTGTGGCGCTGGACGGAGCTGCTGCCCGTCCGGGACCCCGCCTCCGTGGTGACGCTGGGCGAGGGCGCGACCCCGGTGCTGCCGGCGCGCCGGCTCGGCGAGCACGTCGGGGTGCCGGGCCTGCTGGTCAAGACCGAGGGGCTGAACCCGACCGGGTCGTTCAAGGCTCGGGGCATGGCCACGGCGGTGGCCCGCAACCGCGAGCTCGGCGCCACCAGCTTCATCGTGCCGTCCGCGGGCAACGCCGGCGGGGCGCTCGCCGCGTACGCCGCGGCGGCCGGGGCGCCGGCGACCGTCGTCATGCCGGTGGACGCCCCGGAGGTCAACCAGGCCGAGGTGGTCGCCTGCGGGGCGCGGTTGGTCCTGGTCGACGGGCTGATCAGCGATGCCGGACAGGTGGCCGCGGCGATCGCGGAGCGCACCGGGGCGTTCGACGTGTCGACCCTGAAAGAGCCCTACCGCGTCGAGGGCAAGAAGACGATGGGCCTGGAGCTCGCCGAGCAGCTCGGCTGGCAGCTTCCGGACGTGATCGTCTACCCGACCGGTGGTGGGACCGGGCTGATCGGGATGTGGAAGGCGTTCGAGGAGTTGGCGCGTCTCGGGTTCATCGGCGAGGAGCGTCCACGGATGGTGTCGGTCCAGTCCGCCGGTTGCGCCCCGATCGTCCGGGCCTTCGAGGCCGGCGACCGGTTCGCGGCCCCCTGGGAGGGCGCGGTCACCCTCGCGTCCGGGCTGCGCGTCCCGTCCGCGGTCGGCGACTTCCTCATCCTCACCGCCCTGCGCGCGTCGGGCGGCACCGCGGTCGCGGTGGACGACGCCACGATCGACGCGATGCGCACGACCGTCGGACAGATGAGCGGGAACTACGTCAGCCCCGAGTCCGCCGCGGCGTTCGCCGCCGTCCCCGAGCTGCTGGGGCGCGGCGACCTCGACGCGGACGAACGCGTCGTCGTCTTCGACACCGGAACGGGGATCAAGTACCCACCGCCCCGGGCGCTGCCGGAGGCGCCGGTGCTCGGGGGCGCTGACGACGTCGACGCGTTGGACATCCGATGATCCGGGTGGGGACGGCGTCGTGGACCGACCCGACCCTGACCAAGGAGGCCGACTGGTATCCGAAGCGGTCGATGTCGGCCGAGGAACGCCTGCGCTACTACGCCGACCGCTTCCGGGTCGTCGAGGTCGACTCGACCTACTACTTCCCGCCCACGGTGGACCTCGCCGAGAAGTGGATCGACCGGACCCCGGAGGACTTCCGGTTCGACATCAAGTCCTACTCGCTGTTCACCGGGCACCCCACGAAGCAACGCTCGGTGTGGGCCGACGTGCTCGCCCAGCTGCCCGAGGAGCACCGCGGCAAGTCCAACGTGTACCTCGACCACCTGCCCGAGGCGGCCGTGGACCGTGCCTGGGAGCGGTTCCGGGAGGCGCTGCGGCCGCTGGACTCGGCGGGGAAGCTCGGGGCGGTCTTCTTCCAGTTCCCGCCGTGGTTCCACCCGGGCTCGAAGGCCCGACGCTTCCTCCAGGAGCTGCCGCAGCGCATGGAGGGGTTCGACGTCGCCGTCGAGCTGCGCAACGCCGGTTGGTTCGGCGGCGGGGACACCGACCGCACGCTGGAGATGATGGACGAGCTCGAGCTGGCCTACGTGTGCGTCGACGAGCCGCAGGGGTTCGACAACTCCGTCCCGCCCGTGACGGCGGTGACCCACCCTCGTCTGGCGGTCGTTCGGATGCACGGGCACAACCGCGAGAACTGGAACCGGAAGGGGATCTCGGCGGCGGAGCGGTTCCGGTACCTGTACTCGGAGGAGGAGCTGGAGGAGTGGGCGGCGGAGGTCCGGAAGCTCGCGGAGGGCACCCGCGAGACCCACGTCCTGTTCAACAACTGCTACCGCGACTACGGCGTGCGCAACGCCGCCCAGATGGCCCACCTGTTGGGCGCCGCCAAGGACGCGACGGGACGCGACGGGACGTGACGGTTCGTCGCGGAAAGACACGCGTGTAGTCCACTTCCCACAGGGTCTTCCACAGGATCGGCCGGGTTGTCCACACGACTTCTCCGCAATCCACTGGCGGGTCCACAGGGATGGCCGCCATGCTGCCACCACGGGTCGAGAGCGAAGAGGGGCCACATGCCAGCAGCAGCAGTCGCGAACGTCACGGATGCCGGGGAGCGACCTGGGGCACCACCGACCGAGCGGACGCTGCGAGAGGCGATCGATGCCGAGCTGCGGGCGCGCCACCTCGACGACCCGGCCTCACTGGCGGGCGCGCTGGGGGTCCTGCCCTTCACCGCCGAGGGGTTGCTCGGCAGGGACGACTGGGCCCCGGAGACCGCCCGCTTCGTGATCAACCGGCTGGACCTGCCGATCGCCGCCCCGGCCGAACCCGAGCGGCCGACCCGGCCGTGCCTCGCCGACGTCGTCGGGTACGCCGGCTGAGCGGCACGGCGTCAGCGGACCGGGGCTCGTCGCCTACCGCGGGACGATCACGACCGGGCAGGGAGCGTCCTCGGCGACCTGGCGGCTGACCGAGCCGATCCCGGCGATGCCTCCCTGTCCGGTCGCCCCGACGACCAGCAGGTCCGCGCCCGCGGCGGCCCGCAGCAGCATCCGGGCGGGATCGCCCTCGACGACGTGGCGGGTCACCGCGACGTCGTGCGTGTCCGCCTCGTCGACGACCCGGTCCAGGAGCTCGTGGGCGTCGGCCTCGACCTCCTCGTAGGGCGGACCGGCGAACGCGAACGGCACGTCGGGTGCCGCGACGGTGGTCTCGGCGACGTAGCTGAACACGTGGATCACCGCGAGGCGCAGGTCGCGCAGCTCGGCCTCATCGATCGCCCACCGCAACGCGTGGATGCTGGCCGGGGACCCGTCGACCCCGACGGCCACACCGCCGAGGCGCCCCTCGGGGAGCAGCTCGGTGAGCGCCTCGATGTGCTCGACCGGGATGTCGGCGTCGCGCTCGATCCGGCTCGGCAGGTCCATCCCCAGCCACCGGGACATCCCGGCGGGCAGCGTCGACACGAGGATCGCGTCGTAGTCGTTGCCTTCGAGAGAGTCGCGGACGCACTCGAGCGGCTGCGGCGAGCCGATCTCGCCGGTGGCCTCGGCCCCGATCCGGCGGAACCGCTCGAGCTCGGCGTCGAGCCGCTGGCGGGCGAGCTGCTGGCCGGACTCGGCCTCCACCCGGTGGATGTGGTCCCGCGGCTCGGTCGCGGGGACCACCACGTGGAAGGTGCAGGGCCCCTCTTCGCAGAGCTCCCGTGCGCGTTCGAGCAGCCGGCGCCCACCGAGCGTCTGGTTGGCGATCACGAGGTAGCGGGCCACGGGTCTCCCTTCGCGGTCTGCGCGACACCGTAACCGTGGGGTCAGTCCCGGCGCTCGACGGTGCGACGGTCGGTGCCGAGGAAGAGGTAGCGGTAGGCACCGTCGGGATCGAGCACGGGCTCCTGCTGCTCGTACTCGAGCCAGTAGAGGCTGATGTGGTCGTCGGGGTCCGGCGCCCCGATCCGGCGCAGCTCGTCGTCATCGAGCCGCTCCCGCAGGCGCGAGACGGACTCGGCCGGCTCCTTCATCTCGTCGGTGAAGTCGCCCGGCGGGTGGGCGACCTCGCACCAGGCGACGGGTTCGCCCGGGAGGTCGTCGACCCGGCCGTTCAGTGGTCCGCCGTGGAAGCGGACGCGGTTGTCCTGTGAGCGGTTGCCCTGTGAGCGGTTGCCCTGTGACACGTGGAACTCCTGAGCGTGAGGAGTTGCCCACCCACTGTAAGTGGTGTGACAGGCATGAGGGAAGTGTAGGGCGGGTACGGGGAAGGCCCATCGACCGCGTACGGTCCCCTCCGCGGGGCGAAGGAGGGTCGATCACGGCGATGTCCGATCCCGTGCTCCGGATGTCACAGGTCCACCTGCGGCGTCAGGGCCGGGTGATCCTCGATCGGATCGACTGGGAGGTGTCCGCCGGCGAACGTTGGGTCGTGCTGGGGCCGAACGGGGCGGGCAAGACGACGCTGCTGCGTCTGGCCAGCACCTACGAGGTGCCCTCGAGCGGGCAGCAGGACGTGCTGGGCGAACGGGTGGGGCGGGTCGATCTGCGCGAGCTGCGGCAGCGGATCGGGTTCGCGAGCCAAGCGCTGGCCGAGCTCGTGCCGGGGTCGACCGGGGTGCGGGACCTGGTGGTGATGGGCGCCGACGCGACGCTGCGCCGGTGGCGTCACGACTACACCGACGCCCAGTGGGCGCAGGCGGACCGGCTCCTGGAGACGGTGCGGTGCGGTCACCTCGCCGGGGCGCGGTTCGACACGCTGTCGGCCGGCGAGCGGCAACGTGTCCAGATCGCCCGGGCGCTGATGGGGGGTCCCCGGCTGCTCCTGCTCGACGAGCCGACGGCCGGGCTGGACGTGGGCGGCCGCGAGCAGCTCGTCGGCATCCTCGACGAGCTGGCCCGCGACGACCTGCCCGCGATCGTGTTCGTCACCCACCACCCCGAGGAGATCCCGCCCGCCTTCACCCACGGGCTGCTGCTGCGGGACGGCGCGGTCCACGCGGCCGGTCCGATGGCGTCTGTCCTGACCTCCGAGGCGCTGTCGAGCTGCTTCGGGTTGCCGTTGGAGGTCGGGTACGAGGCGGGGCGCTACCGGGCGTGGTCGTTGGACGACGGCGGGATGTAGTCGGGCACCCGGGGTACGGCGCCCGTCGGTCGCCGAAGTGATCTTGCGAACCCCTCACGACGCCCCGAACGGGAGCTCCACCTCGTCGGTGTCCAGCGCCCGCTGGAGCAGCTCGGCCGGATCGTCGCCTCCCGAGATCGCGACCGGCTCGTCCGACACGCGCGCCACCGCGGCGTCGCCCAGGCGGGCGAAGCACTCGTTGCAGACCACCACGCCCCGTTCCAGGTGGGGCTCGGTGTGGTTGCGGACCTTCAGCGCCCACGCCCTCTCGAGCGGCTGCGGATCGCCGCAAGCCGGGCAGGGCCACTGTGGTGCCGTGATGGCGCTGTCCGCGAGATCGCACTCGGCGATGCCGAGGATCTCGACGGAGCCGAGATCGAGCGTGCCGGACATGCCTCCCTCTCGGTCGTCGTTGTCGGTCGTCGTTGTCGGCGTCGTCGGTCGCGCGTGAGCCGGGCGCTGTGGCGCCCGTCATGCGCCACAGTCTACGGGGCCGTTCGGTGAAGTGAACCCGCATCTCCTGGACGCGTCGGGCGTCAGGCGGTGACGGGCCGTCGGTACGGTCGCAGAGATCGTTGACGGAGGAGCCGTGTCGGGGAGGCGGACGGGAGACCACGACGGACGGGACCACGACGATGCGCGGAACGAACCTGATCGCCGGTGAGGACTCGGCGCAGGGCGGCTCGACGTTCACGGCGAGCGACCCACGGACCGGGGAGAAGGGCGAGGTCGGGTTCGTCGAGGCGACCGCCGACGAGGTGGCGCGGGCCTGCGAGGCCGCTGCCGCGGCGTCCGCGACGTACGGCTTCGCCGACCGGTCGACGCGGGCGCAGCTGCTGCGGGCGATCGCCGCGGATCTCGAGGCCGCCGGGGACGTGATCGTGGAGACGGCCGACCGCGAGACGGGGTTGGGCGCGGGTCGGCTGGAGGGGGAGCTGGGGCGCACGACCGGGCAGCTGCGGATGTTCGCCGACCACATCGAGGACGGTTCCCACCTGGACGTCATCATCGATCCGGCGGATCCCGGGTCGGGCCGTCCGGACCTGCGGCGGATGCAGGTGCCGCTGGGGCCGGTGGCGGTGTTCGGGGCGTCGAACTTCCCGCTGGCGTTCTCGGTGGCCGGCGGGGACACCGCCTCGGCGTTGGCGGCGGGCTGTCCGGTGGTGGTCAAGGGCCATCCCTCGCACCCCGGGACCTCCGAGGTGGTCGGCCGGGTGATCGCCGCGGCCGTGGACGCCGCGGACCTGGACGCCGGGGTGTTCTCGCTGGTGCAGGGCAGCGGCAACGCCGTGGGCGAGGCGCTGGTCATCCACCCGGACGTCGCCGCGGTGGGGTTCACGGGCTCGCTGGCCGGCGGGCGGGCGATCTTCGACCTGGCGGCCGACCGGGAGGTACCGATCCTGGTGTACGCCGAGATGGGGTCGCTCAACCCGCTGTTCGTCACCTCGGCGGCGGTGTCCGAGCGGGGCGGGGAGATCGCCGCCGGGTACGTCGACTCCGCCACCTCGGGCACCGGCCAGTTCTGCACCAAGCCCGGGCTGGCGTTCGTCCCCGACGGCGAGGACGCCGACGCGTTCGAGGAGGCCGTGGCCGCGGCGCTCGGTGACGCCGAGCTCGGGTGTCTGCTCAACGCCGGGATCGCCGAACGGTTCAGCGAGCAGACCGCCGCCAGCGCCGCGCGCGAGGGCGTGACGGTCGTCGCGACCTGCGAGGCCGAGACCGACCGGGGGCTCCGAGCCGCCGCGACGGTCCTGTCGGTCTCGGCCGAGGATCTGTTCGCCCAGCCGGAGCTGCTCGAGGAGCACTTCGGGCCGTTCTCGATCGTCGTGCGCTGCGAGGGCCTCGACGGGATGGTCGCTGCGGCTCGACGGCTGTCGGGCAACCTCGCCGCCGCCGTCCACGCGCAACCCGGCGACGAGATCGAGCAACTCGTCGAGGTGCTGACGAGGAAGGTCGGGCGCGTGGTCTTCGACGGGTTCCCGACCGGTGTCGCCGTCACCGACGCGATGCACCACGGCGGGCCGTACCCGGCGACCACCTCGGTGCTGCACACCTCGGTCGGCACCACGGCGATCCGTCGGTTCCTGCGACCGGTCGTCTACCAGGACGCCCCGACCGAGCTGCTGCCCGAGGAGCTCGGCGACGCGCGACCGGAGTCGTGAGGTGGACGTCACCCCGCAGGATCGTGTGCGCGGCCTCACGTTCCGGTTCCCGTTCCGCCGGTACCAGCAGCTGGCCCTGAACTGGGTCGACGCGGTGCTCGGCAGTGAGGAGGACGACGCCCGGTACCACATCGTCGCTCCGCCGGGGTCGGGCAAGACGATCCTCGGACTCGAGCTGGTCCGGCGGTTCGCCCGCCCCGCGCTGGTGCTCGTCCCGACCACGGCGATCCAGCAGCAGTGGCGCGACGAGGTCCGGCTGTTCCTCCCCGAGGACGTCGACCTGGACGCGGTCGTCAGCACCGAGCACGACCGTCTCGCCCCGATCACCGTGCTGACCTACCAGATCGTGTCGACGACGGCGCGGGCGGACGACGCGCTGGACGAGCTCGCTTGGGAGCGGTGGTGCCGGGAGCTGGTCGACGCCCGCCAGGTCAGCGACCTCGCGGCGGCCGAGGGGCGCCTGGGGATCCTCCGCGAGAACAACCCGGACGCGTTCCGCCGCGAGCTGGGCAGGCGGCACCGGACCGTGAAACGCGAGCTGCTGCGGACCGGCGAGGCCGACATCGTCCGGTTCCTCCACCCCAACGCCCGCGACCTGCTCGACCGGCTGGTCGAGGCCGGCATCGGCACGCTCGTGCTGGACGAGTGCCACCACCTCCTGGACCACTGGGCGGTCGTCGTGCGGCACCTCCTCGACCGGATCGACCGGCCACGGATCGTGGGGCTGACCGCGACGCTGCCGGATCCGGACACCCCCGAGGAGCACGAGAACTACCACGCGCTGCTGACCGACGTCGACTTCCAGGTCCCGACGCCGGCCGTCGTCAAGGAGGGTGAGCTGGCCCCCTACCGCGACCTCGTCCGCTTCGTGGCGCCGACGGCCCGTGAGGACGCCTACCTGCGCGACGTGCAGGGCGCGTTCGAGGAGGCCCTGTCGACGACGATGGACGGCAGTTTCATCCGGTGGCTGCGCCAGCAGATCGGCGGGGCCGACCGCTGGTCGCAGCTGCTGCGCGACGACCCGGTGTGGGCGGTGGCCGCGATGCGCGTGGCCCACGACCTCGGCATGCCGGTCACCGAGGACCTCGCCGTCCCGATCGAGGCGGAGGAGCCGCCCACCGGCCAGGACCGGGCCGAGGTCGTGGCCCGGTACGGGCTCCAGGAGCTGAAGGTCAGCGCCGACCCGGAGGATCACGAGCGCGTGGCCCGCCTGCGGCGCGTGCTGAAGCCGTTCGGGTTCGTGCTCACCGAGCGCGGGCTGCGGCACAGCCGCAGCCCCGGCGACCTCGTCCTCGCCTACTCGGAGGCCAAGCAGGCGGCGGCAGCCGACATCCTCGAACGCGAACACCAGGCGCTGGGCGAGCGGCTGCGTGCGGTCGTCGTGACCGACTTCGAACGGTCGGGACGGGCGATCGCCAGTGCCGGGGAGGCCCTGTCGGCCGACGCCGGCAGCGCCCGGCACACCTTCCGCAACCTCCTGGAGCGTCCCGCCCTGCGCGACCTGGACCCGGTGCTGGTGACCGGTGCGACGCTGTGGCTCGACGCGGACGTCGCCGACGACACCGTGGTGCGGTTCCGTGAGCGGCTGTCCGAGCTGTCGGCGGACGCGACCTGCCGGGCCGTCCGTCACGACGGGACGCGCATCGCCGAGATCGACGGCGGCGGTCCGGACTGGTCGTCGAGCCTGTACGTGCAGCTGGTCACCGAGGCCTTCGAGGCCGGGGTCACCCGGTGCCTGGTCGGCACCCGCGGTCTGCTGGGCGAGGGGTGGGACGCCCTGCGGCTGAACACCCTGATCGACCTCACGAGCGTCACGACCGCCCAGTCCGTGCAGCAGCTGCGGGGCCGCAGCCTGCGGTTGGACCCGTCGTGGGAACGCAAGGTCGCCCACAACTGGGACGTCGTGTGCGTCGCGGCGGACTTCGACCGCGGCGACCGTGATCTGCGACGGTTCACCTCCCGGCACACGCACTTCTGGGGCGTGGTGCCGATGCGCCGCGGCGAGCAGCTCCTCGGCGACGCGCTGGCGGGTGCGGACGCGTTGCTGGCCGGGGAGGGGGGCGACCAGCTGGAGCTCTCGGGCGGGCGGCGCGGGGAGATCGTCAAGGGGGTGGCCCACGTCGACCCCGACCTGTCCTGGCAGCTGCTGACCCGGCCCTGGAAGCGCGTCTCGTTCGACCGGGCCAACCGGCGCAGTGACCGGGCGATCGGCGACCGGCAGGACAGCTACCGGATGTGGGGCGTCGGTGAGCCCTACGGGAACGCCCAGGGGTGGGTCGCGCGGCTCGACGCGACCGAGCTGGACGTGCGCACGGCCCACACGATCTCCGACACGCTGCGGGCGCTGCTGCGGTCGTTCCGTGCGTCCCTGCTCGGAGGTCTGCTGCTGACCCTCCACGTGGCGGCGCGGGTCGCGGCGGACGCCGCGGTCGTGGGCGGGGACGTGGGCGGCGCGATCGGTTGGGTGCTGGTGGTCGGCTTCCTGGGGACGGTGGCGGTGAACGCCCGGGGCGGGGCGCGGATCGCCCGCCGCCTGACGTCGGGACAGGTGCCGGAGGCCATCGCCGGCGACGTCGGCCGGGCGCTGCTGGTCGGCCTGCGCGAGGCGGATCTCGTCAGCTCCTTCCTGATCCCCGAGCACGTGCGTGTCGCCGAACAGCCCGACGGCACCGTGGAGGTGCTGCTGGAGCACGCCCCGGCCGCAGATGCGCGGATCTTCGTCGAGGCGCTCGGGCAGGTGCTGGGACCGGTCAGCGACCCCCGCTACCTGATCGTGCGCGACGACCGTCGGCTGCCGCAGGTCGGACTGCGGTGGCTGTGGGTCCCGCTGCGCACTCTGATGCCGGACGGTCCCGCGGGCTACCACCCGGTCCCCGACGAGCTCGGCGTGAACCGGGAACGGGCCGACGCGTTCGCCGCCGCCTGGGCGAGGTACGTGGGCGGTGGGCGGCTCGTCTACACCCGCAGCGACGAGGGCTGGAAGGTGCTGCTGGAGGCGCGGTCGCGTGAGCGCCCCACGGCGACGACCTGGGCGTTCGAACGCTGGCTGTGAGGTACGTCTACCGTGGAGGCAGGCGACGTGGGAGCCAGCGATGATCGCCCACCTGATCGACGGCAAGCGCGACGAGACGGGGCAGCGGTCGAGTCCGGTGTTCGACCCGGCGAGCGGGGAGATCCAGGGGAGGGTCCCCTTCGCCGACGCCGAGACCGTGGACCGTGCGGTCGGGGCGGCGACGGCGGCGTTCGCCGACTGGCGCGACGCCCCGTACTCCACGGTGACGGACGTGCTGTTCGCCTACCGGCACCTCCTCGATCAGCACCGCGACGACCTGGTCGACGTCATCTGCTCGGAGCACGGCAAGGTCCGCGCGGACGCCCGGGGCGAGGTGCAGCGGGCGATCGACGTGGTCGAGTTCGCCTGCGGGATCCCGCACCTGATGAAGGGCGAGCACTCCGAGAACATCTCGAGCGACCTCGACGGGCACACCGTCCGCCAGCCGGTCGGGGTGTGCGTGGGCATCACACCGTTCAACTTCCCGGCGATGGTGCCCGCGTGGATGTTCCCGGTGGCGATCGCGTGCCGGAACGCCTTCATCCTCAAGCCGTCGGAGAAGGATCCCTCGGCGGGGGTGCTGATGGCGGAGCTGTTCGAGGAGGCCGGCCTGCCGCCCGGCGTCCTGAACGTCGTGCACGGTCACATCGAGACAGTCCGGGCGTTGATCGACCACGAGGATGTGGCGGCCGTCAGCTCGGTGGGCTCGACCGCCGCCGCGAAGGCGATCTACGAGCAGGCCGCCGCGAACGGCAAGCGCGTGCAGGCCCTGGGTGGGGCCAAGAACCACCTGGTGGTGATGCCCGACGCCGACATGGAGGAGGCCGCCGACGCGGCAGTCAGCGCCGCCTACGGCTCGACGGGGCAGCGGTGCATGGCGATCTCGGCGGTCGTCACCGTGGCGGACGCGGCCGACGACCTGATCCCGCGCATCGTCGAGCGTGCGCGGGCGATCGAGGTGGGAGCCGGGGACGCCGACATGGGGCCCATGGTCACCGCCGAGGCGCGGGACCGCGCCGCCTCCTACCTCGACGCCGGTGTCGAGGAGGGCGCCGAGCTGGTCCTCGACGGGCGTGAGCTGCCGGTGCCGGAGGACGGCTTCCACCTCGGACCGAGCCTGTTCGACCACGTCACCGCGGACATGTCGGTCTACACCGACGAGATCTTCGGGCCGGTGCTGATCAACGTGCGGGTCGACGACCTCGACGCGGCGATCCGGCTGATCGACGACAACCCGTACGGCAACGGGATGGCGCTCTTCACCGCCAGCGGGGCGGCCGCCCGGGAGTTCGAGCACCGGGTCTCGGCCGGGATGGTCGGGATCAACGTGCCGATCCCCGTACCGATGGCCTACTACCCGTTCGGCGGCTGGGGCGACTCGCTGTTCGGTGACAGCCACGTGCACGGCACCGAGGGCGTGCACTTCTACACGCGTACCAAGTTCGTCGCGACCCGCTGGTACCGGCAGCCCGGGGTGGACCTGGGCTTCTGACGTTGGACCTGGGCTTCTGAGGTTGGACCTGGGCTTCTACGGTGGACCCGCGCGGTTGGTGCATGATTTGGTGCATGGTGAGGCTGAGCGGTCACGGAAGGGCGAACGGTGGACCACGTCAACCTCGGTGATTCGGGTCTGAAGGTCTCGAGGATCTGCCTCGGGATGATGAGCTACGGCACGAGCGACTGGCAGGACTGGGTGCTCGAGGAGGACGGGGCCGAACCGTTCGTCCGGCGGGCGCTGGAGCTCGGTATCAACTTCTTCGACACGGCCGACGTCTACTCGGGCGGGGTCAGCGAGGAGGTCACGGGGCGTCTGCTGCGCGAGCACGTGGACCGTGACGAGGTGGTCGTGGCCACCAAGGTGTTCTTCCCGATGCGGGAGGACGACCCGAACGCCCGCGGGTTGAGCCGCAAGCACATCCTCGAGTCGATCGACCGGTCGCTGCAGCGTCTCGGGATGGAGTACGTGGACCTGTACCAGATCCACCGGTGGGATCCGACCACCCCGATCGAGGAGACGATGCAGGCGCTGCACGATGTCGTCCGGTCCGGCAAGGCCCGCTACATCGGGGCGTCGAGCATGTACGCCTGGCAGTTCGCCACGGCGCAGCACGTCGCGGAGCGCAACGGCTGGACACGGTTCGTGTCCATGCAGCCGCACTACAGCCTCGTGTACCGGGAGGAGGAGCGCGAGATGCTCCCGCTCTGCCGAGACACGGGCGTCGGCGTGATCCCGTGGAGCCCGCTGGCCAAGGGCCTGCTCGCCGGCACGAGGACCCGGGACGGCGAGCGACGCACGACCCGTGCGGAGACCGACCAGCTGCTCGAGCGTCGGTACACCACGGAGGTGTCGTTCGACATCGCCGACCGTGTCGCCGAGGTGGCGGAGCGACGGGGCGTGACGCCCGCCCAGATCGCGTTGGCGTGGGTGCTGCACCAGCCGGTGGTCACCGCCCCGATCGTGGGGGCGACCAAGATGCCCCACCTCGAACAGGCGGTCGAGGCGGTCGACATCGAGCTGAGCGAGGACGAGCGCACCTACCTGGAGGAGCTCTACCAGCCACAACGGATCCTCGGGCACGCATAGTCCGAACCGACGGTGCCCGTCCGCGGTCGCACCCACGTGCGGCGGTGCGGTCGGCGACGTAGGTCCCGCGGTCCTCGGTGGCGAGGTCCAGACGGCCCTGCTCGGCCGGTGTGCGGGCGACGTCGGCTTCGTGGCCTGCCCCGTCGTCGTACGTGAAGGACAGGTCCCAGGTGCCGTGCCGTGCGCGTCGGTCCGCGGCGGTCTCGCGGAGG
>CAZHZQ010000036.1:0-18599 GCA_964537235.1 uncultured Actinomycetota bacterium | reverse complement strand
CCGGTGCCCGGGGAGCACGCGGAGCTGGCGGCGACGGCCTTCGGCAAGGAGGCCCCGGAGCCCGATCCCGAAGCGGGGCGGCCCGTCACCTTCGAGGAGACGCCGATCCGCAAGTAGCGATCCGCGGCACGCGGATCTGGGTCAGCCGTACGGGTCGCCCGTCACGGTGTCGACGTCGTCGCGCCACAGCGACCGCCACCCGCCGCCGAACTCGTTGGTGATGTCACCACGGATCAGTCCGAACGCGATGACGGCGATGCCCGTGACCATCGCGTTGACCGCCCCGGCGACCGGCCAGCCGAGGAACGGTCCCAGGACGAGGGGCGCGAGCGCCAGCAGCGCCCCGAGCGCGACGTTCACCCACCGCAGGGGTCGGATCTCGTCCCAGATCGCGGCGATCGCGGCGCTGACGACCAGCGGCCCGATGATCCGGTCGGCGCTGGACGCGACCGCGTCGCTGGTGGAGTAGCCGAGGACGGCCGGGGCGAACATCAGCCACACCCCGAGCGCCGCGTTCACCAGCCGCGGCCACATCAGCGACCACCTCCCGGTGAGGTCGGGGCGACGGCAGCCTCGCCGGTCCCCCAGAACGCCGACCAGACCGAGCGCCCCTCCTCGTGGGCGCGGCGCAGGAACTGCAGGCTGGCCAGCACCTCGTCCATCGCCGGCCCGATCATCAGCACCGAGATCACGGCAGTCGTGAGGCACAGCGTGCAGAACGCCCCGATCAGCACCGGCTGGAGGATGACCAGCACGATGCTGCCGGCGCCCAGCGGACCGACGAAGAAGCCGAAGATGATCACCACCCACGGGTGCGTCCGCCAGCGGTCCTGTCCGTAGGCCACGCCGCTGACGACGTCGGCGAGGTACCCCAGCGCCCCGAGCGCCCCGTCCTTGATCGGGAACACCTCGGAGATCTCCGAGGTCAGGATCTCCACGCTGCCGTCCCCGAAGAACGGCTCCCACACGGTCGGGATCAGCTCGTACTGGAACGCCGAGAGGTAGGCCGCGATCACGAACCCGATGAACCCGAGCGCGACGATCGGCAGGCGCTCGATCCACGCGGACGGGTTGACGTCCCAGCCGGGCGGTTCGCTGCCGCCCCCGTGCCAGTCCACGGTCCCTCCCCCGTGCTCGCGTGACCCACAGGGAACCACCCCTCTGCGCGCCCGCGTGGACGGTCGTACGTGCCGCAGCGACCGGGCGGAGCGTCGCTGCGGGCACGCTCGGGACATGCCACTTCACGTGCCGCCTCACGTGCCACCCCCGCCCAACCGACGGCCGATCGAGGATCTCGGCCTGCTGTCGGACTCGCACTCGTCCGCGCTCGTGGCGCAGGATGCGACGGTCGTGTGGGGCTGCATGCCGCGCTTCGACACCGCTCCGATCTTCGGGGCGCTGCTCGACGAGTCGGCCGGGTACTGGAGCCTGCGCCCGGCCGGAGGCGGCCGCGACGCGGACGCGCGGCGCTACCTCGACGACACGATGATCCTCGAACACGTCTTCGTCACCGAGGCGGGGCGGCTCGAGGTCACCGACCTGATGCCCTTCACGTTCACCGACGACCCGCACGACCTCGGGACGGGGGCGCCGCACGCGATCGTGCGCCGGGTCGCCTGCACCGCCGGCAGCGTCGAGGTCGAGATGGTCTACGAGCCGCGCCCCGAGTTCGGGTTGATGGTCCCGCTCCTGCGTCCCGTCGACGGCGGTGTCTACAGCGTGGGCGGAGCGTGGTCGCTGGTCCTGTCGTCGACCGTCGATCTGGAGGTCGGCGACGACGCCACCGCCACCGCCGGCTTCGAGCTCTCGGAGGGCGAGCAGGCGTGGTTCTCGATGCGTCGGATCGAGGGTGCGGAGGCCGAGGAGACGTGGGACCGGACGACGATGGAGGGGTGGTTCGACGAGACCCGACGCGAGTGGCGCCAGTGGGCCGGCGAGCACGACCGGTACGAAGGCCCAAGGGGTGATCTCGTCCGGACCAGCGGGATGGTCCTGCAGTCGCTGACCTACTGGCCGACCGGGGCGATGATCGCGGCGCCGACCACCTCGCTGCCCGAGGACGTCGGCGGGACGCGCAACTGGGACTACCGGTTCTCCTGGGTCCGGGACACCGCCATGATCGTCGAGGCGCTGCGCGTCGCGTCCTGCCCGCGTGAGGCCGACCGCTTCATCGACTGGATCGTGCGGACGGCCGGCGGCGACCTGCGGTCCGGCCAGGACCTGCAGATCATGTACGGCATCGGCGGCGAGCACGAGGTCGGTGAGCGGATCCTGCCGCACCTGGACGGTTGGCGGGACAGCGCCCCGGTCCGGGTCGGCAACGACGCGTGGCACCAACGGCAGCTCGACGTGTACGGGGAGCTGCTCGACGCGGTGTACGACCTGCGCGACCACCTCGAGGAGCTCGACCACCTCGAGGTCCGGTTCCTGCGCGACCTCGCCGACAGGGCCGCGGAGCTGTGGGAGGAGCCCGACTACGGGATCTGGGAGATCCGCGACGACCCGCGCCACTTCGTGCACTCGAAGCTGATGTGCTGGATTGCCCTGGACCGTGCCGTGCGGATGGCCGACGCGATCGACGCGTCGGACGAGCAGCGTCACGACTGGGAGCGGCAGGCGGGCACGATCCGCGCGGCGATCCTGGAGCGCGGTTGGAACGAGGAGCTGGGGGCGTTCACCCAGGCGTTCGGCTCGGACGTGCTGGACGCGTCGGTCCTGATGATGGCGATCGAGCGCTTCCTGCCCGCCGACGACCCCCGGATGCGCTCGACGATCGCCGCCATCGACGAGCACCTCGTGGATGACTGCGGCCTCGTGTACCGCTACCTCGGCGACGACGGGCTGGAGGGCGAGGAGGGCACGTTCCTGCTGTGCACGTTCTGGCTGGCCCAGTGCCTGGCGATGGCGGGTGAGGTCGAGCGGGCCGAGGAGATCTTCCGGCGCGCCGCCGACCACGCCAACGACCTCGGGCTGATGTCCGAGGAGGTCGACCCCGAGACCGGGGCGCTGCTCGGGAACTTCCCGCAGGCGTTCAGCCACGTCGGGCTGGTCAACGCCGCCCAGGCGATCGCCAGCGCCCGCGGTGATGTGGACGAGGACCGCTGGGGTCCCTGACGCGAGAGGTCAGCCTCCGTCGGCTGCGCCCGTCGCGACCGCGAAAGCCCCCGCTGCCGTCGCGCTCGACGCCACGGCCAGCGTCATCGCCCGGCCCGTGTGCGGCAGGTGCCGCCAGGCGACCAGTGTCGCGGCGGCGTCCGTGGCGTCGGCGAGGATCCCGGCCTCCACCCAGCCGCGGGGCGAACGTCCCCGGCGCAGGGCCAACAGCACACCGAGGCCGAGGCCGAGGTCACGCGCCCCGAACGCCCGCACCGCGACCTGGGTCGCGGGGTCGTCGGCAGCGTCACCCAGCCAGCCGCGGGCGGCGTGGCGAGGAGCGAGCATCAGCGCCGCCCCGATCAGCACGCGGCCGGCGGCGATCAGCTTGACGAGGGTTCCCACGTTGGCCTCCAGGGTCGTCCGACGGAGCACCCTAACGGGCGTCCTCGGCGCGGGCGTCCGCGTACCGCTGTCCGAGCATCCGCCCGGGCTCCTCGGACGAGCTCAACCGCCGAGCAGATCCTGCGCCACGGCGATCCACAGGCGCGTCGACAGCTGGAGGGACGTCTGGTCCACGCGCTCGTTCTCGCCGTGGAACATGCGCGTGAACTCGCCGAACGGGATCCGGTCGCTGTACAGCCCGTACCCGTAGCAGGTGGCGCCCAGACGGCGGAGGAACCGCGAGTCGGTCGCCGCCGGCAGCATCACCGGGATGTTGCGCGACCCGGGCACCAGTCGCCCGGCGTGGCGTTGGAGGACGTCCCACAGGGCGGTGTCGGTGGGCGACGTCGTGGCGGCATCCGCCTTGAGGAAGTCGATCTCGACGCGGTCGGTGAGGTCCCCCAGCGCATCGACGATCATCCGACGGATCGAGCTCTCGTCCTCGCCGGGCAGTGCCCGGATGTCCAGTGCCAGCTCCGCACGGTCCGGGATCACGTTCTGCTTGACCCCGGCCGCCATGACGGTCGGGGCGATCGTCGTGCGGGTGCAGGCGTGCGCGACCCGGGCGAGTCCGAGGTCGTCGGCATCCTCGCAGAACGCATCGAGCGCGTCCGGGTCGAGCAGCGCGCCGGCGAGCTCCTCGTCGAGCTCCAAGCCCTCGACGAAGCCCCGCCAGATGTCGTGCATGCGGGCCGACGGTCGGTGCGCGAGGACGCGTCGCACGGCCTCGGCCGCCGAGGTCAGGGCGTTGTCGGTCCGCAGCGGCATCGACCCGTGGCCGGGCACCCCCCGGAACCGCAGCGTCGCCCAGAACGCCCCCTTCTCGGCGACCGCGACGGGCAGTCGGGGCGCGCCGGTGCCGGCGAGGTCCAACCGCGTGCCGCCGTACTCGGTGATGACGTTGTCCACCCGGACGGCGTCCGGTTCGTTGTCGACCAGCCATTCGGCGCCCCACGTCCCTCCGGCCTCCTCGTCGGCGACCGCGAGGTACACGAGGTCGCCGGCGGGCGTGAACCCGCCGTCGGCCAGGTGCCGGAACGCCACCGCCATCGACGCGGTGAGGTTCAGCATGTCGACCGCGCCCCGTCCCCACACGATCCCGTCGACCAGCTCGCCGCCGAACGGGTCGCGCTCCCAGCGTTCGGCATCTGCCGGGACGACGTCGGTGTGCCCCATCAGCATCAGCGACGGCGCGTCCGGGTCCGATCCCTCGATGCGTGCGATCAGGCTCTGGCGGCCGGGGCGCGGCTCGTAGGTCTCCAGGTCCAGACCCGTGCCCTCGAGGTAGGGGCGCAGGATGTCCACCGCCCGGACCTCGTGGCCCGAACCTTCCGTCCCGTCGTTGACGCAGGTCGCACGGATCAGCTCCTGGAGCAGCTCCGTCACCTCGCCCGTGAGCGCCCCCGTCGCCCCGGGGGTCTCGTCGGTGCGTGCGCCCATCCCGTCGCCTCCCATCAGCCTCCCACCAACCTCCTGTCAGCCTCCTGTCAGAAGAACTCGAGCATCCACGGGGCGGGACCGCCGAACGCCTCGTGCAACGCACCGAGGTCAGCCGCCCCGGCCCCCTCGAGCAGACCGACGCGAGCCAGCGTCCGCGCCGTGGCCATGCCGGAATACAGCGGTGCCAGCGCCCCGATCGTCGTCCGCACCGTCCCGCGTCCGCCCTCCTCGAGCACGCCCCGCCCCTCGGACACGCGGAGCACCCACCGGCCCGCGTTCCACGGCGCGGCATCGTCATGCACCTCCAGGTGCACCTCCGCCGAGGCCCCGGCCGGCCAGCCGCGCGCCTCGACCGCCCCGGCCAGGTCCACCAGGCGGGTCATCCAACGCCAGTCCTCGACGACCGTCGTGTCCTGCTCGGCGAGCAGCAGGAAGAACGGCTCCTCCGGTCCGCCGTGGAAGGTCCCGTACCGCGAGACCCCCCGGTTCGAGGCGACCAGTCGCCACAGCGCCGACGTGGCGTCCCCGTCGGCGGCCACCAGCTCGTCGATCTGCAGCCCGTAGAACTCGTCGTCCTCGCCGGAGGTGTGGTGGTAGACGAGGTAGCCGGTGGGAGCCCCCGATGCGTCGCGAGCCACGTACGCGTGGGCACGGTCGTTGCGGCGCCACGAGGATGCACGCTGCGAGAACCACCAGTCGTCGCGCACCAACCAGCCGTGCGCCGTGGGCGCCACCTGGTCGTAGACCGCCCGCACGTCGTCGAGCCCGCTCCCGGCATCATCCCCGAGGTCGATCGGCGAGACGGTGACGCCGTCGGGGCGGGGCAGCCCCGCCAGGGACCGCAAGGGCACGCGTCGGCGGATCCGGTGACCGGCCACCTCCCAGCCGGATCGGCGGTAGGGGGCCACGGTCGCGGGGAACAGGGAGCTCGTGACCTCGCCCCGTTCGCGCATCCGGCGCAGCTCGGCCCGCAGGAGCCCGGAGGTGACGCCCGCGGCCCGCCGGTCCGGCGTGACCGTGACGCCCGCGATCCCGCCCATCGGCACGGCACGCCCGCCGATCCAGTGGCCGAGCGCGTGGGTGGTCAGCTTCCCGACGAGTCGACCGTCCTCGAAGACACCCAGGCTGCGCTCCGGACGGAACGTGTCCCCGAACCGCTCCTGCCGGTCGTCTCCGAGATCGAAGGCCTGCTTCGTCACGGCCCACGCGGCGTCGACGTCCTCGTCGGTGAGCTCGCGGGTCGTCTGGTTCACGGGCTGGTCCACGGTTACGAAGGCTAGGCGTCCGCGATGTGCCACCATGGAGGTCGGTACCGCACCCTGAACGGGTACACGCCCAGGAGTCCCCAGGAGTCCCATGAGCCAGGAGCCCGACGACGGACTGTCGTACGCGGACGCCGGTGTCGACCTCGACGCGGCCGACCGTTCGGTCCGACAGCTGTCGGCGCTGCTCGAACGTTCGCGGCGGCCGGAGGTGCGGGGCGGGATCGGCGGCTTCGGCGGGCTGTTCGCGTTCGACCCGGATCGCTACGAGCAGCCCCTGCTGGTCAGCAGCTCCGACGGCGTGGGGACCAAGGTCGAGCTGGCCCGACGCCTGGACGTCCTGGAGACGGTGGGCCAGGACCTGGTCGCGATGGTCGCCGACGACCTGGTCGTCACCGGCGCCGAACCGCTGTTCTTCAACGACTACCTCGCCGTCGGCAAGCTGGATCCTGAGCGGGTCACCCGGCTGGTCGCCGGCATCTCGGAAGGTTGCCGACTGGCCGGCTGCGCGTTGGTGGGCGGGGAGACCGCCGAGCACCCCGGCCTGCTCGCCCCGGATGCGTTCGATCTCGCCGGCTTCGGCGTCGGGGTCGTGGAGGAGGCCGACCTGCTCGGTCCGCACCGGGTCGGTGACGGCGACGTCCTGGTCGCCATGGCCTCCTCGGGGCTGCACAGCAACGGGTTCAGCCTCGTGCGACGCATCGTGGACGGGATGGACCTCTCCGACGAGCACGGGCTGGACCGGTCGCTCGGCGAGGTGCTGCTGACCCCCACCCGGATCTACGCACGCGACTGCCTCGCGTTGATCGAGGCGGTCGAGGTGCGCGCGCTCTGCCACGTGACCGGGGGCGGGTTGCCGGGCAACCTGCCCCGCGTGCTGCCCGACGGGATCGGCGCAGACGTCGACGTGGCCGGCTGGGATCCGCCCGAGATCATGGTGCGGCTCCAGTCCTGGGGTCCGGTAGCCGAAGAAGAGATGTGGGGAACCTTCAACATGGGAGTCGGCATGGTGGCCGTCGTCCGCGCCGAGGACGCCGACGCTGCAGTGGCCCTGCTGGATCAGCGGGACCTGCCGGCGTGGGTCCTGGGGCGGGTGCGACCCGGAGAAGGCGTACGTCGCGTTGGCGAGTGACGGAGGCGAGCAGATGACGGAACGCGCGGGATCGAAGGGGCGTCACGCCCCCGCGCGGATCCAACGGCTGAGCGGTGAACGTCCGCCGTCCCTCGAGGCTCTCGAACGCCGCCGCTGGCAGCTGTGGATCGTGGCCGGGATCTTCCTTATCGCGGTGTCCAGCGTGATCGTGCTGATCTTCGCGGAGGCGGGCCTCGCGGAACTGCTGCCCGACAGCCCGGCCCTGCGGTGGAGCTTCCTCGGGCTGTCGGTGGCGTTCCTCCTGTACGTGGCGGACCAGGAGCGGACGCTCCGCCGGCTCACACGCGCGCTGGTCGACCAGCAGGTGCTCACCACGGCGCTGGAGACCCGCATCTCCGATCTGACGACCCTGTCGAAGGTCGGTCGCGTCGTCAACTCGGTGCTGACGATGGACGAGGTGCTGCAGGTCATCCTCGATTCGGCCTTCGAGCTCACCGACGCCCGCAACGGATCGGTGATGCTGCGCGACGGTGACGACCTCCGCGTCGCCGTGAGCTCCGGGACCGAGGCGGCCCCCGTCGGCTCCACCTCCCGGGCCGACCGAGGGCTCGCCGGCGTGGCCGCCACCGAACGCGAGCCGATCCTCGTCGATGGCACCGTCGTCGAGGGGCAGGTCCCGGGCGTCGCGTCGTCGTCCCGGAAGCGCGACCGCGGATCGGCGATCGTGGCGCCGTTGATCGTTGCCGACGAGCCGCTGGGGGTCCTGTCACTGGAGCGGTCCCGCGAGACCGACGCGTTCAGCGATCTGGACCTGCGTTCGATCGGGTTGTTCGCCGAGCACGCCGCGACCGCCGTGGCCAACGCCCAGCGGTTCGAGCAGGAGCGCCACACCGCTGCCCGCCTGGCCGACGTGATCGAGATGCGCAGCGAGTTCGTGGCGACGATGGTCCACGACCTCAAGAGCCCCCTGACCGCCATCATCGGGTTCGCGAACATGCTGCGTCGCCGTTGGGACCGGCTCGACGCCGACAAGCGCGAAACGGCCATGGAGAACATCGAGCAGCAGAGCAAGCGCTTGCTGTCGATGGTCGAGGAGGTGCTCCGTTCATCCAGCGTCGAGGCGGGCGCGGAGCTCAGCCGGGAGCCGATCGACCTCAGCGCGATGCTGACCGGACTCGCCGATGCCGTGGCGGCCGCCGCTCAGGGCCAGGAGGGAGTGTCGCGCAAGATCGATGTGCAGGGGACCGACCGGCCGGTGGTCGTGTACGGCGACGACGAGGCGCTGAAGCACGTGTTCTCGAACCTGCTGGAGAACGCCGTCAAGTACTCGCCGGCAGCCAGCACGATCGAGGTCGAGCTCGAGCGGACCGGCGGGGAGGTCACGGTCCGCGTCCACGACAGCGGCGAGGGCATCACCGCCGAGGAGCTCCCCTACGTGTTCGAGCGTTTCCGCCAGTCGGGGGGCGGCGGCAGCGGTGTCGGTCTGGGCCTGTACATCGTCAGGACCCTGGTCACGGCGCACGGTGGCCGCGTGTCGGTCGACTCCGAGAAGGGCATCGGCACGACCTTCGAGGTCGTCCTCCCTGTCCGGCACGACGGCGACGGTCCGGTGGACGAGGCGGTCGAGGACCAGACGGTCGACGTCTCCGACGGCGATCAGACGCGGTCGCCGGTGCCTCCCGGCAGGTAGAAGTCCCGGAGACGGCTGACGTCGGCGATGCGGCGCTCGGCGACCTGTTCGGCCGCGATCTCGGTCGTCACGCCCTCGGCGTCGGCCAGGGCGAAGATCTCACGCAGGGTGCCACCGATGCGGTCGGTCTTGCGCAGGGTGCGTTCGGGTGAGTAGCCGCCCGGCTCGAGCTCGTCGGAGACCTGGATCATCCCTCCGGCGTTGACGACGTAGTCCGGGGCGTACAGGATCCCGTGGTCCTGGAGGCGGGCCGCGTCCTCGACGGTCCGCAGCTGGTTGTTCGCCCCGCCACAGACGGCCTCCACCTGCAGACGGGGGATCGTGTCGTCGCTCAGCACCGCCCCGAGCGCGTTCGGCGACAGGACGTCGGCGTCGACGTCGTAGATCTCGTCCGCGCCGACCACCTCGGCGCCACAGCGCCCCGCGACCTCGTCCACGACGCCCTCGTCCACGTCGGTCACCGTGAGCTTGGCGCCGGCTTCCGAGAGGTGCCCCGCCAGGCGTCCGCCGACCTTGCCGAGCCCCTGGACCGCGACGTGCCGTCCCGCGAGCTGCGGGTCCCCCCAGAGGTGGTCGGCCACCGCCTGGACGGAGATGAACACGCCGTGGGCCGTGGTGATCCCACTGTCCCCGGAGCCGCCGTGCGATTCGTCCTTCCCGGTCACCCAGCGGGACTCCTCACCCACGATGACCATGTCGTCGGGATACGTGCCGACGTCGCAGGCCGTGATGTAGCGGCCTCCGAGACTCTGGAGCCCGCGACCGTAGGCCCGCAGCAGCGTCTCGGACTTGTCGGTCTCGGGGTCACCGATGATGACGGCCTTGCCGCCCCCCAGCGACAGCCCGGCGCAGGCCGCCTTGTAGGTCATCGCCGTGCTGAGCCGGAGGACATCGACCAGCGCGTCCTCCTCGGTCTCGTACGGGTAGAAGCGCGTCCCACCCAGGGAAGGGCCGAGCGCGGTCGAGTGGATCGCGATGATGCACCGCAGTCCGGTGTCATCGTCGGAGAGGTAGACGACCTGCTCGTGGCCGTCCATGAGCTCGAAGGGGCCTCGCACGGTTGGCTCCGTCTCTCCGGTGGGTCCCACCAGGATCGTCGTCGTTCCGCCCCGGCGCTTCGAAGCGTAGAACGCTCGTCCGCTACCGTGCGCCGGCGATGGTCCCGTGTTCCTACCTCCGCGTGTTCGAGCCCCTCGACGCCCTGCCCGTCAGCGAGCAGGAGCGCTGGGGGCGGTACGTCGCCGAGGGCAACGGGCTCTCGGTCGGAACCGCGCTGCAGACGGAGTCCCGCATCGCGGTGTCCCGGATGATCACGGGGCGGCGCCCCACGTCCAGTGGTGCCGCGCTGGTCCGCCGCGTCGGCCGCCGGATCCACGTCTGCCCCCTTCAACTGGTCGAGCGCCACGCCGTCGCCCTGCTGGCGTTCCGCGAGATGGTCCCCGAGCCGGCGGTAGACGCCTTCGTCTCGCCGGACGAGGCCCGTGATGCCGTTCGAGCGGTCGAGAAGCTCCGTCGTCCACCCCACATCCAGGAGTCCAGCTGGGAGGTGCCGCTGCGCTGGTTCGTCGCGTTCGATGCGGGCGAGCGCCACTACACCGACCCGCCCGAGGGCAAGGGGCCCCGACTGACCTACCTGACCCGTGCCGGCGATGCGATGGGGCGGCTCGATCGGGTGATCGACGTCCTCGAGGCCACGATCGAGGGTGCCGACCCGCTCATCGACCCCTTGGCGGACCTGATCGAGTGGATCGCGAGCTTCGACGACGACAGCATCCTCGAGCTCGACTACGGCGGTCTCACGCGGTTGATCCCGGGCGGAGACCTGGTCACCGACACCTCCTGCGAGGATCTCTGGCACGTGATCGACGACCTCCAACGCGGGGACGTGGGGTCGGCCACCTCCGGGTACGAACAGGTGGCCGCCCGCTGGCAGCTCAACCGGATGCGGTACCGCGCCAACTGACACAACGGACCGGCGAGAGGTCCGATGCTGCCGGTCGCTCGTCGTGGACCCCACCCGGATGGGCTACGGAGGTATGACCCGTTCGGGCCGGGCAAGATGGCACGAATCGGTCTTTCCCGGCGGTTGCTCCGTCCGTGACACTGGCAGGTGTCACCAAGCAATGTTCGGACAGCGCAACGTTCAGAACGCGCGATGTCGCGACGGTCAGGGCCAACATGGAGCGGGAGCACGAAGACGACGAGCTACTCACGCCCGGCGAGGTGGCCCGGCTGTTCGGGGTCAACCCGAAGACGATCACCCGCTGGGCATCGGCCGGCAAGCTGTCGGCCATCCGGACGCTGGGCGGTCACCGCCGCTACCGGGCGTCAGAGGTCTACGACCTGCTCGAGCGCAACGGCGGCGAGGACCGCCGAGCCTGACGGCCCAGGGATCCACCCTGGTCCACCCCCACGTTCGTCCGTTGCGGGTGGGGCCGGACCCGCGGTTGCATCCCGTGGAGACGGGTCTGACGATCCGTCGACCGTCCACGGGGGAGGTCCCGCACATGGAGACGCCCGAGACCGTCGTCATCACCGGAGCATCGGCCGGGGTCGGACGTGCGACCGCCGTCGAGTTCGCTCGTCGCGGTGCGCGGGTCGGTCTGCTGGCTCGTGGTCGGGCAGGCCTCGAAGCTGCGGCGAAGGAGGTCGAGCAGGCGGGCGGTCAGGCGCACATCGTGCGGTGCGACGTCGCTGACGCCGATCAGGTCGAGGCCGCGGCCAGAGAGATCGAGGAGGCCTTCGGTCCGATCGACACGTGGGTCAACAACGCGATGGTCACCGTCTACGCGAGGTTCCACGAGCTGACCCCCGAGGAGTACGAGCGTGTCACCGACGTCACCTACCTCGGCTCCGTGTACGGGACCATGGCGGCGCTGCGGCGGTTCCGTTCCCGTGATCGCGGCACGATCGTGCAGGTCGGTTCGGCACTGAGCTACCGCGGCATCCCGATCCAGTCGGCGTACTGCGGCGCCAAGCACGCGATCAACGGCTTCCTCGAGTCGGTCCGCACCGAGCTCATGGAGGAGGACAGCGACGTGCACATCAGCGTCGTGCAGATGCCCGCGCTGAACACGCCCCAGTTCCAGTGGGGACGCAGCAAGCTCGACAAGAACCCCCAGCCGGTTCCGCCCATCTTCCAGCCGGAGGTGGCCGCCGGGGCCGTGTACTTCGCGGCCCACAGCGACCGCCCGGAGATCTACGTCGGTGGCTCCACCGTGCAGACGATCCTCGGCAACAAGGTCGCCTCGAGCCTCGTCGCCAGGTACCTGGCCTGGCAGGGCGTCGAGTCGCAGGAGACCGACGAGGACACGCGTCCGGATCGCCCCGACAACCTGTTCGAACCCGCCGACGAGGAGGCGGACTACGGCATCCACGGTCCGTTCGACGATCGGGCGAAGGACTCCAGCCTGCAGTTCACCCTGAACCGCAACCGGGGCAAGGTCGCCGCGGTCGGCGCGGCGATCGGGGCGGCCGCACTGGGCGTCGCCGGCGCGCTGTGGCAGCGGGACGACGACGAGGCCGGATCCTGGTTGCCCTGGCGCTGACCGTTCGGGCTGGCTCCCTCGCCCCGGGAGCGGTAGTGTGGTGGTGCTACACCGAAGAAGCACGCCCCAAGTGCGTGCGAGCTCCCTCGAATGATCTTGCAGTACCTCGGTACGTGAAGTCCCTCGATGTGGAAGCTTCAAAGAACGGCGTGGCACTACAGAGCAACACGAAGGACAGAACACATGCCAGAGGGAACCGTCAAGTGGTTCAACGCTGAGAAGGGCTACGGATTCATCCAGCCCGACGAGGGTGGCGAAGATCTCTTCGTCCACTTCTCGGCCATCAACCAGAGCGGCTACAAGTCGCTCGATGAAGGCCAGAAGGTCACCTTCGAGGTGACACAGGGCCAGAAGGGCCCGCAGGCCAGCAACGTCTCGCCCGTCTGACCACGGGAGACGTTCGGACCACGCCCCGGCTCCGGCCGGGGCGTCGTCACGTCTGGAGGCGGCACCGGAGGTGCCGTGCGTGAGGAGGCGATCGCGTGAGTGACCACCGGCCGACCCGCGGGGACCATCCGCTGCTGCGGCTCTGGCGCTACGCGGACGAGCACCGCCGCCAGGTCGTGCTGGCCTCGATCTGCTCGGTCCTGAACAAGACGTTCGATCTCGCTCCGCCCGTCCTGATCGGGGTGGCGGTGGACATCGTGGTCGAGCGGCAGGACTCGTGGCTGGCACGGTTCGGGATCTCGGATCTGCGCGACCAGTTGTGGATCCTGGCGGCCGTGACCGCCGTGATCTGGGTGCTGGAGTCGGTGTTCGAGTACGCCTACCAGGTGCTGTGGCGCAACCTCGCCCAGACCGTCCAGCACGGGATCCGGCTGGACGCCTACTCGCACGTCCAGGGGCTGGAGGTCGCCTACTTCGAGGATCGTTCCACCGGTGGGCTGCTGGCGATCCTCAACGACGACGTCAACCAGCTGGAGCGGTTCCTGGACCGGGGCGCGAACGAGATCCTGCAGGTGTTGACCACGGTCGTGCTGATCGGGGCGATGTTCTTCGTGCTCGCGCCCGGGATCGCGTGGGTCGCGTTCCTGCCGATACCGCTGATCGTGTGGGGATCGTTCCGGTTCCAGCGGACGCTGGAGCCGCGGTACGCCGAGGTCCGAGAGCGCGCCGGTCTGCTGAGCGGTTCGCTGTCGAACAACCTCAGTGGCATCGCGACCATCAAGGCGTTCACCGCCGAGGGGCGTGAGATCGAACGGATCCGTGGGGAGAGCGAGGACTACCGGCAGGCCAACCGTGAAGCGATCCGGCTGAGCTCGGCGTTCGTGCCGCTGATCCGCATGGCGATCCTCGCCGGCTTCACCGCGATCCTGATCCTCGGTGGTTTCCGTGCGCTGGACGGCACTCTGGCGGTCGGGGTGTACAGCGTGATGATCTTCATCACCCAGCGGCTGCTGTGGCCGCTGACCCGGTTGGGGGAGACCTTCGATCTGTACCAGCGCGGGATGGCCTCCACGCGGCGGCTGCTGGACCTGTTGGCGGTCCGACCGCGGATCCTGGACGGACCCGAGCGGCTGCGGGGGCCGGTGGACGGGGACATCCGGTTCACCGATGTCACGTTCGCCTACCCGCGCAGCGCACCCGTGCTCGACGGCTTCGATCTGCACGTCCCGGCCGGCGGGACCGTCGCGCTGGTCGGGGCGACCGGGGTGGGCAAGTCGACGGTCGCCAAGCTGCTGCTGCGGTTGCACGACGTGGACGACGGGGCGATCACGATCGACGGCGTCGACCTGCGCGACCTCTCGCTGGACAGCCTGCGACAGGCGATCGGTCTGGTGAGTCAGGACGTGTTCCTGTTCCACGGCACCGTCCGCGAGAACATCGCCTACGGGCGGCCGGAGGCGTCGCCGGAGCAGATCCGGGCGGCAGCGGAGATCGCCGAGGCCCACGGGTTCGTCGCGTCCCTGCCCGACGGGTACGACACGGTGGTGGGCGAACGCGGACAGAAGCTGTCGGGTGGGCAGCGCCAGCGGGTCTCGATCGCCCGTGCGGTGCTGTCCGACCCCCCGATCCTCATCCTGGACGAGGCCACCTCCGCGGTCGACAACGAGACGGAGGCGGCGATCCAGCGGTCGCTGGCGCGGATCGCCGAGGGCAGGACGATCGTCGCGATCGCCCACCGCCTGTCGACGGTTCGTCACGCCGACCGCATCGATGTCCTGGAGGGTGGCCGGATCGTCGAGTCCGGGACCCACGATCAGCTCCTCGCGCACGAGGGGATCTACGCCGCACTGTGGCGGGTGCAGACCGGCGAGGTGCTCGCACCGCCCGTGATCTGACGGTGCGCGAGGCTCCCAGCAGCGGAGGCGAGATGGTGAGGAGAGATGGTGGTCGGGGGCAGAATCGAACTGCCGACACCGCGCTTTTCAGGCGCGTGCTCTACCGACTGAGCTACCCGACCGTGCACGTCGAGTGCCGCCTCGGTCCACATATGTGGACCCTCGCGGCACCCGACGAGCGGAGCTGACGGGATTTGAACCCGCGACCTTCACCTTGACAGGGTGACGAGCACTCCAAACTGCTCCACAGCTCCATGTGGTGTTGCGTGGTGTTGCGTGGTGTTGCGGTACGGCAACGGTATCGGCGACCCCCGGCTTCCGAGGTCGCCCCTACGGTGGGCCGCGCAGGACTCGAACCTGCAACCAGCGGGTTAAAAGCCCGATGCTCTGCCATTGAGCTAGCGGCCCGAGTGCGGCGGCCACCGCGAAGGGGGATGCTACCGCAGCGCGTCTCGCCCCTGCCACTGGTCGGAGGCCGTCGGGAGCCCACGCACGGGTAGCCTCCGGCTGCGAACAGGGGGTCCACGTGGAGACGGTCCGGGCGGGCGAGACCCTGGTTCGCCGGGATGGCGTCTCGGTGACGGTCCTCGGAGGCGAGGACGGTGTCGACGACGCGATCGCGTTGCTCGACCGGGCCGAGGCGGAGGTCCAGGCCCCCCTCGTGGACGAGGCGGAACGGTCGCGGCTGCACGCGCTGGAGGATGGAGGCAGCGGTGTGTCTCCGCGCTGGTATCCGCTGCTCGCCCGCCGGCGGGGCGAGCCCTCCGGGTACGCCGGGATCGTCCTGCCGACCGACGACGACCCGATCGCGGAGGCTGACCTGGCTGCGGACCGTCGGGGCGCATCCTGTGACGACACGGTGACGGCGCTGTTCGCCGCACTGGTCGACATCGGGGAGCGTCACGGGGCGGGGCGGCTGCACGTGTGGATCCGCCACGAGACCGAGGCGGACGAGACCTGCGCCGCCTCGGAGGGCTTCGAGGTCCAGCGACGGTTGCTCGTGATGGGGCGAGAGATCGACGAGCCGAGGACCGCTGAGCCGCCACCAGGCATCGCGATCCGGTCCTTCTCCCCGGGCCAGGACGGGTCCGCGGTCGTGGGGGTGCTGCAGGAGGCCTACGAGGGAACCCCGGACGGCGGCTGGGACCGCGAGGGGTTCGACGAACGGCGCCGGTACGGCTGGTTCGACCCCGACGATCTGCTGGTCGCGGAGGACGAGGACGGTGTCGCCGGTCTCCACTGGACGAAGCGGCGGGACGACGGTCTCGGCGAGGTGTACAACCTGGCCGTGGCCGACCGTGCGCGAGGGGCCGGGCTGGGGCGGGCGCTGCTGCGTGCAGGTCTGCGGCACCTCGCCGACCGCGGATCCGACGAGGTGATCCTGTGGGTCGACCGCAGCAACCCGGCGGCCGTGAACCTGTACCGGTCGGAGGGGTTCACCGACCGGTGGGTCGACGTCGCCTTCGGGCGTGACCTGCGCTGACGCCGGCTACTGGGCGTCGTCCTCAGCGTCGTCGTCCTCGTCGTCCGCACCGCCCCGGTGCGCGAACTCGTCCTCGGGCAGGACCTTGTAGCCCACGCCCCGGACCGTCCCGATCATGGACTCGTACTCGGGTCCCAGCTTCGCGCGCAGCCGGCGGATGTGGACGTCCACGGTCCGGGTGCCGCCGAAGTAGTCGTAGCCCCAGACCTCCTGCAGCAGCATCTCCCGGGTGAACACCCTCCCCGGCGTGCCCGCGAGCGTCTTGAGGAGTTCGAACTCCTTGTAGGTGAGGTCCAACGGTTGTCCGCGCAGGCGGACCTGGTAGCTGTCCTCGTCCACGACCAGGTCCCCGACCGACGAGGTCCGGTCGGTCCCGCCCGCGGCCCACCGGTCGCGTGCGAGGCGCAGACGTGTCTCGACCTCTGCCGGAGAGGCTTGCGGGAGCAGCCAGTCGTCGAACCCCCACGTGGCCTTGAGTGCCGCCAGCCCGCCCTCACCGATCACGGCCAGCACCGGCTTGGGGTAGGGAGTGACCGACGCCGCGCGCGTCGTTCCCGCCGCCTCCCGCAGGTCGCCGGTCGCGTCGATCAGCACGAGGTCGCACTCGCCGATGCCGCCGAGCGAGTCAGGGCTCAGCGGGGCGTCCTGGAGGGTGTGGTCGAGGTACTCGAGGGAGGGGAGCAGGGACTTCCCGCCGCCGGGGCGGTCGGTCAGCACCAGCAGGTGCACGCCGCCCTCCTTCCGGCACGCGGTCGGCGGGCCGGTGGCACGCCGTTCAGTACCGTCCCCGAGAGTACTCGGTGCAGGACGTGGGTCCTCCAGGAGGTGCAGGTGACGGTCGAGGTGCGGTTCTTCGCGGGTCTCCGGGATGCGGTGGGTGCTTCTCGGACGGAGTCGGACGCCCCGGACCTCACGACGCTGCTGTCTGACCTGCGGGAGCGCTTCGGGGAACCGTTCGCCAGTCGCCTGGCGGTGTCCTCGGTGGTGGTGGACGGCGAGCCGACCGAGCAGGATGCCGACGTCCCGCTGGACGAGGTCGACGAGGTCGCCCTGCTGCCGCCGTTCTCGGGCGGGTAGCCGAGGTCTTGCGGTCAGGCGATCAGGCCCGCTGCCCGTTCTCGCGGCGGCGACCGAGCCACACCATGGACCAGCCCAGCAGCAGCGCCAGCAGCGCCGTGAGGCTCATCCAGGCCAGGTCCGCGCCGGTCTTCGGCAGCGACTCCGGCTCGGGCTCGGGTGCCGGCTGGGGCTCCGGTGCCGGCTCGGGGCGCTCGATCACGTTCGGCAGCACCTCGATGATGTCGACCCGTTCGGGGTCGGTGTCCCTGACGGTCTGCTCGTCCGGTGACACACCCGTCGCGGTCCCGAGGTTCTCGTGGAACCCGGCGTCGATCTCCTCCCGCGTCGGCGTGTAGGTCGCCGTCCCGGTCGTGGTGCCGCCGACCGCGAGCTCGGTGTCATCCAGCACGATCTCACCGAACTTGTCGTCGGTCACGGTCACGTTGCGGAGGGTCACTCCGCCGACGTTGTTCACCGTGAAGGTGAACTCCGTGTCCGGGCAGCCGTCCTGGTTGCAGGTGATGATCTTCAGCCCTTCGGCCGTGGGCTCGATCTCGGCGTTCTTGTTCAGCTCGATCGCCGGGTCCGACCGCCACAGCTTCAGGCCGCTGTCGCTGAACGTTCCGCTCGACTCGCCGACCTGCGCCGCGTACTCCGCGGTCAGGGTCGTGTCGCCGACGTCGTCGGAGGCGATGGTCACGGTGCAGCGACCGTCGGCGTCCGTCGTGCAGCTCGAGCTGCTCGCGGGCTCGATGGCGCCACCGGACACCGAGATGATGTCGCCGGGTCCCGTGATCGCGAGCGAGACCGACTCGTCGGCCGCGGCCGCAGCTACGCCGTCCTCGATCCGCTGGAGAGCCACGGTGAAGGTGTGGGTCGTCCCGACCGGGTTGACCGCCCGGTCCGGGTCCACGTCGATCAGGTAGTCGACCCACCTCTTGGTGGCCGGGTTCGACTCGAAGGTCACGGCCTCGCTGTCCGCGGCGTCGCCGAGGTGGCTGGCCCGGACCGTCGTCGTCCCGGTCTCCGAGGAGCTGATGGTCACGGTGCACTCGCCGTCGGCATCGGTGCCCACGGACGCGCACAGGTTGGACGGAGCCACGACGGACCCCGGCCCGTCGGTGACCTCGAGGGACGGGTTCGCGTCGGTGAGCGGCTGGAAGCCCTCGCCGTCGCCGCTGTCCCGCTCGACCAGGACCGTGAAC
>CAZHZQ010000035.1:0-18750 GCA_964537235.1 uncultured Actinomycetota bacterium | reverse complement strand
CCGCCGGTCTTCTCGAGCAGGCGGACGTCCGTGACGACGGCGCCCCGTTCGACGCCCTTGACCATGTCGTACAGGGTCAGCGCCGCGACCGACGCCGCGACCAGCGCCTCCATCTCCACGCCCGTGCGGTCGGTGGCCCGGGCCTCGCTCGTGATGTGGACCTGACCGGCGTCGGCATCGACCTGGACCATCACCTCCACGTCGTCCAGGGCGATGCCGTGGCACATCGGGATCAGCTCGGCCGTGCGCTTCGCGGCCTGGATCCCGGCGATCCGTGCGACCGTGATCGCGTCGCCCTTGGGCAGTTCGCCGGCCTCGACCAGCCGTGCCGTCTCCGCGGCGACCTCCAGCCGGCACGCGGCCCGGGCCGTCCGCGATGACACCGGCTTGCCGCCGACGTCGACCATCCGTACGCGTCCCGTCTCGTCGAGGTGGGGGGAGCCATTCACGGGTGGACTCCGATCACGTGGACACGACCAGGTGCACACGCACCGCTTCGCCGGCCTCGACCGTGGTGCGGTTCTCGGGGATCTCGGCGAGTCCGTCGGTCGCCACCAGTGTCGCGAGCTGGTGGGAACCCTGACCACCCGCCGGACGCGCGTGCCAGCGCCCCCCCTCCTGGCGCAGCCGCACGCGTACGTAGGTCCGTTTGTGGGCAGAGGTGGCGATCGTCTCCTCGAGCCGGGCGGTGACGACCGGACGGTCCAGGTCGCGACGGCCCTGCAGGAGCCGCAGGGCGGGCCGCACGAACACCTCGAACGACACGAAGGCGGACACGGGGTTGCCGGGCAGTCCGAAGATCGGCACACCACGGGCGCGTCCGTACAGCTGCGGCATCCCGGGCTTCATCGCCACCTTCGCGCGGTGGACGTGGTCGCCCAGCATCTCGACGACGTCTCGGACGTGGTCGTGGGTCCCGGCGCTCACACCCCCACTGGTGACGAGCACGTCGGCGTGCCCGAGGTTCGAGTCGAACGCCTCCACCAACGCCCGACGATCGTCGGCGACGATCCCGGCCCAGAACGGCACCGCCTCGGCCTGGCGGATCAGCGCGGTCAGCAGCGGCCCGTTGGCATCGCGGATCTGCCCCGGACCGAGAGGCAGGTCGGCGCGGGTCAGCTCGTCGCCGGTCGACAGGACCACCACGCGCGGGCGCGGGTGGCACTTGACCCTGCCGCGCCCCAGGGACGCGAGGGTCCCGATGTCGCCGGGGCGCACCCGCCGCCCCACCCGCAACACGCGTTGGCCCTGCTGCAGGTCCTCGCCGGCTCTCCGGATGTGATCGCCACGTCGGGGAGCACGCAGGATCGCGACCTCGCGCCCCGACCCCTCGGTGACCTCGACGGGCACGACCGCGTCGGCACCGTCGGGCACCGGCGCTCCGGTCATGATGCGCACGGCGGTCCCCGGCTCCAGCCGGGGGGGCATCCCGCTGCCGGCGGGGATCTCACCGACGACCGGCAGCCTGGCCGGCGATGCTTCCGACGCCCCGGCGACGTCGTCGGCGACGACCGCGAAACCGTCCATCGCCGAGTTGTCGAAGGGTGGCAGGGCCTGGTCGGACACCACGTCCTCGGCGAGCACGAGCCCGAGCACGTCCGACAGCCCCAGCTCGATCGCCTCGAGCGGTTCAAGGTCGTCGAGTATCCGGCCCCGGTAGCGGTCCACGGACTCGAGCTCGTCCGGGTCGACCACCTCGGTGCGCCCGAGACCCCGGAAGCCGCCAGAATGACCTTGTGCGTGCTTTTGTGCGTGCTTTTGTGCGTGTGCGTGATCGTGTGCGTGCTCGTGGCCCGGATCGTGCACCTGATCCTGTGCGTGATCGCTCACGCGCCGGCCCCCTCGCGCTCGTCGAGGAAGCCCTTCAACCACGGCAGGAACTCCGGGCCGAGGTCAGGGCGGTCGGCGGCCAGCGCCACCGTCGCCCTGAGGAAGCCGAGCTTGTCGCCCACGTCGTGGCGGGCTCCGGTGAACTCCAGTGCCACGATCGGTTCACGCTGGGCGAGGGTGCGCAGGGCATCCGTGAGCTGGATCTCGCCCCCACGCCCCGGTGGGGTGTCGGCCAGCACCGCGAAGATGTCGGGGGTCAGCACGTACCGACCGATCACCGCGAGGTGAGAGGGGGCGTCCTGCGGTTCGGGCTTCTCGACGAGGTCGTCCACGTAGTGGACCCCGTCCTCGTCTCCCGCGCCGACCGGTGAGACGACCCCGTAGAGGTGGACCTGTTCCTCGGGCACCGGCATGACGGCGACGACCGGTCGGCCGGTGCGTTCGAAGGCCTCCAGCATCCGCTCGAGGAACCGCTCGTCCGGAGCGATGATGTCGTCGCCGAGCAGCACCGCGAACGGCTGCCCCCCCACGTGCTGGCGGGCCTGCAGCACCGCGTGACCGAGGCCCAGCTGTTCGGCCTGGCGCACGTAGTGGACGTGGAACTTCGCCAGGCGCAGGACCTCCTCGAGCTCCTCCTTCTTGTCCTTGTCGCGGAGGACGTCCTCCAGCTCCGGGTTGCGGTCGAAGTGGTCCTCGATCGGCTGCTTGTTGCGTCCCGTGATGATCAGGAGGTCGTCCAGACCTGCCCGGTCCGCCTCCTCGACCACGTACTGGATCGCGGGGCGGTCCACGATCGGGAGCGTCTCCTTGGGCTGCGCCTTCGTGGCGGGCAGGAACCGCGTGCCGTAGCCGGCGGCGGGCAGCACGGCCTTGCGGACGGTGCGATCGGTCACGTCGTCGCTCTCCCGGTCGACTGGCCCCCGAGCCTAGGTCACCCGGTCCGACGCACCGGACGCCGACTCCCGGTCGGAAGGGGGAGGCGCGGCCTCCACACGGTCGCGGCCGCCCTGCTTGGCCGCGTACATCGCGGCGTCGGCCGACCGCAGCAGCTCAGCGGCGGTGTCGCCGTGCACCGGGTACCCCGCGACACCCAGCGACACCGTCACCCGCACCGGTCCGCCGTCCGTGTGCACGGGGCTGGCCCCGACCGCTGCCCGGATGCGCTCTGCGGTCAGGCGTGCACCGTTGAGGTCCGTCTCCGGCAGGACGATCACGACCTCCTCACCGCCGTACCGGGCGACGGTGTCCACCTCGCGAACCTCGCCGGTGACGCGCTCGGCGACCTCGACCAGCACCTGATCCCCCACGAGGTGGCCGTGCTCGTCGTTCACGGACTTGAAGTGGTCGATGTCGAGGAGCGCCAGTGACAGCGCGTGACCGAACCGTTCGGCACGTTCGACCTCCTCCTCGGCCCGCTGCTGGAAGTAACGCAGGTTCCACAGCCCCGTCAGCCCGTCGGTGACCGAGGCCTGCTGGGTCGCCTCGTGCAACCGGACGTTCTCGATCGCCACGGCCGCCTGGACGGCAAAGCTGCGGATCGTGTGCAGGTCGCCCTCGTCGAACGGCTCACCGTCGGCACGGTCGAGCAGTTCGAGCACCCCGATGATCTGGCCGCGGTCCGGGCTGAACAGCGGAACGGCCACCTGCGCGTGACCGCTGGCTTCGTGCGGGACCGGCTCCGGCGCGTTGTCGGCATCCTGCGGCAACCGCACGCTCGAGCCCGTCTGTGCCACCCATCCCACCAGCCCGTCGCCGAGGTCCACCCTGGCGTCGACCACGTCGGGGCGCAGGCTCCGTGCAACCTTCACGTAGAGCCAGCCGCGCCCCGGTGCGAGCATGTACAGGGCGGCGCGCTCGGCGGTCAGGGCCGAGGATGCGGCGTCGACCACCGCGGTCAGGGTCCGGTTGAGATCCAGCGTCGACGAGAGCGTGTCGCCGAGCCGGTCGAGGGAGTGCTGGAGCGCGTCGCGTGACACCTCGAGCTCACGCACCTGCGTCCGCAGGTTGTCGGTCATGGCGTTGAACGCGTCCCCCAGGGCCGCCAGCTCGTCGCTGCCCTCGGCCTCGAACCGTCGGTCGAGGTCGCCGTCCGCCACGTCGCGTGCAGCGACGGCGAGCTCACGCACGGGGCGGGTCACCAACTGTGACAGCAGCCACCCGAGCAGGGCCGCAGCCAGTCCGGCGGCCAGCAGCACCCCGATCGACGACAGCGTGATGATCCCCCGGGCATCGTCTATCGCGGTCCGCGAACGGCTCGCCACGACGGTCCGGCCGTCCAGGTCGACCGCCCGGACCAGCGCGGACCCGACCTGCGCCTGCACCTGGTCACGGGGCGTACGCGGGACATCGTCCGCCGTCACCTCCGACCCGGTGGTCGCCAGGGCCTCGCCGTCGACGAACAGGATCACCTCGAGCGGCAGCGACCCCGCCAGCTCTTCGGCCAGACGGGCGTCGATCCACCGTCCGGCCAGGATCGTGCCGAGGTCGCTGCCGGTCGTGCTCTGCACCGCCCGGATCTCGCCGAGCACGTAGGGGCTGCCCTGCCCTGCCACGGCTGCGGTCGCGAGCTCCTCGAGCGTCGGGTAGGTCCCGGCGGCGGGCGACACGGGGTCCTCCGCGTGAGATGCCAGCAGCTCGCCAGCGGGGTCCGCGATCACGACCACGTCGGCACGTTCCCGTCCCGCGAGGACACCGTCCAGCGCCCGCTGCAGCGCGGAGCGATCGCCCTCGGACAGCGCCGTACCCAGCTCGCGTTCCGGGCTCGCGAGGTCCTCCGCGAGATCACCGGCCCGTCCGGCGATCAGCTCCGTCTGCTGCACGACCGCCTGGAGCCCGAGCCCGAGCTCGTCAGCCGCTCGCTGCTCCAACTGCTGGATGAGCACGACCCGCGCGGTCACGACGGCGACCGCCAGCGGCAGCACCACGATGATGCTGAAGTAGACGGTCAAGCGGACCCGCAACGACACCTCTCACCTTCCCTCGTACCGTTCCCGGTCCGTCCAACCATACGATGCGGCCGGCTGGAGGGCGGAGAGGTGCGCGACAAGCAGGAGTTACGCACCGCGCTGCGCACCCGTCGCCGTGCGTTGACGGACGACGAGCGCGGACGTCGCTCCGCACAGGCCGCCCAGCACCTCCTCGGACTCGCCGAGCTGCAGCGAGCCCGGACGGTCGCACTCTACGCGGCGCTCTCCCATGAGGCGGACCCGGCACCGGCCCGACCACCCCTCGAGGAACGCGGGACCCGTATCGCGCTCCCCCGGGTCCACGCCGACGGCCACCTCGAGCTCGTGGACGCCGCGGCCGTCGCCACGCCCGGGTTCCGGGGCATCCTCGAGCCCGAGGGGCCACCGCTGCCCCCGGACGAGATCGACGTGGTCGTCGTGCCCGGACTGGCCTTCGACCGGGACGGTGGGCGTCTCGGACAGGGCGGCGGGCACTACGACCGTCTGCTGGCCCTGCTCGACGACGACATCACCATCGTGGGGTTCGGGTTCACGTTCCAGGTCATCGAGCACGTGCCGGTCCTGGATCACGACCACCCGGTCGACCTCGTGGTCACCGACGCCGGCGTCCACCGTCGGGACCGTCGCACGGGACCGACGTCTTGAGTCGGACCCGGAATGTCCGATACTGGGTCTGCGTTCGCACTTGCGACACGCGAGTGTCAACATGGGGGCCAACCGCCAGCCCGCGGTCGCCCGCCGACCGACGTCCCTCCCGGGGAGGTCGCTCGCGGCCGGGATGACCGCCCGACCCGCCCGAGGAGCCTGGAAGCATGCCCACCTACGAGTACGCCTGCCGAGACTGCGGGGAGCACCTCGAGGTCGTCCAGTCGTTCAAGGACGACGCGCTCACCGTCTGCCCGGCCTGTGACGGCCGCCTGCGCAAGGTCTTCAGCGCCGCACCGATCGTGTTCAAGGGTTCGGGCTGGCACATCAAGGACTACGGGACGTCCGGCAGCAAGGACGGCGCCGCCGCCAGCTCCTCGTCCACCGATAGCTCGCCTGGTGACAGCTCGTCCGGCGACAGCTCGTCCGGCGACAGCTCCTCGTCCGGCGACAGCTCGTCGGCGACGTCGTCGGGAGAGGCGAAGTCCGCCTGACCCTGAGGCGGCTTTCCACAGCGCCAGCGACGACGGACGTGCGCGGAGCCGGCGCCCGTGGTGTCCTCGTGGCATGCCCACGCCCGCCGACTGGATCCGCGCCACGGTCCGTGTCGCGGTCGAGGGGCGCCCTCCCGCACTCCCGGCCCAGCTGGACCGGTGCGCCGAACGGTGGGCGTCGCTGCCGTCCCGAGCCCGCCTGGCCGTCGGGGTCGCCGGCGCGTTGGTCGTTCTCCTCGCCGCGGGATCGGGCGCGGCGCGGTCGCCGTGGGGACCGCCGGTCGACGTCCTCGTCGCGACACGGGACCTGCCAGCCGGTCACCGGCTCGGGCCACAGGATCTGACGCCGACGAGCTGGCCGCGTGACCTCGCTCCGTCGTCGCCCGGCGATGTCGAGGGGCGCATGCTGACAGCCGCGCTCCCGGCCGGGATGCCGGTGACCGGCGGACACCTCGGGGACGGGGGCCTGGCAGCGCAGCTGCAACTCGGCGAGGCGGCGTTCCCCCTGCCGCTCGAGGAGGGAGCGGAGCTCGCACCCGGACAGGTCGTCGATCTCGTCGCCGGGGACGCGGGCGGAGGTGGATCGCGGTTGTCCGCGGCCGCCCGGGTCCTGACCGTGGACGGTCCCACCGCGTGGATCGCCGTCGACCGTGACGACGCACCCGGCCTCGCCGGGGCGGCCGCCTGGGGCCGCATCGTGGCGGTCCCGTTGGCCGTCGGCGGGTAGGACGGCGATCCATCAGCCGCCGGTCCACCGCCCTCCCGGACGCTGCCCGGGAACGGGGCGTGGCTAGGCTTCGCGTCGACCTCCCACCTCCCGACACCCGGGGTTGCCGTCGATGCTGCCGCAGTGGCTCCGCGCCGTCGTCCTCGGCGTCGTCCAAGGGGTGACCGAGTTCCTCCCGGTGTCGTCCTCCGGGCACCTCGTGGTGGTCCCGTACCTGTTCTCGTGGGAGACCCCCGGGCTGTCGTTCGACGTGGCGCTGCACGCCGGGACGCTGGTGGCGGTCGTGGGGTACTTCGCGGCGGACATCTGGTACCTGACGACGCGTTCGGTCGGGGTCGGGGTGACGGAGGCGGGCGAGGCGGCACGCGCACGACGCACCATCGGGCTGCTGGCGGTCGGGTCGGTGCCGGCCGCGGTGGCCGGGTTCACGCTGGAGGGCGTCTTCGCCGACGCCTTCGAGCGGCCCGTCTGGGTCGCGGGGTTCTTCCTGATCACCGCCTGGTTCCTCATCGCCGCGGAACGGATCCGCGAACGCCGTGCCCGGGCGGCGGACGACGCGATGCGCGACGTGCCGGCGCACGTCGACCTGGGGCGCGACGAGACCACGATCGGATGGGTGGACACGCTCACGATCGGCGCGTTCCAGGCGCTCGCGCTGTTCCCGGGGATCTCGCGCGCGGGCTCGACGATCGCGGGCGGGATGTTCCGCGGGATCTCGCGGGAGGCCGCCGCGCGGTTCTCCTTCCTGCTGATGATCCCTGCCGTCGCGGGGGCGACGGTGCTGAAGGTCCCCGAGCTGTTCGACGGGAGCGTCCAGCAGGTCTTCACGACCACCGAGGTCCTCGCCGGGATGGTCGCGGCCGCGGTATCCGGGTTCTGGGCGATCCGGTACCTGCTGCGTCTGGTCCAGACCGACGACCTCAAGGGGTTCGCCCGGTACCTGGTGTTCTTCTCGATCCTGATCCTGATCGGACGGTTCAGCTGGATCGGGCCGATCAGCCAGGGATGACCGTCCGGCCCGCGGGCGTCACCGGCCGCTGACGGTCATCTCGCCGACGAGCACCGTCGAACCACCCAGCGCTCCGCCGAACGGGTAGAAGCGCAGGTCCGATCCCACCGTGCGGATCGAGCGGAGCACGTCCACGATCGTCGACGCGACGGTGGCTTCGCGGATCGGTTCCGCGAGCTCGCCGCCACGGACCATCAGCCCGGTGATCCCGACGGAGAACTCCCCGCTGATCGGGTTGGCTCCCGAGTGGATGCCCACCACGTCCTGGACGTACACGGCGTCATCGGCCTCGCGCAGGACCGCCTCGGGGTCGAGGCCGCCCGGTTCCAGGTAGAGGTTGGTCGGCGACAGCCCCGGTGACGACTTGAAGCTGGAACGCGAGGCGTTGCCGGTCGACGCCGCGCCCTCACCGAACCGGTGGGCCGTCCACGTGTTGTGCAGGTACGAGGTCAGCTCGCCGCGGTCGATCAGGGCGGTGGTCTGCTGCGGGACACCCTCGCCGTCCCACGGGGCGGTCGAGGGGCCGTCGGGGCGCAGACCGGAGTCCACGAGGGTCAGCTGGTCGGCGGCGACCGTGTCGCCGATCCGCTCGGCGAACAGCGAGCGTCCCTTCAGCACCGCCTCGGCGGACAGCGCCTGGCCGAGCACGCCCAGGAACGACGCGGTCGCGTAGGGGTCGAACACGATGGGGGTGCGGGCGCTCTCGGGCTTGGCGGCACCGAGCAGCCGGGTCGCGCGTTCGGTGCCTTCCCGTCCGGCCGCCTCGACGTCCAGCTCGGCCGGGGATCGACCGATCGTCACGCCCAGACCGGTCTGGGTCTCCTCGCCGTCGGCCGCCATCGGCATGACGTACGCCCACGCGTCCGTGCGGGTGGTCGCGAGGTCCATGCCGCGCGTGGACGCCAGCGCAGCCTCGACGAGGACGTCGCCGTACTTGGCCACGTCGATGCCCCGGATGCGTTCGTCCGCGGACGTCGCGGCACGCTCCATGGCGATGCTCAGATCGATCTTGTCCTGGACCGGAACCTCGGCGAACCCCGGTCGTGCGAGCTCACCGACGTCCGGGACAGGCTGCGGGTCGGGGAGGACGTTGGCCTCGTCCGGGGTCGCGACGGTCGCGTTCGAACGGGCCTCCTCCAACGCATCGCGCAGCCCCTCGTCGGTGACCACCGCCGTGGATGCGTAGCCCTGGCGTCCGTCGACGATCACCCGGACGCCGACCCCCCGGGTCTCGGCGCGTGACAGCGAGTCGACCTGCGCGTCCAGGATCTCGATGTCGGTCTCGAGCTTGCGCAGGACGAAGGCCTCGACCTCCTCGTCCCCCCGCGCGTCGTCGACGATCCGTCGGGCCAGGTCCAGCAGTTCGCCTCCGGAGCCGCTCATCCGGTACCTCCCACGGTGATGCGGGCGATGCGCAGCGTCGGGGTGCCGGTCGAGGCCGGGGCGCTCTGCCCGTCCTTCCCGCAGGTCCCCGGCCAGTGATCCAGGTCGGAGCAGACCGCGTCGATCCGGCGCAGCGTCTCGGGCCCGTTGCCGACCAGGTTGGCGCCCCGCACGGGGTACCTCACCTCACCGCCCTCGATCAGGTAGGCCTCGGTCATCCCGAACACGAAGTCGCCGTTCGCCGGGTTCACCTGCCCACCGCCCAACCCCTTGCACAGGATCCCGCGGTCGAGCTCGGCGATCACCTCGTCCGGGTCGGCCTCCCCGGGGAGGATGTAGGTGTTGGTCATCCGCGGGATGGGCAGGTGCTGGTAGGACTGGCGCCGGGCGTTGCCGGTGAATGAGACCCCGAGCTCTCGCGCGCTGCGCCGGTCCGTCAGGTAGTCGACCAGCACGCCGTCCTCGAACAGCGTGGTGCGCTGGGCGGGGGTGCCCTCGTCGTCGAACGCGAACGATCCCCAGCCGTTCTGCACGGTCGCGTCGTCGACGCCGGAGACCAGTTCGCTGGCAAGCTTCTCGCCGCGCTTGCCCGTGTAGACGCTGGCCTCCTTGGCGACGAGGTCGCCCTCGAGCCCGTGGCCGCACGCCTCGTGGAACAGCACCCCGCCGTCGCCCCGCCACAGCACGACGGGCATCTCGCCGGAGGGCGCCGGTTCGCTGTCGAGCATGGTCACGGCCTGCCGGGCGGCGGTCCGGGCGATGTCCTCGGGCGGGTCGCTGTCGAACAGCTCGTGTCCGCCGCTGGTGCCGGGACCCTCGAAGCCGGTCTGGATGACGCCGTCACGGGCGGCGACCACCTGCGTCACGAAGCGGGTCCGCGTGCGGTGATCGTCGACGAGACGCCCCTCGCTGGTGGCGATCAGCACGTCGGTCGACAGGTCCGCGTAGCTGGCGACGACCTGCTGCACGTCGCCGGACACCTCCCGTGCGGCCTCGTCGGCCCGGTTGGCGAGGTCCACGAGCCGGGACTTGTCCGCCTCGAACGGGTCGATCTTGACCGGGTGCTGCACACGGCGGTCGGGGCGGGTGAGGTCGGCGATCTCCTTGCGCCCCTGCCCCTGGACGGCGGCCGCGGCGACCTTCGCCGCCTCCAGCAGCGAGTCGCGATCGAGCACGTTCGTGTAGGCGTAGCCGATCTGGCGCCCGGCGATGACACGGACCCCGGCCCCGAGGTCCAACGAGGAGGTCAGCTCCTCGACCCGCCGGTCCTCGAGACGCAGCGACCGGGCGCGCTTGTGCTCTGCGTAGATCTCGGCGTAATCCGCTCCCCCGCCGAGCGCGGCTCGGAGGACGTCCCGGATCAGGGGCTCGTCGAGTCGTTCCTGCAGCAGGCTCAGCGGAGGTGCCTCTCGGTCGTGACGCACGGTGAGTCTAGGAACCCACTCCGCGGTCACCCTGACCACCCGTTCACCGACCCCCAACATGGGTGCAAGAACCGGGATATGTGACCGCGGATGCACCCACGACGCGCGGGGACGGTCAGCGGCGGCGGAGCGGCTTGTAGGTGATCCGGTGCGGCTGGTCGGCTTCGGCACCGAGCCGGCGGCGCCGGTCCTCCTCGTACTCCGAGTAGGTCCCCGGGTAGAAGAACACCTGGCTGTCGCCCTCGAACGCCAGGATGTGCGTCGCGATCCGGTCGAGGAACCAGCGGTCGTGGCTGATGACCATCACGCAGCCGGCGAACTCGAGCAGCGCCTCCTCGAGCGCCCGCAGGGTCGCGACGTCCAGGTCGTTGGACGGCTCGTCCAGCAGGATCAGGTTCCCGCCGCTCTTGAGCAGCTTCGCGAGGTGGATGCGGTTGCGCTCGCCCCCCGAGCAGTTGCCCACCTTCTTCTGCTGGTCGGCACCCTTGAAGTTGAACGTCGCGACGTAGGCACGACCGTTGACCTCGCGACCTCCGACGTCCAGGATCTCCCGGCCGTCGGTGATCTCCTCGAAGACGGTGCGCTCGGCGTCCAACGCGTCGCGATGCTGGTCCACGTAGGACACCTGCACCGTCTCGCCCACGGTGAGCTCGCCCGCGTCGGGCTTCTCCTGCCCGACGATCATCTCGAACAGCGTCGTCTTGCCGGCGCCGTTCGGCCCGATCACACCGACGATCCCGCCCGGCGGCAGCGAGAAGTCCATCTCGTCGATCAGCAGGCGGTCCTCGTAGCCTTTCGACACCTCCTCGGCCTCGACGACGACGTCGCCGAGCCTGGGGCCGTCGGGGATAACGATCTCGGCGTTGCGGGGACGGTCCTGCGGCTTGCGGGCCAGCAGGGCCTCGTACTCGCGGATCCGCGCCTTGGACTTGGCCTGCCGTGCCTTCGGCGAGGACCGCACCCACTCCAGCTCGTTCTGGAGGGTGCGCTGGCGGGCGGACTCGGCCTTGGACTCCTGGGCGAGGCGCTGCTGCTTCTGCTCGAGCCAGCCGGAGTAGTTGCCCTCGAAGGGATGGCCCTTGCCGCGATCGAGCTCGAGGATCCAGCCCGCGACGTTGTCGAGGAAGTAACGGTCGTGGGTCACCGCGACGACGGTGCCGTCGTACTCCTGGAGGTGGCGCTCCAGCCACGCGACCGACTCGGCGTCCAGGTGGTTGGTCGGCTCGTCGAGCAGCAGCAGATCGGGCTTGCGCAGCAGGAGGCGGCACAGCGCCACACGCCGACGCTCGCCGCCGGACAGGGTGGTCACGTCCGTGTCCCCCGGCGGCACGCGCAGCGCGTCCATGGCGATCTCGAGGGTGCGGTCGAGGTCCCAGCCGTCCTTCGCGTCGATCGCGTCCTGGACCTCGCCGAACTCGTCGTACACCTTCCCCATCTCGTCGTCGTCCAGCGGCTCGGCCATCTTGGCCGACAGCTCGTTGAACCGCTCCAGCAGCTGGGCGACCTCGGCCACCCCGTCCATGACGTTGCCGCGGACGTCCTTGGCCGGATCGAGATGCGGCTCCTGCGCCAGGTGCCCGACGGTGTAGCCGTCCGCCAACCAGGCCTCGCCGTCGAACTCGGTGTCCTCGCCCGCCATGATCTGCAGCAACGTCGACTTGCCGGCCCCGTTCGGACCGATGACGCCGATCTTCGCGCCCGGGTAGAAGGACAGCCAGATGTCCTCGAGGATCGTCCGATCGGGCGGGACCCGCTTGGTGAGGCCCTTCATGACGTAGATGAACTCGGGCATGCGCGGAGGAGCTCCTGGAGGTAGGCGGAGGGGCCAAGGTACCGGTGGCAGGAACGCCCCACCGCGACCACATCTCGCCCACGCGGATGTTCGCGCGCGCAATCCAGCGCGCGGACATCCGTAGCGCGACCGGTAGGTCGCGCGGGTACCGTGCCGGCGATGCCCCGCGTCGCCGCCGGCCTCCTGGTCTTCTTCACCTCCGCAGCCGTCCTGGTCCTCGAGATCCTGGCCGGCCGCCTGCTGGCGCCCTACGTCGGCGTGACCCTCGAGACCTACACCGGGATCATCGGCACCGTCCTGGCCGGGATCGCGCTCGGCAACTGGATCGGCGGCAAGGCGGCCGACCGCGTGTCCCCCCGTCGGCTGCTCGGACCGATCGTCACGGCCGGCGGCATCCTGGCACTCGCCTCGGCACCTGCCGTCACGATCTTCGGTGCCGGCGTCAGCGGTCGCGGCGGCCCGGTCGAGATCGTCGCGCTGGCGACGATCGGGTTCTTCGCCCCGGCCGCCGTGCTCAGCGCGGTGACCCCCACGGTCGTCAAGCTCCAGCTCGACGACCTGGAGGAGACCGGTGCGGTCGTGGGGCGCCTGGCGGCCCTCGGGACGGCCGGAGCGATCGTCGGGACGTTCGCGACCGGGTTCCTGCTCGTCGCGGCGTGGCCGAGCCGCACGATCGTCCTGGTGGTCGGCGGGGCGCTGGTCGCCACCGGTCTGGTCCTGTGGTTCGTGCTCCGTCGGAGCCGCGAGGGCACGGTCCTGACCGTCGTGCTCGCGCTCGCCACCGGCCTCGTCTCGGTCGGGGTGTCGGGACCGTGCGAGTACGAGAGCCCGTACTTCTGTGCCCGGGTCGTCCAGGGCGAGGAGCTGACCCGCTGGCTGCCGCACCTCACCGAGGAGACCGTGGACTCCGGGCGTCTGCTGCTGCTCGACACGGTGATGCACACGTTCGTGGACGTCGAGGATCCCACGAACCTCGTGTTCACCTACGCCCGGACCGTCAGCGACGTGCTGGCGACCGTCGCCCCCGACGACGAGCCGTTGGACGTCCTGCACATCGGAGGCGGCGGGTTCGCCCTGCCGAGGTACATCGCCGCCACGCGCCCCGGATCGACCAGCACCGTGCTGGAGCTCGACCCGACCCTGGTCGAGGTGGCCGAAGAGGAGCTGGGGCTGGTGGCCGGGCCCGATCTGCAGATCGAGGTGGGCGATGCCCGGCTCACCATCGAGGATCAACCCACGGACGCGTTCGACGTGGTGATCGGAGACGCGTTCGGGGGCCTGACGGTCCCGTGGCACCTGACGACGGTCGAGTTCCTCGAACGGATCGAGGCTCGTCTGGAGCCCGAAGGCACCTACGTCATGAACCTGATCGACTTCCCGCCGCTCGGTTTCGTCCGCGCCGAGACCGAGACGCTGCGTCAGGTGTTCGACCACGTCGCGGTCGTCGCCCCACCGCAGCGGCTCGCGCGCCAGGCCGGTGGCAACTTCATCCTGGTGGCCTCCGACGACCCGATCGACGTCGACGCGATCCTGGCTCGCAACGACCGCCGCGGGGACGACGAGGAGGCGCTGACGACCGACGCCGAGCTGACGGGCTTCGTCGGCGACGCCCCGGTCCTCACCGACGCGTACGCCCCGGTCGACCAGTTGTTCACCCCGCGCGGCTGACCGCCGCGATTCACTCCTCCGGCTGACGCGCGGGGTCGCTGAACGCCTCGGTGCGCCGCGGCCCGTCGGAACTCGTACGCTGCCGTCACATCTAGCGCATCCCCTTCCGGAGCTTCCCGTTGACACGGACCGCCCTCCTGCGATCACGGTCGTTGTGGATCGTGATCCCGGTGGTCGCGGTCGTCGTGGCGGCGCTGCTTTTGTCCGCAGAGGGCGGGGACAAGGACCCGCAGGATCCCACCGACCCACGGATCGTGCCGGTCGCGGAGCGCTCGCCCGCCCCCTCGCGCGCCGTCGACCTTCTCGACGGCCGGGGTCGGCTCAGCCTCGACGAGCTGCGCGACGAGGTCGTGGTCGTGAACTTCTGGGCGTCGTGGTGCGGCCCGTGTCGGCGCGAGCAGCCCGAGCTCAACGACGCCCACACCGAGCTGACGGACGCCGGCGTGACCTTCCTCGGGGTCGCGGTCAACGATCCGGTCGCCAACGCCCGCGCACACTGGCGCGAGTTCGCCCCGCCCTACCGCTCGGTCGTCGACCGCGACGCCTCCTACGCCGCGGCGTTCGGTGGGATCGCCCCGTCCGCATTGCCCACGACCCTCGTGATCGACCGGGACGGGCAGGTGGCCGCCCGCATCTTCGGGGAGACCGACGCCGACGAGGTGATCAGCGTCGTCGGCCGCGTGCTCGACGGAGGCGGCTGAGCCACCGTCGGGGCGCCGAGGTGGAGGACCGGGCAACGGACCGGGCAACGGGCCGCAGGTACCCTCGGACCGCTCCGCGCACCGGTCCCCAGAACCTCCCCGCCCTGTACGTACCCCCCCGCCCCCCGCCCCCGTAGCTCAGTGGATAGAGCAGCGGTTTCCTAAACCGCGTGCGCAGGTTCGACTCCTGCCGGGGGCGCCGTCCCACGTCCTTCCGGGACAGCCTCTGGCCGGCCCTGTCCATCCGGGGGGCTCCGGATGGACCGCGGTCGTCCAGGCACCGCGCCAGCTCCCCGCCCGGCCTGCGCCCGTAGGGTGGGTGGTCGAACGTGGGAAGAGGTGCGCCATGAAGGTCGGTTCTGCGAGCGATGTGGGGCTCGTACGTCGACGCAACGAGGACGATGTGCTCACGGCCGAGGACCGCCGGACGTTCGCCGTCGCCGACGGTCTGGGAGGCCACCCCTCGGGTCACGTCGCGAGTCGGATCGCCGTCGGATCCATCGACAACCAGCTGACCCTCGATGCTCTCGCCGGCGCCGACGATCGCGGAGAGGTGCTGGTCGAGGCGCTCCGCGAGGCGCACCAGGCCATCGTCCGTGAGACCTCCCGGTCCCCCGAGCGGTCCGGTATGGGGACCACGGCCGTGGTCATGCACATCGCCGAGGGCGCCGACGAGGCCTGGGTGGCTCACGTCGGGGACAGCCGCGCGTACCTGACCCGGGACGACCAGCTGCGGCAGGTGACCCGTGACCACCGCAGCGGCGGCCCGTTCGGCGGCGGCCGGATCACCCAGGCCCTGGGCACGACCGAGGACATCGAGCCGGACCTCGTCCACCTGGACCTGCAGAGCGGCGACCGCCTTATGCTGTGCACGGACGGACTGTCCGACATGGTGGACGACGGCCTGATCGAGGAACTCGTGACCGGGATCGACGGGCCCCAGGAGACCTGCGACGAGCTCGTCGCCGCGGCCAAGAGCACCGGCGGCGTGGACAACATCACGGTCATCGTGGTCGACGTCGGTCGTTGATCTCGGACCGGCCGTAGTCTCGTCGCGGACGCGAGGACGAGGTGACGATGGGCGCGACGCTCACACCGAAGCAGTCCCGGGGGGTCACCACGGTCGCGGAGCTGGAGCGGGAGATGCGCGCTGCCGACCTGTCGCCCCGGACCTTCCGCAACGCACCGGGCGACACCTACGCCCGGCACGCTCACGAGGACCACAAGATCCTGTTCTGCGTGATGGGCGGCATCACGTTCCACACCGACGACGGCGACCACGAGATGTCGGCCGGTGACCGCATCGACCTGGGACCCGGCACCCAGCACGCGGCGACCGTCGGGGACGAAGGTGCGGTCTGCACCGAGGCCTTCGCCGACGGTCCGCAGGCCTTCTCGTTCTAGTCCGGTCACCGGTGGCGTAGCACTCCGTGACCCCGACGCACGCGTCGGAGCACGAACCTGGCGGATCCGACAGGTTCGTGCACGGCCTCACGGCCCGTGCGGAGCGGAAACGTCCTGAGTCTGCATGAACCTGTCGTATCCGACAGGTTCATGGGATGATCCCTCGTGAGCAGCCTCCGAGGACTGCACGTCGACCTCCAAGGCGGATGGCGGCGCCACCGGGGAGTGTTCCCGGACACCGCAGCGTGCTGGCTACGCGTCCGCGTAGGAGTGCTGCGGCTCCTCCTCCGGCGCCCAGGCGACCTCACCGGTGTCCAGATCGATCGAGTCGATCTTCGGGATCGGGGGGTCCCGGTCGGACGGGCACTCCTGACCGAGGTGCGCCGCGAACTCGTCGGCGAAACGGTGCAGCACGGAGCCGACGGTCAGCTGCTCCCCGACCGGGAGGTAGCAGCGGTTCTGGTCGGTGACCGTCGCGCAGCGCTCGAGCAGCGCGTCCATGTCCTCTTCCACGCCGTCGCCGCGGTCGATCTTCTGGAGGATCTCCGTGATGGCCGCGGTCCCGAGTTTGCAGGCGTTGCACTGCCCGCAGGACTCGATCGCGAGGAACTCCGAGAGAGTCGCCACCACCCGGACGATGCAGTGGGACGAGTCGTAGACGACGAACCCTCCGGAGCCCATGCCGATGTCGCGCTCCTGGAACTCGTCGAACCCGAGCGGGGTGTCCAGCAGGTCCGGGGTGATCACCGCGTTGGAGGTGCCCGAGAAGATCGCCTTGACGTCGTCGGCACCGGCGATGTCCAGCAGGCTCGACAGGGGCGTGCCCAGCGGCAGCTCGTGGACCCCGGGGGTGTCGACGTCACCGACCACGGTGAACATCATCGTCCCGGGCGAGGACTCGGTACCGACCTCCCGGTACCAGTCCGGCCCGTTGGCCGCGATCAGCGGGACGTTCGCGTAGGACTCGACGTTGTTGACGATCGTGGGGTTCGGGTCGTTGATCGTGGCGAAGAGCCCGATCTCGAACGGCGGCAGGATCCGGGGCATGGCGAGCTTGCCCTCGATCACCTCGAGCATCGCCTTCTCCTCGCCGAACAGGTAGTCGTCCGGCCCCGTGACCAGCTCGATGCGGTCGGCGCCCTCCCACCCCTCGTTGGCCACGGTCCCGATCGCCCGGGCCACGCTCTCGAGCTCCCGCTCGAACCGGCGCTTGAGGCACAGGTACGCCGCCTCGGCGCCCGTGGCGTGCAGCGCGATCAGTACGCCCTCGACGACCTGGAACGGGTTGTACTGGAACAGCACACGGTCCTTGTAGGTCCCGGGCTCGCCCTCGGCACCGTTGATCACCAGGTAGAGAGGCGTCCCGGCCTGCGCGGCCCCGTCCTTGACGGTGCGCCACTTGACGCCGGTCGGGAACCCGGCCCCGCCGCGGCCCCGCAGACCGGCGTCGGTGACCTGCTGGATCACGTCGTCCGGGTCCGTCTCGAGCGCCGTCATCAGGCCCTCACCACCGCCGAGCTCGAGGTAGTCCTGCAGCTCGACGATGGGGGTCTCCGGCAGCAGCCGGTGTGCGATGTCCGCCATGTGGGCCCGTCTCCCGTCGGGATGACGACGGTAGTTGCGCGATCGGGGCGGGCCAGCGTCGACCGGACGGGCCCCGGTCCGGCGTTCAGCCGAGGTCGGCGAAGGCACGACGCAGCAGCTGGTCCTGCTCCTGCTCGTGCACGGTGTGGCTGCCGGTCGCGGGACTGGCCGATTCGTAACGGGCGACGTGTGTCAGCTCGAGGTCCCGTTCGCGGAGCAGGTCGTGCAGCTGGTGGTGCACGAAGGGCCAGGGCCCCATGTTCTCGGGCTCCTCCTGCAACCACATCACCTCGGTGGCGTTCGGGTACCCGTCGATCAGCTCGCCGAGCTGCTCCTGGGGCCACGGGTACAGCTGCTCGACACGCACGACCGCGGCTCCCCAGCGGTCCTCCTCCTCACGGCGCTCCATCGCGTCGTAGGCGACCTTCCCGGAGCAGAGGAGCACCCGCTCGACGGCGCCCCGGTCGTTGATCCTGGGGTCGTCGAGGGTCTCGTGGAAGTAGCCACCGGTGAAGTCCTCGACCTGCGATGCGGCGTTCGCGGAGCGCAGCAGGGACTTCGGGGTGAACACCACGAGGGGCTTGACCACGTCCCGGTGGATCTGGCGGCGCAGCAGGTGGAAGTACTGAGCGGCGGTCGTGGCGTTGGCCAGCTGGATGTTGTCCTCGGCGGCCAGGACCATGAACCGTTCGATCCGCGCCGACGAGTGCTCGGGACCCTGCCCCTCGTAGCCGTGCGGCAGGAGCAGCACCAACCCGGAGGTCTGACCCCACTTGTCCTCGGCGGCCACGAGGAACTGGTCGATGATGATCTGCGCCCCGTTGACGAAGTCGCCGAACTGGGCCTCCCAGATCGTCAGGGCGTCCTTGTTGGCGACCGAGTAGCCGTACTCGAAGCCCATCGCCGCGTACTCGGACAGCAGCGAGTCGTAGATGAAGAACTTGCCCTGTTCGGGGTCGAGGTTGGCCAGCGGGGCGTACTCCTCGCCGCTCTCGTAGTCGACGAGGATCGCGTGCCGCTGCGAGAAGGTCCCCCGGCGGCTGTCCTGCCCGGCCATCCGGATCCAGGCGCCCTCGAGCAGCAGCGTCCCGAACGCCAGCTGCTCGCCGAGCGGCCAGTCGAC
>CAZHZQ010000034.1:3336-19173 GCA_964537235.1 uncultured Actinomycetota bacterium | reverse complement strand
GCGCGACCCGGGTCGTGGTCCGGGGGACCACGCCCGAGGGCGAGTCCCGCGTCGTCGAGGCCGAGGGGTTCGAGGCGCGGGCGCTGCAGCACGAACTGGACCACCTCGACGGCAAGCTGATCCTGGACCGCGTGGCGTCGGCCCGGACCGACGTCTTCCGCCGGAAGCGCTACTCGTAGGCAACCGCGCGGCGACCTGACCGGCCTCCACGCCCGCATGTGGGGGTGATCGGGAGTGAGGTCGGACGAGGACGAGGTCGGACCAGGACTAGGTCGGACGGGCCACGCTGTCGATGGAGCCAGCACCACCTCGAACAGGCCCGCCTGCTCTACCGACACACACCCCGCGCATGCGTAGCTTCAAGCGGTACCCCTCGCAGGAGTAGGAGCACGACATGGCCCCAACCGCAACCGCCACCACGAACCTCGCGACCGAGAAGGGCACCCGCTCGGTCTACACGCGCGTCGAAGTCCTCGGCCTGGTGCTGATCGCACTCACGCCGATGGTGATGGTCACCGCCGGCGTCCTTGCCGGTCTCGACCTGTCCGAGGCGGGCTTCCTCTTCATCCCCATGGCCCTCGGGGTGATCGGCGCCGGCCTCGTGTGGCGGTTCGGGACCTGGGCGAAGGCCCTGGGTCTCGTCCTGAGCCTCGCCGCCACCGCGCTGATGTTCTGGGCGGTGTTCGGTCTCGCCTACCCCAACAGCTTCGCGGACTTCGTGCCGGGCGTGACGTTCTCGCTCGGCGTCCTCCTGGGCATCGGCGGCGGTATCGCCGCGCTCGTCCGACGCAAGCGCCTGGAGACCGAGGCGACGGCCGGCGAACGACGGATCATCCAGGTCGCGGTCGGGATCGTCGCCGTCGCCGTCGTCGCGTCGGGCGCGCTGCACCTCCTCGGTCGGACGACCGCGGACGCGGCCGGGGCGGCGGCCACCGCCACGATGGCGGACTTCGAGTTCACGCCCGCGTCGTACGAGGTCGCGTCCGGGGACTCGGTCCTCGTGCACAACAGCGACCCGTTCGTGCACACGTTCACGGTCCCCGAGCTCGGCATCGACCAGACGATCCTGCCCGGCAGCCGACAGCTGATCGAGATCACGGCGGACGCCGGGACCTACACGATCTACTGCCGGCCCCACTCCGACATGGACGAGACGAACGTGGAGGACGCCGGCATGGCGGCGAGCCTCACGGTCCAGTAGCTGCAGGCCCGGGAAACCCGCACGGTGCCCCCGGTCCGCCGGGGGCACCGGCGCGTTCGGGGGAACGTGTGAGCCGCGGGCCGTCCGTTACCTAGACTGCCGAGCCGTCACCCCATCCGGAGAGGTCCCACCCCCGTGGAGTCCCCAGAGACCGTCGACATCGTCCGCATCGGCGCGAGCCTCGCGATCCTCGGCGTGGTCGCCTACCTGGCGACCACGCGCATCGTGTACCTCGTCCGGCTGCTCCAGGCCGCCGAGCCGGACCCGGAGCGCGGCTCCTGGGAGGCGGTGCGCGGCAAGATCAAGTACTGGTTCTCGAAGATCCTCGCGCAGCAGAAGCTGCTGCGGTGGTCGCTGCCCGGCGTCCTCCACGCCTGGATCTTCTGGAGCTTCCTCGTCGTCCAGCTGACGATCATCGAGATCTTCGGCGAGATCTTCGACCCCGAGTTCAAGATCCCGCTGGCGGGTCGCGCCTCGCTCCCCGGCACCGAGCTGAACCTGCTGGACGTCACGGTGTTCATGCAGGACGTGTTCATCCTGCTGGGGATGGTCGCGATCGCCGGGTTCCTGACGATCCGGTTCGTACAGCACCCCGGCCGGCTGGGCCGCAGGTCGCGGTTCGCGGGCTCGAACCTCAACCAGGGCTACTGGGTCCTGATGGGCGAGTTCGGGGTCACCTACACCCTGCTGATGATCCACGCCTCACGCATCGCCGAGGGGGGCGAGCAGGCCGCGCACTTCGAGGCCGCGTTCCTGTCGCAGTGGGTGGGGGGGTTCCTGGACGGGATGTCGGTCGACACCCTGCACTGGGTCGCCGCCGGGATGGTCGTCGCCCACATCGCGATCATCGGGTGGTTCCTGATCTTCACCCTGCACTCCAAGCACCTGCACATCCTCACGATCTTCCCGAAGGAGCTGGTCGCCCGGCAGCCCAAGGCGCTGGGCAAGCTCCCGCACATGGAGATCGACATGGAGGCGATGGGCGAGGACACCGTCCTGGGCGCCGGGAAGATCGAGCAGTTCAAGTGGCCGTACCTGCTGGACATGTACACGTGCACCGAGTGCGGCCGCTGCCAGAGCCAGTGCCCGGCGTGGAACACCGGCAAGCCGCTGAACCCGAAGCTGCTGGTCACGGATCTCCGCGACCACCTGTGGGCCAAGGGCGACCACCTGGTCGGCAAGAGGTCCGAGGAGGGACCGGACGACATCCTGAACATGCAGGTCGGCGAGGAGTCCGACGGGGAGCCGGCCGACATCCTGAACATGCAGCTCGTCGGTGACACACCGGGGCAGGAGAACGCGGTCATCGACTTCGACGTCCTGTGGTCGTGCACGACGTGCGGGGCGTGCGTCGAGGAGTGCCCGGTCGACATCGAGCACGTCGACATGATCGTCGAGATGCGCCGGTACAAGGCGATGATGGAGTCGTCGTTCCCGCAGGAGGCGGGCGCGATGCTGCGCAACATCGAGAACTCCGGCAACCCGTGGGGCATCGGCGCGCAGAAGCGCGAGGACTGGATGGACGGGCTCGACCCGCAACCGGTCAGGGCCACCCCGGGCACCTCGCTCGACGACGACGTGGAGTACCTGTTCTGGGTGGGCTGCGCGGGGTCGGTCGACGACCGCGCCAAGAAGATCACCCGCACGATCGCCGAGCTGCTGAACGAGGCGGGGATCAAGTACGCGGTGCTCGGATCGGACGAGACCTGCACCGGTGACCCGGCCCGCCGTCTGGGGATGGAGTACCTGTTCCAGATGATGGTCGAGCAGAACGTCGAGACCCTGAACGGGATCGAGGCCGACAAGACGACGATCGTCGCCTGGTGCCCGCACTGCTTCAACACCCTGCGCAACGAGTACCCGGACTTCGACGGGATCTTCGAGGTGATCCACCACAGCGAGCTGCTGGGCCACCTGATCGACGAGGGCAAGCTGGTCGCCACGAACCGGCTGGAGCAGCGGGTCACCTACCACGACCCCTGCTACCTGGGACGCCACAACGAGGTCTACTCGGCGCCCCGCAAGGTCGTGGACTCCGTCCCGGGGCTGCAGCCCACCGAGATGGACCGCTGCCGGTCCAACGGGTTCTGCTGCGGCGCCGGCGGGGCGCGCATGTGGATGGAGGAGGACATCGGCAAGCGCGTCAACATCGAACGGATCGACGAGGCCCTGGGCACGGACCCGGACCTGATCTCGACCGCATGCCCGTTCTGCATGACGATGCTCGAGGACGGCGTGGCGCAGAAGGTCCAGGACGGCACGCTCGCCGACCAGCAGGTCCGGGTGCTGGACGTCTCCGAGGTGCTGCAGCAGGGTCTGCTGCCGATGGCGTCCGGCAACGGCGGCCCCTCCGGCGGAGCGGACGTGCCACCGGACCTGCCACCGGACCTGTCGACGAAGACCGGGGAGGCCGGGGCCTGACGACAGACGGGGGGAGCCACGCAGAGTGGCCAGGTGGGCACAGCAGGTTGAAGTTCCCCGCTGGAGTCCCCAGGATGGTTCGAACGGACCATGTCCATCGTCCGTTAGGACGAGGCGCGTCACTTCACGGTGATCGACTCGTTACACACAGTAGGGATGGGTTGCGCATCGTGACGGGGGGCGGCCGCATCCTCCGATCAGCCAGGCATCGCCCGACAACGGGAGCACCCCCATGTCCATCGAGGACATCCCGACCCGCCGTCGAAGTGACGCGCCGCAGCGCCCGCCGTCCGACACGGAGCACCGTTCCGTCGAACGCGGGACGATCGTCGCCGACACGTGGTCCGCGATCCGCGAGCTCACCCACGCCGACGACACCGACGTCCGCATACCTGTCGCGGACGACACCCGCCTGCCCCGCCTCACGGTCCTGTCCGTCGCGGTCGACCTGTTCGCGCTCCTCGCCGTCACCGCCCTCGCGGTGGTCCACACCACCGCCGCGAGCGTCTTCGTCCTCGTCGGCGTGACCGTCCTCGGGATCCAGACCTCCCGAGCGGGACGGTTGAACCCCCAGCTCTCGCAGGTCATCCCGGAGGTCGGTGGCGCGCTCGCGGTCGCCGCGGTGGTCACCGGCGTGTTCGTCCCGGCGTCGGAGGCCGTGGGACTGATCACCCTCTGGCCGGTCGCGAGCCTCGGCCTGATCGCCGGTCGGGGGCTGCTGTACGCGACCGTCCGGGCCGCCCGCCGCCGCGACCACGGTCTCGCCGCGACCGTCATCATCGGCGCGGGACCCACGGCCGAGGCGATCGCGCGCATCCTCGAGCAGCGCCGCGAGTACGGACTGGATCCGATCGGGTTCATCGATTCGCTCGACCCGGACGACGAGGACCTGCCGCTCCCGCTGCTCGGGAGGCCGGCCGAGCTGGTCGACGTCATGGCCCGGACGAACGCGCGCAACATCGTGGTGGCGTACGGAGCGGCCCGCGAATCGGACATGATCGGGATCCTCCGCACCGCCCACGAGCTGCCGTACGACGTGTTCGCGCTCCCCCGCTTCTTCGAGCTGGGCCGGGCAGCGGACGGCCGTCCGGCCGACGACCTGTGGGGGTTCCCGCTGGTGCGGGTGCGCCGTCCGGCGCTGACCTCGCTGACCTGGCAGATGAAGCGGGTCTTCGACGTCGTGGTCGCGAGCGTGCTCACCCTCCTGCTGGCTCCGGTCATGGCCGTGGTCGCCGCGGCGGTCAAGCTCACGAGTCCCGGCCCGATCCTCTTCAGACAGACACGGATGAGCCGGAAGGGGCGCGTGTTCGACATGCTCAAGTTCCGGACCATGTACGACACCGACGACCCGGACGCGAGCTGGGGGACCCCCGAGGACCGGATCACCCGCATCGGGCGGATCCTGCGCCCCACCTGCCTCGACGAACTTCCCCAACTGATCAACGTCCTGCGCGGCGAGATGTCGCTGGTCGGGCCGCGCCCCGAACTCCCCAAGTACGTCGAGCGGTTCGCCGACGAGGTCCGCGGGTACAGCGAGCGGCACCGGGTGTCGGCCGGGCTGACCGGGTGGGCGCAGGTCAACGATCTGATGGGCGACGACGCCTCGATGGAGGACCGGACCCGGTTCGACAACGGCTACATCGAGTCCTGGTCCCTGTGGCAGGACGTGGTGATCCTGTTCCGCACGCTGCCGGCACTCTTCCGGAGAGCTGGATCATGACCTCCCGCGAGGCCGGGGGAGACCTGGCATCCGTCGTCGTGCCCGTGCGGGACGAGGAGCGATCGATCGATGCCTGCCTGCGTTCGATCCGCGCGCAGACCCACGAGGACCTGGAGATCCTCGTCGTCGAGGGCGGATCGGAGGATCGGACCCGAGAGATCGTGCGGTCCCACGCCGAACAGGACGACCGGATCCGTCTGCTCGACAACCCGGACGCGATCATCCCCGCGGCGCTGAACGTCGCCCTGCGCGCCGTGTCGGGGCGCTGGTTCATCCGCATCGATGCACACGCGACGGTCCCGCCCCGGTACGTGCAGCACATCGTCGACCGGCTCCGGGAAGGGTGGGGTGGTGTCGGTGGCCGCAAGGACGCGGTCGGGCGCACCCCCACCGGTCGCGCGATCGCCGTCGCGATGGGATCGCGCTTCGGCGTGGGCGGCTCCGTCTACCACTACGGCACCGACCCCCAGCAGGTCGAGCACGTCCCGTTCGGGGCGTACCCGGTCGAGCTGGCACGTGAGCTGGGCGGCTGGAACGAGGAGCTGACCTCGGCCCAGGACGTGGAGTTCGATCAGCGCGTGGTCGCCAGCGGCCGTCGCCTCCTGTTCGATCCCGGGATCCGGATCGACTGGGAGTGCCGACGCACCGTCGCGGGGCTGTTCCACCAGTACCGGCGGTACGGCATGGGCAAGGCCCGGGTCGTCGCCAAGCATCCCGACGTCCTCACGCCCCGGATCTTCCTCGCGTCGGGCCTCGTCGGGGCGCTGACCACCGCCCTGGTCGCCCTCCCGGTCGCTCCGACCGCGTCGGCCGTCCTCGCAGGTCCCTACGCGGTGGCGCTGGGCGTCGGCTCGGTGATCGTCGGCTGGCGGCTCGACTCCTGGTGGGAGCGCGCCGTCCTCCCGGCCGCCTTCGCCGCGATGCACGTCGGTGGCGGGGTCGGCTTCCTGCAGGGGGTCGCCGGTGTCCTGTGGGAGCGGATCACGGGGCGCCGGGGCTGGCGGCCGGCCGAGGCCAGCCGGCACTGATCGGGGCGCTCAACCCCGCCCCGAACGTTCAACCCTGCCCGGGACGTTCAACCCCGCTCGCTCGTCGCCGTCGTCGTCGGTTCGGAGGCGGTGTCCGCGGACGCGTCCGGCCGGTCGGGACGCTGCTGGCGCTGGGCGCGTCGGCGTGCGCGACGTTCCCGGCGCGACTCGCGACGGATGAACACGATCCGCGACAGCTCGCCGGGCAGGAACTGGGACAGCGCCGTCTCGACCGCCTCGTGCGATGCTCCCTCTCCGATCACGAGGATCGTGCGAGCCTCCGCCGGCAGCGACGCGATCGTGTCGAACGCGGCCGCGGTCGGGCCGTCCACGACCATCGGCCAGTACTCCGAGATGCTGGTGGTCACGAGCTTGGAGGAGACGACGACGTTGGGTTCCTCGGTGAGGACGTCCGGCGCCTCTCCGCCCAGCGGCACGAAGGAGACCGGACCGCGCCGCCCCAGAGCCCGCGCGATCAGCGTCGCCAACTGCGTGCGCACCCGGTCGCCGCCCCGGATGCCCAGGAACACGCCGATCCCCCGGCGGTCGGGGTAGAGGGTCTTGACCAGCACCGACAGCCCGAGGACCCCGACGGGCTCGACGTCGTGTCCCGCCCGAGGAAGACGTGGGCCGCTGACGACGGGGACGTCGTCGGCCAACTGTTCGACCTCGCCCGCCGTCAGCACCGGCTTGCGGATGACCACGATCCCGACCACGGTCGCGACGCCGAGGAGCAGCGCCCCCGCGAACGACCCCGCGACCAGGAGCGCCATGGGGAACCGCTCGACGGGCTCGACGGGCACCTGGGCCGGCGAATGCACCTCGAACACGCCGATGCCGGGACCCGGACGGTTCAGCTCGTGGGTGAGCGCCTCCGCGGACGCGTTGGCGATGTCGGCGGCCTGCTGCGGGGACGTCGAACGGCCGACGACACGGACGACGACGTTGTCCTCGAACGGTTCGAGGTCGGCGTGCTCCGGGATGAGATCCTCGGGTACGAACGGCAGGTCGCCCGACTCGACCGCCCGACGCGCGACCTGCCCGTCGGTGAAGATCGCCTCCGTGAGACGCGGGAGACGCTCGGGGCTCAGCCCGACCTCCGTGGCCACGATCAGAGAACGTGCCTCGTACACCGGCTCGCCCTGGGTGACCGCGAGCACCGGCACCATCAGGGCGGCCATGACCGCGACGACCAGCAGGGCCAACAGCGGCGCGTAGCGACGGATGCTCCACACGAGGCGAGAGGCCGCATCCACCCGCGTTCGGGGCACACTGGCTCCTAGCCGTTCTCGCTTCCGCCGTCTCGATGTTCGCCGCCGGAGAGCGGGGACGCAACGACCCCTCCCACGGCGGTGCTGGCGATGACGGCCAGTGCAGCGTAGGTGAACGCCAGCCAGACGTACTTGAAATCGAGGTTCGCGAGGAGGCTGTTCGCGAAGATCACCCCGGCGACCCCCGCCAGAGGCGGCGCCCGCACCCGGCGTGGCAGGGTGAGCAGGTCCCGGAAGGTGGCGACGACGGCGATCAGCAGCAGGAGCAGACCGGCCACACCGGCCTCGATCACCGTCCGGACCCACATGTTGTGGGCCTTGAAGTCGAGGACGCGCCCCTGCGCGGAGGGCTGGGTCAGCATCCCCTCCCGGTGGACCGCCGCGAACGTGCCCCACCCGCTGCCGGTGAGGCAGTACCGGTCGCACTGCATCGCCGCGATCCGCCAGATGTCGGTCCGACCCGACGAACCGGCCTCGGTGAAGCGTTCCCGGGTGGACCCCGGGGTGATCGTCAGCACAACGGCGAGCGCGACGACGGGCACGCCCAGGTAGGTGGCCACCGCCAGGCGGCTCCGTGTCTCGATCGCGAGGATCACGAGGACCAGCGCGACGGCCAGCAGGCCGCCCCGCGACCCCGTGAGGACGATGGCCAGGCCGGTGAGGGCGCCGGCCGCGACGAACCACCAGCGCCCACGCCCGGGCTCCCGCGCCCGCCACACCCCGACCGCCAGCGGGAGCAGGAGGGCTGCGGCCGTGATGTTGGGATCGCCGCCCTCGCCGGCGCCGATCATCGCGAACCGGGGGACGCCACCCGCGGTCGTGTGCATCGTGCCCGTGACCAGTTGGAACACGGCCACCAGGCCGACGATCGTCCCGCCCGTCAGGATCCCGGCCTCCACGGTCCGCAGGTCGTCACGGTCCACCGACATCCCGCTGGCCACCACGAACACGGCCACCACGCCGACCAGCACGATCAGGCTGCGGACGGTGTCGCCCGGCGCGACCGACCAGCTCACCGTCAGCGTGGCGACCGCCACGAAACCCAGCCATGCCGGCAGGGAACGGACCAGGACGGGGCTGCGCTCGGAGGACAGGGCGACGTGGAGCCCCACGATCACGATGGTCGCGGCCCCCACCACGCTCGACAGCGTGCCGAACGGTCCCGGCAGCCCGGGGAGGTCGATCGCGGACCCGAACGGCACGACGGCGGCGTACACGGCGACCAGGGGCACCGGCGAGCGCAGCGCCCGCACCCCGACCGCCACGGCCACGAGCGACCCCACCGCAGCGAGGACGATCAGCAGCAGGAGCATCCGGCACAGGGTAGTTGCGCGGTGTTCCCAGGTGTGGGGTGTTCCTCAGCCGGCGAGCTCCGCCACGACGGCGTCGACGACGGTGGGGGCCACCGCGGCGTCGCCGCCGAGCACCCTGAGCTCCGTCACCGCACCGCGGTGGTCGGCGATCCAGTCCTGGGTGGCGGGCGACCGCGAGAGATCCTGGCGGTCGACGAGCACGAGCAGCCCCCCGGAGCGGGCGACCGCGGGGCCGGAGACCAGCGCGTCGGGCCACGTGACGCCGTTGGCCACCCAGAGCCGAGCCGGACGCAGACCGCTGCGCTCGCCGAGGTCGGCGACCGCGGCGGACGTCGCGTAGGCGTCCGCGCCCCCGATGCGCTCGACCGTCGCCAGCGCACGCAGCGCCTCGACGGTCGGGTCCGCGAGCTCCTCGGAACCACCGACGACGGTCAGGTCCTCGACGCCGAGGTCCCGGAGCGTATCCCTGGTCACGTCCGGGACGCCCCCCGGGTCAACCAGCAGCAACGGACGTCCCTGCGCTGCGGCCAGCGGGGCGACGGACAGGGCGGCGTGCCAGCCGGTGTCGGGCGTGGCTCCCCGGCCGGGCACGACGTACGCGGCCGACGAGTGCCCGCCCGTCACCTGCTGCGCGATCGCGGCGGCCGTGTGGTGGCGAGTGGCGCCGGCGACCCGCTCGATCCGGTCGATGCCCGCTGACCGCAGGTCCGACTCGACGGCGGCGGACAGCGCTGCCGTGCCGCCGAGCAGGACGACGCGCCGGGCGCCCAGGCGACGGATCTCGTCGGCGGCCGGTGGGCTCAACGCGTCGGACCCGCTGAGGAGGATCGGGGCGTCCAGCGCCGACGCCAGGGGAGCTCCGGCCAGGGCGTCCGGGAAGTCGTCGGCCCGCGCCAGGAGCACCGCATCCGCGCCGTCGGGGTGGGCGGCACGCGACACCGCGACCGCGGTCTCGATCCGGGTGGTCCCCGCCAGGCGAGCGGTCGACGGCTCGTCCGCCGGGGCGTAGCGCCCGTACCGGCTGGCGGTCTCGTCCGTGGGACGGAACCCGGAGCAGTCGCTCGTGTGATCGAACGACGGGGCGTGGGGGAACACGTTGTCGCCGGCGTCCGCCACCCCCTCGTAGCCCGAGTCGTTCAGGATGAGGCTGTCGGCCTCGCTGCCGAGGTTCCCGGTCGCCACGTTGCCGGTGCCGGAGAGGCGGAAGCCGCGGATCGTGCCGTACGAGCCGGCCGATCGACCGAGCAGGTTGCCCTCCAGCCGGTTGTCGGTGGAGGTCCACGCGACCATCACGTTCTGCGCGGCGTTCCACAGCGTGTTGTGCCGGACGGTCACGTTCGCCGCGCCCCCCGACGTCGAGGACGCGCCGCCGAGCTTGATGTTCTCGCCGTTGGTCGCGCCGAAGATCAGGTTCCGCTCCACCAGCCCCGGTCCGGCGTCCAGGCCGGTGTTCACGTAGACGTTGTGGTCCTGGTTGGTGTCGTTGCTCGCGTACGTGTCGTGGATGCAGTTGCCGGTCACCGACCACCCGGACGGCTCGTCGCCGCCCGAGCCGGCGACGAGCAGACCCGCGTAGGAGCGGGCGCCCCACACCTCGGCGTTCCGGAACGACCACCCGACCCCGTCGGTGAACTTGACCATGTGCTCGTTGGCGGTCCCGGTGGCCGGGTCCCAGGTCACGTTCAGGCCGTCGACGATCCAGTGGTCCGCGTCCCGCAGCCACAGCAGCCCCTTCAGCACCGGGCGCTCGCCGGGCTGGGCCTGCACGCGGATCGGCGACGAGGGCGTTGCCGGCTGCAGCCGCGGCGACCGGACCCGCTCCGTGTACGTGCCGCCTCTGACGTAGAGGGTGTCGCCGGCCTGCAGACGTTCCAGCGACGTCGACAGCGTGCCCCAGGGCGCGTCCATGGTGCCCCCGGCCTCGTCCGACCCCCCGGGGGCGACGTAGCGCACCGCGGGCGCATCGGACCATGCCGGAACGACCGTCATGGCGACCATGACGGTCGTGACGAGCAGCACCGACAGCAGACGTCGCACGTGTTCCCCCTCCGGTCCATGTATCGACGCCTCGGGGTCCACGCTTGATGGAGTCGAGGCCGGGTCGGCCCGCGGACGGCTACGGTGCCTGCCGGCCGGAGCAGCCACGAGGAGGGTCGCGGGAGCACGTGGCGGTGACGGATGCGCCTCAGGTCCTCGTCGTGGACGGGAGCAGCTCGGGACAGAACCGCTCGGCGCTGGCTGCCGTGCGATCCCTGTCGGCCGCAGGTCTCGACCCGCACGTCACCGTGTCGGCACGACGGTCGCTGGCGGCGTCCTCACGTCACGCCGCCGGCACCGTGCACGTCCCACCCGCGCACGACCCGGCCTTTCCCGAGGTGATCGATGAGATCCTGTCCGCGGGCAGGATCCGGGCGACGATCCTCAGCAGCGACGCCGCCCTCTTGGCGCTCGACGCGCCGGGAGCCGAGCTCGTCGACAAGACGCGTCTGGCGGAGCGCGCCCGCCAGGCCGGGATCGCGGTACCGGCGGGACGTCGGTTCGCGGACGGACCGGCCGCGGTCGCGGTCGGGGACACGTTCGACTACCCGGCGATCGTGAAGCCGGCCGTCAAGCACGGACCCGCGGTGATCCAGCCCCGCGTCGTCGTGGGGCCGCGGGAGCTGTCGGCCGCTGTCAGAGGTGCCGCGGAGCCGATCGTGGTGCAACCGTTCGTCGACGACCCCCTGCGAGCGGTCGCCGGCGTCCTGCACCGCGGACGGCCGGTCGCGTGGGTGCACCAGCGGTACGTCCGCACATGGCCGCGCGAGGCCGGGGTCTCGTGCATGGCGGTCACCCAGGAGCCCGACGAGGAACTGGAGGAACGGCTCCTGCGGCTCCTGTCGGGCTACGACGGGATCTTCCAGGTGCAGCTCGCCGGCCACCGCCTGCTCGACGTGAACCCGCGTGCGTACGGGTCGGTGCCGCTGGCGGTCGCCGCGGGGGTGAACCTGCCGGCGCTGCACTGCCGTGCGGCCGTGGGGGAGGAACCCTCGGGCCTCCGGCGGGCGCGGACCGGCGTCCGCTACCGGTGGGTCGAGGGCGACGTGCGCCACGTCCTCGGGGCGCTGCGTGACGGCGACGCCGGCCCCGCGGACGCCGTGCGGGCCCTGCGGCCACGCCGGGGAACGGCCCACAGCGTGGTCAGCCTCGCCGACCCGATGCCCGTCCTCACCCGTCTCGCGTACGCAGGCTCGACGCTGGTCCGAAGCGTGGTGCGCCGTGGCTGACGAGCAGGAGACCGCAGCCGGCGCACGGGCCGAGACCGCCGAGAGCATCCGCGGCTCGAGCCTGCTGCTGGTCGGACGGATCGTCGCGATCGGTCTGAACTTCGTCATCCAGGTGCTGGTCGTGCGCGTCCTGTCGAAGGGCGACTACGGCGCGTTCGCGTACGGGTTGTCCATCGTGAGCTTCGCGCGGACCGCCGTCAGCCTCGGCCACAACCGGGCGGTGACGAGGTTCCTGTCGATCTACGAGGAGGAGGACGACCGGAACAAGCTGTTCGGCACCCTCCTGATGGAGGCCGGCCTCATCCTCGGCATGGGGGCGCTGCTCACCGTGGCGGTGGTGGCCCTGCAGGGGACGATCGCGGCGTCCGCCGGGCAGCGCACGGCCGAGGTCCTCGCGGTCATGATCCTGCTGGCCCCCGTGGAGGCGTTCGACGACCTCGCGGAGGCGGTGTTCGCGGTGTACTCGCGGCCGAAGGCCATCTTCGTCCGCAAGTACGTCCTCACGCCGGCGATGCGGCTCGGTGCCGTCGCGTTCCTCCTCGTCCTGGACGTGGGGGTGATCGTCCTGGCGGTCGGCTACGTCGTGGCGGGGGCCCTGGGGATCCTCGTGTACGCGGCGATGCTCAGCCGACTGTTCCGAGAGCGTGGCCTGCTGCGTGGTCTGTCGTGGCAAGTGGTCTCCATGCCCTTCCGGGAGGTGTTCACGTTCGCGCTGCCGCTGTTGACCCAGGAGCTCGTCGTCATCTCGATGAACACCGTGGGCGTGGTGCTGCTGGGCCACTTCAAGGCCGAGGAGGCCGTCGCCGAGTTCCGCTCGGTGTTCCCGGTCGCCCGCCTCAACCACTTCGTGCAGTGGAGCTTCGTCCTGCTCTTCGTGCCGCTGGCATCGAGGCTGTACTCCCGGGGGGACCACGAGGCGATGCAGCGGACCTACTGGCAGACGGCCGCGTGGCTGGCGGTCTTCTCGTTCCCCGCGTTCGTGCTGACGTTCCCGCTGGCGCTGCCGACGACGGTGACCCTGTTCGGGGAGCGGTACGCCAGCTCCGCCCCAGTCCTCGCGCTGCTCGGTCTCGGCTACTACCTGAACGTGTGCTTCGGGTTCAACGTCCAGACCCTGCACGTCTACGGCCGCCTCCGCTGGATCGCCGTGGCCAACATCTCCGTCGCGGTGCTGAACATCGCGCTCAGCCTGCTGCTGATCCCCCGTTTCGGAGCCGTGGGTGTCGCGATCGCGCACGCGGCGACGCTCTTCTCGCAGAACATCCTCAACCACCTCGGGCTGCGGGGGCTCGGATTCCGCCTGCTGGACGTCGGGTATCTGCGGATCTACCTGTCCGTGATCGCCGGCATCGCCGGGGTGTGGCTCGTCGAGCAGGTCGTCGGTCCCCCGGCTCCGGTCTCGTTCGTGCTGGCCGCGGTGGCGTCCGCCGGTGTGCTGCTGGTCAACCGTCGCTCGCTTCGGCTCACCGAGACGTTCCCCGAGCTCGTCAGTGTGCCCGTGGTGGGACGCCTCCTGTCCGGGCCGGAGCGACCGGAGGAGCTCGAACCGTGAACGTCCTCTTCGTGGTCGGCCCGGGACGCAGCGGCAGCACCCTGCTGGCGGACGTGCTCGGTCAGATGGACGGCGTCTTCGCAGCCGGTGAGGTGCGTTGGTTGTTCCGGCGGGGGATGGTCGAGGGTCGTCCGTGCGAGTGCGGCAGGCCGCCGACGGGCTGCCCGGTCTGGGGGCCGGTGACGCGCGAGGTCGCGGCGACCGCCTCTCCCCGGACGATCCTCGGATGGCAGCAGGAGGTCGCCTCGCTGTCGCGGCGCGTCCCCCTCCTGCGCGGTACAGAGGACACGGCAACGCTCGGGCGTTACGTGCCGGTCGTGCGCAGGGTGTACGAGGCGCTCGCCGAGACGACCGGCGCGACGTGGATCGTCGACACCTCCAAGCGCCCGCAGGACCTGGCCGTGGCCGTGCGAGCCGTCGGCCGCGAGAACGTCGCCGCGGTCCACCTGATGCGCGACCCGCGGGCGGTCGCGGGGTCCTGGGCGCGCGCCAAGACCCAGCCCGGCCGGCCCGGCGGCGGCACGGCGGGACAACGGCCGGCGAAGAGCGCGTTCCGCTGGGCCGAGATCAACCTCGGGGCCGAGCTGCTGCACCGGACCCAGCCGGACCTGCGGTGGCTGCACCTCCGGTACGAGGATCTGGTCTCTGCGCCCCGGCCGCTCCTCGGGCAGGTGGCCGACCTGATGGGCTTCCCCCGGCAGCGTCTGCCGTTCACCGGCGAACGCACGGTCGCGCTGGGGCGCGCCCACATCGTGGCCGGCAACCCGGACCGCCACCGCGAGGGGGAGACCGAGATCCTGCCCGCGGCCGAGACCCGCAACGATCTCCCGTTGCTGCCGCGGGCGGTGGTGTCGGCCATGACCGCGCTGGTCGCCCGGCGCTACGGCTACCCGGTGTGGGGCTGATCGATGGACGTCACGACGCTACCGCCCGGAACAGGGCGTCCAGCTCGTCGACCGTCCTGTCGAGGCTGAACCGTTCCTCGGCGAGGCGGCGTCCGGCCGTGCCCATCGCCTCCCGACGGTCCCCGTCGCGGAGCACGGTCGCCAGCGCTTCTGCGAGCGCTCGGGGTTCGCGGGGCGGGACGAGCAGACCCGTCCGCCCGTCGGCCACGACGTGCGGGACGTCCCCGACGTCCGTGGCCACGACCGGCAGACCGCTGGCCATCGCCTCGAGGATCGACAGCGGCATCGCCTCCCACCACGACGGCAGGCAGAACACGTCGGCGGCGCGGTAGTGGTCCGCCATCGCCTCGTGCGGTTGGGTGCCGAGGAAGCGGACCTCGGGGCCGGCGGCGTCCCGCACCTCCCGTTCGGCGTGCGCCCCCTCGTCCGGGGTCCCTCCCACGATGCGCAGCTCGTGGTCGACGCCCCGTTCGGTCAGCTCCTCGGACGCGCGGAGGAGGTCGACCACGCCCTTGCGGGGGGTGAGCAGGCCGACGTAGAGCACGACGGGCCGACGGCCGGGCTGGCGGCCCTGGTCCGGCGGCCTGAAGACGGCGGTGTCGACACCGTTGCGGATCAGCCGGACGCGGTCCGCAGGCAACGCGCGGACCAGCGCGGCGCGCTCGCCGTCGGACACCGCGACCACCGTGCGGACCGGGGTCATGGCCGCGCGGACCAGCAGCCGGCGGACCGGGCCGTCCACCCACGTGCGGATCAGGCCGCCGTGCGCGTGGACGACGACGCTCGCCCCCCGGAGCCGCGCGACCAGCGCGAGCAGCCAGGCCCGGAACAGGGTGGTGAGAGGAACGAACGCCGTGTGGATGTCCACCACGTCGACGTCACACGCCTCCCGCCACAGCCGCGCGGCGTCCTCGGCGGTCCGCCGGACGTTGCCGGCCGTGAAGCGTCCGCCCTCGCGGGGCGGTTCGGGGCGCGAGAGGTTCGCCAGCCGCAGATCGTGCCGCTGCGACAGGCGACTGGTCTGGACCATCTGCAGGGTCGCCGGAATCCCCCCGCGTTCCGGGGCTCCCTTGCCCACGAGCAGCACCCGTGTCACGGTCGTCCGCCACGAGCCGGACCACGAACCGGACCACGAACCAGACCACGAACACGGAGCGTCG
>CAZHZQ010000034.1:0-3236 GCA_964537235.1 uncultured Actinomycetota bacterium | reverse complement strand
CCACGAGCCGGACCACGAACCGGACCACGAACCAGACCACGAACACGGAGCGTCGTCCCGGCGGGCATGGCGCGAGCCTACGACACGGTGCCGGCGCCCAGCCCTCCGGCAGCGGTCGCCACTAGGCTTCCAGGGTGTCTGCTCCTCCACCCGGTCCGGACTTCATCATCCTCGGGGCGATGAAGTGCGGGACGACCATGCTGTTCCGGTGGTTGGACGAGCACCCCGGCACGCACCTGCCGGCGGTGAAGGAGCCCCACTACTTCTCCCACCCCCAGCAGACGCCCGGCGGGATCGCCGGGTACCGCCGGCTCTTCGCCGGCTGCCCCGCCGGACACGTGACGGGTGAGGCCTCCCCCGTGTACGTGGATCCGGAGGTCGCGGAAGCGGCGGCACGGCGGATGGCCGAGGAGGTGCCCGGTGCCCGGCTCGTGATGCTCACGAGGGACCGCGCCCGGCGCACCGCGTCCCACTACCGGCACGCCGTGCGCACCGGCCGTGAGGACCGCCCCTTCGCGCTGGCGGCGTCTCCGGACAGCGAGTACGTCCGCCGCAGCCTGTACGCGGCGGGGCTCGCCCCGTACCTGCAACGGTTCCCGACGGAGCAGGTGCTGGTGACGTCGTTGGAGTCGCTCACCGACGACGAGCGGGGGCAGGCCGCGTGGGAGGCCGTCCTGGACCACCTCGGCCTGCCCACGACGGTCCGTCCCGACGGTCGACACAACGTGGGCGATCGGCTCGACGGGGTGCCGCGGCCGCTCCTCCGCGCGGCGACCCGGCACCGGTTCCTGGTCGGGAAGCTGCCCCGGGCGCTGCGGGAGGCCGTCAAGCGCGTCGCGTCGTCCCTCGGTCGGGGCGCAACCGTGCAGGCCGACCCGGCGGCGTTGCCGGAGGGCTCGGTGAGCCTTCTGGAGGACGATCGCCGGCGCTTCGACCGACTCCTCGACGAGCACGGGGTCCGGCTCGTGCGCTGACCCCTACGCCGGACCGGGTCCGAGCACGATCCTCCGGACGATCTCCTCGCGCAGCTCGCCCACCGGACGATCCGCGTCCACGACAACGAGCGGGTCCACCACGTCCAGCGACCGCTCGTAACGGTCGACCTGCTCGCGCAGTGTCCGCTCGACGAACGAGTCGTCCGGCTTCCGGGCGGCCGCGACGCCGGGCGCGACCCGCAGGTAGACGGTGAGCTGTGCCGGGGGAAGCAACCGCCGGACCAGCCGACGTGGGATCCGCAGGTCCGAGCCTCGGTAGACGACGTCCAGGGTGACGAGGGCGTCGAGGAGGTGCCGGTCGCAGATCAGGAGCCCGGCCGGACCGAGGTGGCGCCGCCACACGTCGAGCAGGAACGCCACCGTCACGCAGAGGGTCCACAGGGCGCCGAGGGCGCCCGTCCTGGAGGGGAGGTCACGGGTCTCGCCGCGCGCGACCCGCCGGACGCCCGGTTCGTCCCCTCCGCCCAGGAGGCGACGACCGAGCCGGGCCAGCGCGGACAGCCACCCGATCCGCATCCCCGGCCGGGTCCAGACGACCCTGGTGGGGACCCCTGCCCGCTGCAGTTGCTCGAGGACCGCGCGGGCGAGGGTCGACTTGCCCGCGCCGTCCGGCCCGCTGACGGCCACGACGAGACGTGGGCGTGTCCACCGGCGGAGGCTGGCGACCGCCCGCCGCGCGCGGCCGGTCCGGACGGGGGCCGGACACCGGGTGGGACGTCCGTCCACGAGATCCCGGAGCTCGTCGCCGCCCAACGCCGACTCGGCGGCAGCGGCGGCTGCCGTCACCTCGCTCCTGGCGATGTCGACGCCCCGCCGGCGGAGGACCCGCAGCTCCAACACCTCCCGGGCGCGCACCGTGCCGCGCTTCCGGCAGCGGTCGGTCACGGCGGACAGATCGTCGGCGGGCGGGCCGACGTGCAGGTCCAGGGCGCCGACGACGTCCCCGCGCTCGGTCACGGCCCAGCGACCGCGACCGCGGCTGCCGAGCCGTGCGAGCAGCGCGTCCAGCGGCAACCAGCCCGCCTCCCGCAGCCGTTCCGCGTCCGGCATCCGGTGCACGTGGACGTCGAGGTCGGTCGACCAGCCCGCGCCCAGCGGTGACGTTCGGATCGCGATCACGTCGGCCGGGTCCAGCACGTCCTCGACCCGGTCGGCGGCCCGTCGCCGGGCCTCGAAGCGCTCGCCCTCCGGGACACCGTTCGCCCGACGGTCCCGGACCCGTTGCAGGAGCGCCGCATCCCGGGGAGCCAGACCGAGAGTGTCCGCCGTCACCACAGGCCTACCCTAACGCCCGCGATGAGCATCCTCTGCTACCACTCCGTCGATCCCGACTGGGACTCACCGCTGTCGATCTCCCCGCCGGAGTTCAACGAGCAGATCCGCTGGCTCGCGGCCAACAGAGACGTCGTCGACCTCCCGACCGCGCTGGACGGGCTCGACCGCTCGTTCCGACCTCCTCGCGGGACCGTCGCGCTCACCTTCGACGACGGCTTCGCCGGGGTGGCCGAGCACGCCGTCCCGGTCCTCGAACGGTACGGGGTACGCGCGACGATCTTCGTGGTCGCCGACACCCTGACCGCAGACGGCCGCGCGGTGGACTGGGTGGACACGCCGCCGACCCACCGGCCGCTGCGGACGCTGACCCGCGATCAGGTGCTCGACCTGCGTGAGCGTGGCTTCGGGATCGGGTCCCACAGCCGCTCCCACCACGTGCTGACCGAGCTGTCCTCCGAGGCGTGCCTCCGTGACCTCCGGACGAGCAGAGAGATCCTGGAGGAACTGCTGGAGGAGCCCGTCCGCACCCTCGCCTACCCCCGTGGCCGGCACGACGAGACGGTCCGGGAGGCTGCGGGGCGGGCGGGGTTCACCACGGCGTTCTCGCTGCCGTCCGGCGAGGAACACCGCGGGGATCTCGCGGTCCCTCGGGTCGGCGTGTACCCGGGGAACGGGACCCTGGCGATGCGGGTCAAGACCCTCCCCCCGTACCTCACGCTGCGGACCGGACCCCTGTTCCCGTTGGTCCGCACGCTCGTCAAGGGCTCACCCCCGCCGCGGCATCCGGGCTGACCCGGTGAACGGCTGATGGGGCCCGTCGGGGCCCCATCAGCTCATCGTTCCGGTGCGCGTCAGGCGTCCGCGAGGATGCCTTCGCTGTCAAGCCGTTCGACGAACTCGTCCGCGCTGATCCCGAACACGACGCTCAGCGCGCGAACGTCTTCGTTCCGGAGGGTCAGGACGCGG
>CAZHZQ010000033.1:18927-19266 GCA_964537235.1 uncultured Actinomycetota bacterium | reverse complement strand
AGGCGGAGTCGTCGGCGCCACCACCGCCGCCGCCGGCGGCCTGAATGCGGACGCGAACGAACTTGAGTCCTGGATAATCGGCCTTCGAGAACGTCCCGTCCGCGGTGAACACGTCCGTCTCGGCGGCCTGCAGGTACGCCCCGTCGTGGTCGTGGTCTGACCGGGCAACGTCGACCAGCGCGTGCCTGTGGTCGGCTCTGGCCACCTCACCGGAACCACCGCCGTAGTTGCCCAGGTCGTAGTCGGACGCCCGGATGTCGGCCGTTTCGCTGTAGTTGACGTGGATGCCGTGGGAGGTGGCGGCGAACTCAGAGGCGTGCTGACCGTCGACCGTGTCTG
>CAZHZQ010000033.1:0-18827 GCA_964537235.1 uncultured Actinomycetota bacterium | reverse complement strand
CGTCGAACCCGCCGCCCGACCCCTCCCCCGTGGCGGTCACGTTCGACAGGTCACCCAGGGCGTGGTCATGGGGGTGGCTGTGGGCTGAGTCAGCGAACTCAGAGGCGTGCTGACCGTCGACGGTGTCCGCGTCGAACCCGCCGCCCGACCCCTCCCCCGTGGCGGTCACGTTCGACAGGTCACCGAGCGCATGGTCGTGGCCTGAGCCGGCCCGGCGCAGCGCCTGCGCCTTGAGTTCCCTCAACTGCCGTTGCAGGTCTGCGACCGCCTTAGGCAGCCCACCTTCCAACCCCGGCCTGGTACCCATCAGAGAAACGCCACCGACATGTCCTCGCCGCCGTTCTCGTCGACAGACGTCTGCACCTGCGACAGCCTCCGTTCGAACGTCTGCAGGCCAACCCCGGCGTCGATCACTTGCCTCGACGGCGGCGTCGTGACCGCCTCCGCTCGTAGGCGCGTACGCAGGTGATGCATCGGCGTCCACCCTGACTGTCGATGCGTGTGTTCTCGTCCGTGAACTCGTGCCCGCGCTTGCAGTGAGTCCGTGCGGCGTTTTCGGCCGCAAGCGTCTGCCCCCGAAGTAGGTTCTCTCGTCTGGTGACCGGTTCGAGGTGCTCCGGGTTCACGCATGAGCGGTTCCGGCACAAGTGGTCGATGTCCAGACCGTCAGGGATCGGACCGACGAACACCTCGTAGGACGCCCGGTGCGCAGGAGTCAACGTGCCCTCGACTGAGAGCTTCCCGTACCCGTCCTCGGCGGTCTTAGCTGCCGTCCACACCCAACAGCCGTTCTCATCCGTCTCGGAGTACTCATGGATGCGCGGTTCGACGGGCAGGTAGTTGCCCGTCTGTCCGCTGGATTCAAGGACCACGTGCGGGTCGCCGTGCTTCTGCCAGCGCTTGTAGTGCTTCCCGCACCACCCGCGGCGAAGCCTCCCTCCACGCTCGCACCCTTCGACCTGGCAAACGTCGGGAGGGTCGGGGTCCAGGTGTAACTCAACAGGGTCACCGTTGCGCCACCAACGCCCATAGTGCTTGGGGCACCAGCCGCGGGCAACTGAAATTCGGTCGCATCCGTCGATCGAGCACGTAGAGTCTGCCATGTCGGACCCTCCTATCAGGGTTCGGCCACGCCCCCGGTGTTCGCGCACGCGGGGGCACTTCTTGGTCCCATTGTTGCAGGGGGGTGTGACAGGTCACAGGAAGGCGACGGACATCGTTTCGCCGCCGTTCTCGTCTACGGAGACCCCAACCGTGGAGAGTCTGCGCGTGAAGGTCTGCAGCCCTAGTCCAATGTCTAGGCTCCACTCCGCCAGGTCGCCGGGGGCGAAGTCGCCCGGTTCCACGTCCGACACCGGAATCAGGTCCGCACCGGGGTCGAACAACGGTCCGTCCCGGTCGTCAACAAGCTGCTGTGTGTGGTCGTCCAACGTGCCCTGCACCGACACCCCGTCGAACGTAGCTGCCACCCCGCACCGTCCGAACGTCTCCCTGAGCGTCACGTTCGACCGGGTCGAGGTCAACGGGTCGAAGTCCGCCGAGGTGGCCAGCCCGAACGCCTCCGACGCGACATCTTCCGGGCCGACGGACACGGCGATGTCCGGGTCGGCGATGTTACGCAGGTCGAACACCACCGTGCCGGTGAGGTCGGAACCCCGTTCGGCCGCAAGGTTGAGGGTGCCGTCCGGGTCGACCCACCAGTCGAACCCGTTCAACACGTTGGACAGGTTGTCGATCTGCTCGTGGACGTTCGGATGTTCGGCGGCAAGGTACGTGCGGGTGCGGGTCGTACCTGACAGGCCCACCGAAGAGGTGTCGATGCCCCAGTGGCCGTAGTCGAGGTCCTGCCAGTGGTCGACCAGACCGGCCACGATGGTGTACTGGTCCACCGAACTGAACGTCAGGTCGGAGGTGACCCACATGCGACGCAGGTCGTACGAACGGGACCTCGCACGCAACGTCAGAGAACCGCCCTCGAGCGTCGGGGCGACCAGCGGACCGGCCCACACCTTGACACCGTCCCGGTACAGGTGAACCTCAAGCCCGTCCGGTGGCGAGTCCGGATCCGTGAAGTTGAGCAGCGCCGTCTTGACGTCCGGGTCGATCCGTTCGGGCACCACCGAACACTTCAACGTGCCGTCACCGTCCAACACGTCCGTGTAGGTGATCGTCGGGGCGACCAGCGGACCGACATCGGTCAGGGTCGGAGCAGAACTCTGGTTCGGGGTGCGGTCCACCAGGACCAGTTCGTACTCGGCCATCTACGACGTACGGACAGCACGGGCGTACAGGTAGATGTCCGTCATGCTGTTATCGCCGGATGCACGCAACTTCACGTCAACCGAACCGGTTGCGGTCATCCCCGTGCGACGGCCACCGCACGCACCTGGTACCTGCAATCCGTTCTCACCGGCCGCTGCGATAAGGGCCTCCTGGGTCTGCTGTGCTGTGCCACCTATCGACACCACAACATCGAAGTTCACGTCGGCCCCGCCGGAGGAGTTCGCTCTGAGGACATATGAGGATTCTGTAACAATCTTGTAGCCGTCCCAGTCGGACGGAATCGTCAGCGAGACGGTCGCGACATCCGCCACCGTGCCACCCAGCGCAACAGAAGCGACCTCGACCGACCCGTCGACCTCCAGCGACCCCATCAAGTCGGCGAGCTGCACCTCATCGAGCGTGTCCGCGTCGATGTTCAACGCGTCGTGGACGGTCTTGTTGTGGTCTGCGAGGTCGGCAGCCGCGATGGTCGACGCTGCCGCCGAGTGATCGTGACTGTCATGTTCGGTGCCGTGGTCCGCAGTGAAGTCAGCCAAACCGGACAGCGTGCCGTGGTCGTGGTCTCCGTCACCGAGCCCGGAGATGGACCCGTGGTCAAGTGCGGCCTCCACCACGGCGTTCAACGTCGAGGCGGTCCGGTCGTCGGTGATGTCACCGGCCCCGACCGTGGACGCCGACACCCCCACGGCAATCGAAGCGAGCAGCACGGCAGCATCCCACGCCCCGTCCGGACCCGGCGCACCGCCACCTGCATCACCCTTGCGGACCGCTAGCTGCGCTTCCGTCAACGACCCGCCGTCGTAGGTCGCGTCCCGCACGACAAGCCATATCTCGTCGGTGCGGGCGTCCGCGTCTCCGGCGTCCAACGTGACCGTCACGGTGGTGTCGTCCATCCGCACCAGATACGGGTGCTGCCCGGCATCGTCGCCCTCCACGACGTAGATGTCGGCCTTCGCCGTCCCCGACCCGACGTCGACCTGCATGCCCGACGCACCGTCGGACACGACGAACGCACCGGAAGTCAGAAACCCCTCTGTCAGCAGATGGTTGATGAGGCGTGCTTCGTCCTGCGCCCAGTCGGTCACCGCAGCGCCAGCGTTGTCGGTGCGGGCGCCCAGTGCGGACACACCTGCGGTCCAATCGGTGCCGTCGCCGTCCAGAACGGTTGTGGTGGGCATCCAGGTCTCCTACAGCCAGCAGTCTCGGAAGGACACGACACATTCCATGCCGTCGGTGGCGCCGTCGGCGGTGAACCGCAGCAGGTTCGAACCGGAAGCGATCAGCAGCGCCTCACGGGTGTGCTGCCACGACCCGTAACGGTTCGCCCCGTCGAGGTCGACGACACGCCCGCCGGTCGCCGCGACGAACGCCCGCACGTCGAACGTCAGGATCTGCCCGGCCGTGATGTTCGTCTGCACGTCGATTTCCACGCCGGTCGTGCGGTTGAGCAGTTGCACTCCGGTGCAGGTGCCCGAGTCAGGTCCGAAGAACCGGATCAGTGGAGGGCTGTCGGCATTTCCGCCGTTGTCGGCAGACCCGTCGTTACCGGTGACGGTGAAGTCGACGCCGAAGTCGACGCCGAAGTCCAGGCCGCCACCCTCGACGTACGGTGTCAACTTTTCCTGTTTCAACGTGGTCGCATATGCCCGCGGGTCGTTGACTTCGAACGCGACGGTCGGTTCGGCCTTCACCCCGATGTTGCGGGCGTCGGTAGGCCAGTGCCGTGCCAGCACACGGGCGTGATGGAACCGTTCGTCGGTTCCGGGACGTTTGAACGTCAACGTCCCGACGTCGTCCGTCGATATGGGCAGGCCGGCCGCCCACAGCTCCCGCAGTTCCTCGACCCGTTCCTGCGTCCCCATCGCCTCACAGCGGAACACCGGCTCCAGACCGGGCAGGAAATGTGCCCCGCCGACAGCCCCGTGCCCTCTCGGGATCGGACGGGACGAACTGCGGGCATCCCACCCGTCCAACCCGTCAACCTTCAGGATCTCCAGGTCGGTGTCCGCCCCGAACGTCAACGACGCGTCGGCAAGTTCGAACGTCCACGTGAAGTCCGCAGCGGTCATGCCATCCTCAACGCAAGCGCAGCCCTACGACCCGTGATGTCGTCGTTGACCGGCCCATAGAAGTTCTGCACCACCTGCCCACGCTGCCGGTCCTCCGGGGTGACGATCTCCTCACGGTCACGGAGCAGCGCCAGCCCTTCACCGCCGGGACGGCGGGTACGGAACACACCGCCCCCATGAAACGAACGCAAGTTGGTGGGGATCGTCTGCTGCCTGGACTCGGGCTCTGCAGCCCCTTCGACACGATCCACGATTACGCGGCCAAGACGACCACCAGAACCGAACGTCTTCAACCGATCAGCAAGCCCCGAAGGGTCACCGACTGTCGAAATGAGCGACAGGATAGGCCCAGGAAGTGCCCCCTTGATGCCTTCCTCCAGCCCCCTTGCAAGCGCGAGCCCCATCTCGACGCCGGCACGGCCGACCGCTGGGGATGCTTCATCGGTCAACCACGGGATGAACGTGTCGTTGAACCACGGCTTGATGTCGTCCTCGAACACTTGCGCCCACAGGTCAGCGAGTCTGCCCATCATCTCCCCCATGGACAGGAAGTTGTCTTCCGTGCTTGCCGTCACGTCACCGACCACGACGTCGTAGCCGTGCAGCCGTCCCTCGGTCAGACCGAGCGCATCCCTCACCGCATTGTCAAACCCGTGGACCGCCTCCCCAGCCCCGAACATCGCCTCAGCAGTACCGGCCATCGTGTCGTCGGCGGTGCCGAACAGCCCCTCGAACTTCGACGACACATCGTCGAACCAGCCGGTGATGGCCGGAAGGTTCGAATCAAGCCAGCCGGCGAATATCTCCAACGCCGGAACGAGTGCCTTGCCGATCGAGATCCCCACGTCCTGGATCTGCGACCAGACCAGCCCCATCTTCGCGGAGAACGACTCCATCTGCTTGTCGGCCACCGTCTGGGTGGTACCGGCCGCGTCCCGCAGGTCCCGCTCATACCCGCGGAGCGCCTCGGAGTTGCCGAGCAGCGCGAGGATTCCTTCCCGGGTGCGCTTGTTGAACCCCAACGCCGCCAGTTCGGCCTCACGCTGCTCCACGGACATGCCGGCCAGGCCGACCTCGAGGTCGGCGACGATGTCTGCGATGTTGCGCATGGCCCCGTCGGTGTCGAACACCTCCACACCGAGAGATTCGAACGCACCGGCCGATATCCGGGCCCGGTTCGACAGGCCGTTCAACGTGTTGGTCAACACCGTTCCGGCACGTTCCCCCTTGATGCCCTGGTCGGCGAACACCGCCAACGCCGCCGTGCCCTCCTCGATGTCCTTGTTCAACGTCTGCAGGGCCGTACCGGCCTTCGACGTCATCGCCGTGGCGAACTGCTCCACCGACCCGTTCGCCAACGTGTTGGCCTTCACGAACACGTCTGTGGTGCGAGTCAGATTCGCCAGGTTCTCGTCGACGTCATCGGACGTGAGCCCCAACGCCGACTGCGCGTCCGTCGCCAGATCGGTGGCGGTCGCCATGTCGAACATGCCGGCCTGCGCGAACGCCGCAACCTGCGGCAACGCCCCGATCGACTGCTCAGCGTCCATCCCCGCCGACGCCAGGAAGAAGTACGCATCGGCGGCCTGCGAAGCCGAAAACTTGGTGGTCTTGCCGACCTCACGGGCGGCATCCGACATGTCTCCACGCATCGTGTCGGACACGTCACCCATGATCGCCAGCGACTCGTTCATCGCCGAGTCGAAGTCGGCGAACGCCTTCACCGATGCGACACCGATCGCCGCCGCGGCGGCACCGCCGATCTTGGCGAGCTGACCGACGAACCCACCCAGCGAACCGAGGGCACCCTTGATGGACGACTGGAGGGGCCCGTGGTCCCCGACGATCTTGATTCTGAGCGTGCCCTTGGAGGCCATTAGCTATCCTCCAGCATCGTCAGGAACGCCAGGTACTCACGGGACGTCAACGCCCAGAACTCGTCCGGAGACAGGTGGAAGACGCGGGCGAACACCGCCATCTCGGCGTGATGCGAGTCCCCGACCCCGGTATTGCGGGTCTGCCAGAACTGCGCATGCCGGCGGCATGCGCCCTCTAGGTAGGGTCCACCTCGAACTCGACCTCGACATCCCGTATGGACTGGTCGAGCCAGTCGTCCCAGTCGTCCTCGGTCAGACCGAGCTTCTGCTCGGCGATGTACTGTGCGGCGAGTTGATACTCGCCGGTCGGGACTATCTGTCCTTCGTGGGTTGTGAACAGCGTCCCCAGCGGTTTCCCGACGATCCGTTCGATGTCCAGCTGGTCGCGTTTGGTGAACGCGATCGTGCGGGTCTCACCCTTCTCGTCCTCGACCGTCACGGTCTCGGGGGTCTCTTCGGTCACGGGGGCCTCCTAGACGTCTACGTCGTGGAACGCCCCGGACATGGCCGCCCGGACGGCGTCCAGGTAGGCACGTTCGATGTCGTCACGGTGCTTCTCGGCGGTGCCGAGGACGTGAGGGCGAGGTGGAGCAGAACTGCGGATGAGACGGCCGATCCTCCGCCCCCACGGAGCCAACGGCACGTTGGCTGCACGGTGTGAACCGCCGACCCGCAGCATCACATCACGACGTGACGCCGACGCCCGCACGTTCGACCCACGTCCGGTACCGACCGCCTCCGGTACCGGAGGGGGGGTGAGCCGGTCGATGATGAACTGTCCGACCGACTTGTTGGCGCGGCCCATCGCCTTGGGCAGCTCTTCGTCGGCGGCATGCCGCAACGCCGACTGCAACTGCTTGTGAGACCGCCAGTCGACCTGCAGCTTCCCGAACCGTGCATCGCCGGGGCGGGCCACTACAGGTCGTCCGTGTGGCCTATGCGCGTCATGCCGCGCTGCTCTCGCCGTTAGTCAGGACCGCAGTGATGGCGTCCGCGTCGGAGGTGCCGGACAGCGCCTTGTACGGCAGGGAGATCGACAGGCCCTCCTGGCCCTCCACGTTGGGGGACTCGCCGTCGTAACGGACGTTCTTCGTCACGGTGAGAGAGTCGGTCCCATTGTCGAACTTGAGGACCATCGCGAACTCGTCGCCGTCGATGAACCGGTTGTACTCGGTGAGGTCCTCGAAGTCGGCTTCGACCGTTCCGGTGTACTCGCGCATCCCGTTCTGTAGCTGTTCTTTGACTGTGGCGGCGCCGAGACGGTGCCGGTCCGTGTCGATGCCGTTGTCGGCTGCGAGGTTCACGGACGTGACCGTGTTGACGGCTGAACCGCCGGCAGACAGGGACCCTTCCACGAACGTGAACGGTTCCCCGGTGCCGTAGGAGGCTGCCGCCAGCGCTGTGCCGGTGTCCTCGTCCCACGCCGAGATGGTGAGGGTGAGCTGCGGGATCTCCCCGACGGCGCAGGCCAGTTCCCACGAGGGGATCTTGCAGCCGTTGTAGGTGAACGGCTGGACGGTGCCGGACCGGTCGGGCTTGCCGACCTGCAGGGTGAACGACTTGCCGGTCAGGTCTCCGGGTTCGGCCGTGTGGGTGAACGGTCCGGCGCCCGTCGTGTTGACGGTGCCGAACATGTGGGTGAGCAGCGTCGCGAGCGGTTCGGACCACAGCTCCAGGGTCAGGTCACCGCCGACGGTGACGGCGGACGGCTTCCACTTTGCGGTTGTGAGCCGTCCTGCACGGATGCCCTGCGAGTCGAGCCGTGCGATCTGCTTGTCGATCGACTCGGACAGGAAGCTCTCGAGGAACGTGTCGACCGTGACGGCGGTGCCGACCGTCGACTCGCTCTTGAGGCCCAGTTGTCCTGCGAGCCCTGCGGGTGCCGCCATCAGTCATCTCCCGATTCGTCAGACTTCTTGGACTTCTTGGTGGTCTTGACCTTCTGCCAGACGTCTTCCTGCTGGCACAGGGCCTCACCGAGCTTCTTGGGGACGGTCGCCTGGCCGTCCGGTTCCACGACGTCGCCGGTGTCTGCGATGGTCCGGGTGCCGTCCGACGCGTTTGTGATCTTCACGGCAGCTCCTCGGCGTCGGGCGGGTAGTGGTCGTCGTTGACCGGAGGCAACGGCTCCCCGGGTGTGACGGTGCGTTCTCCGCAGCTCATGGGGTGTCTCCTAGGTGAGGCGGGCGTTCACTTGGACGTTGACGGTGACTGCGACCGCCCAGCCCTTGTCGTACGGGACCGTCACGACCTCACCGTCGTCGATGGCAGCCCACTGGACCGCGTCGACCACCTGCGGTGTGTCCGCGAACGTGTCCTCGACCGGCCCGAGCAGCGCGAACGCCCGTTCCTCCACCGACTTGACGGTCAAAGGGGTGGCGTCAGGGTGGAACACCCAGACGACCAGCGGTACACGTAGGGTTTCCTGCCGCTGTTTGCGGCCGGACTTGATGGTCGGGATGGCATGTTCGAGGTCTGCGACGTTGCCCCACGCGATCAGCTCGCGGGCTGCGTTGGGTCCGGGCCAGCCGTACGCCACCTGGACGTCTTCGAGGTCCCCACCGGCACCGGTCTTGGCTTCCAGCGCATCGATGACGGCCTGTTTGAACGTGATGAACGTGGACGTGTCCGCCATCTAGGCGACACCCGGCGGCAACAGTTCGTCATCCAGCAGGTCCAACGCCGACGGAGGCAGCTTCCATGCGACACCCGGCGGGATCTGATCGTGCCCTTCGAACGGGTCGATGTTCGACGCCCACGCCCCAGCGTTCGGCTTCCAGATGTGCGACAGGATCAGTGCGGCAGCCTGCTTGAACACCGGATCCACCGCCGCGGTGTTTTCGGCACGGCCGGCGTCGTACACGAGTTCGACGTTGCGCCGTCCCGACGGGAACCGGTGGTCCGAGTTGCCGGACCGGCGGATGATCTTCACGTTGTGGGTGGAGACGTCGTCCAGCAGGTAACCGTCGGCCGGTTTCGACGCGTTCGTTTCTTCGGTCAACGTGGTGGCGGTGGTGTCCACGTACTCTTTCAACGTGGTGACGGCCGACACGGGGGTCTTACGGGGGCGGATGAACGGGTCGCCGCCGTCGTGCAGTTCGGTGCGTTCGCGGGCCACGATCGGGCCGCATGCGTCGTCGAGCCGACGTGACACGGCCGTGACGATGCGTCCCAACTCGTCATCGTGGGTGTCGGTGGAGGCGTCGAAGTTGATGCCGTCTTTGGCTTCATCGAGGGTGAGCACGTCGAGGGTGTCGGGCATGTTTCACCTCCGAAGTGCGGGCGGGAAGAACGGGGCGACCGGCCCGGACGGCAGGTCGTCGCTAATCAGCGATCCCGATGGCGTGAACGGTGCCGGTCCGCGAAGTGATGGCGTTGTTGACCACGTTGACCACGCACCCACCCGCCGTCTTGGAGCGGAGTCGGCGCACCCGCAGAGACTCGCCGTTCTCGTCCTCCTCCACCACGGGCACCACGGTGTAGTCGGTGTCGGCAAACGGTGTATCCCAGGTCACGGTCACGTCCGTTTCGCTCGTCCCCGGTACAGAGCCGGTCGTGACCCGGGCAGTCCGTATAGAAGACCCCACCCCTGGTACCGACGCGGCGATGGTTCGTCCAGACATCAGACGGCCTCCACCGAGTAGTCCTCCGCACCAGCCGAGATGAGCTTCACCTGCAGGGACTCCTTGTCCGGCAGGCCGATCGTCTTGTGGGCCCACGCGGAAGCAGCAACGACGAACGTGTCGTCTCCCTCGACTGTCGGGGCTGTCCCGTCAACGCGGAAGTAGATCGGGTTCCCACCCGACCTGTTGGTGACCATGACCTGGTCGTAGTTCCGGTCGCCCAACGTGACCGTGTCGACGGTGTCCGCCGTCAGGGTGTTGTGTTTACGGTTCGCCATCAGTGCTTCTGCGACCGGTGCGGCTTCAACCCGCGGGGCGACTGCGTGGTGAAGTCGCAGTCCTCACACTCGTACGCCAGAGTGCGTTTCTCGCCGGGTGCGGCGGTGGCCTGCTCGTACGGTTCCACAAGCGAACCGAGCCGTTCGGCGACGTCGTCGGGTACGTCGTCGCCACGGTTGAAATGGCGGCGGCGACCGTCGATGCGTGTGATGAACCCCTGCTTGGCACGTGCCATGGCGGACTCCTTCGGAAGATGAGGTAGGCGGGGGAGGTGGACCTCCCCCGCCTACGGACGATCAGGCGGCGCCGTCGTTGACCTGGAGCAGCACGAACGCCTCATCCGCGAGGATGACGGAGCTGTTGCGCCAGTACGCGAAGATGCCACGCTGACCGGTCGGACGCTGGGTCGCACCGAACAGGTGCGGCACCAGCTCCACCGACATGCCGACACGATCCACGATCAGGAAGTGCCGGAAGTCACCGAGCAGCAGAATCTCGTCGAGAGACGCCGTGGAATCGGAGTCCATCGCCGACGATTCGTGGGCCGGGTAGCCCAGCACCTCGGGCGGACGCCCGTCACCGAGCCTGGCCCACAGGTCGTGCCCGTCAGCGGACGCGAACTGTCGGATGTCGTTGTAGATCACCTTGTTGGCCAGATACCGGGCACGTGCACGGAACCGCTCACCGAGCTGGTTGTCCGTCTCGTACACGTCCTCGGACGCGAAGGTGTTCGCCGTCGCGGACTCGAACTTCGAGGCCGCAGCGAGCGTGCCGACCACACCGGACGGGTTGTTGCCGGTGCCGTCTCCGGTCACGAACGAGGTCGCTTCCTCGTCGTCCTTCGCCTCGGCGATCAGACGGGCCATCTCCGCACGGAGTTGACTCCAGTCCTGGTCCGCCTCGTACGAGAACGGCACGAACGCGTCGACCCGTGTCGGGGTGACCGTCGGCTGGTCGAGCGTCGGAGCGTCGTCGTCGGCCTCGGTGGCCTCACCGGAACGGGAGACCGTGATGCCTGCGGAGGTGACACCCTGCCACTCCTTCGTGGTGATCGTCTCCACACGTGCGATCTGCCGCAGCGGGTTCACGCTGCCGTCGGACGTGAGGATGATCGTCGGGTCGAGCGCGACCGGGGCGGCGAAACCGCCCTCCGAGTCGGTGCCGATCGACAGGGCACGTGCCTCGTCGCCGACCAGTGGACGTCCCGCCAGGTAGCTGGAGAACGCACGTTCGTACACCTCCGACCCGCAGGTCAGGATGCGCCGTGCGAGCTCGCCCTGCCCGTCGTGGCGTTCCACCAGTTCGGTGGCACGCTCCGCGTGGGCGTCGTCCGACCAGCGGATCTGCTCGATCGCGGTCAGTGCCCGACCGCGCAACGTCTCCGCGACCTCCTCGCGGGGTGCCAGCGGCGACACCCGAAGGGTGTCGAGGTCGAACGGGTCGTCCTCACGGCTGGGGTTGGGGGTGTCGGGGCCTTCGGTGCGGTCGTCCGCACCGCGGTCGACCTCCTCACGGACCTCCTCACGGACCTCCTCACGGCGTTCCTCGCGGGACTCCTGGGTGGTCAACCACCGCAGTTCAGCGTCGAGCCATTCGAACTCGCGCTGCTCCTCCTCGGTGACCTCGTCAAGGTTGGCGAGGTGCCGCAGTCCGCCCTCCACCTCCTCGATGTGTGCTCGGATCTGTTCCAGATTCATCGTCCACTCCTAATCACTCTGAGTTGTCGGACCCGTTGCTGACGTTCAGCGCGGGTCATCACCTCGGAGTGCCCTTCGGGCGGGTCCTCGGTCGGGTCTGCGGGTCCGTCACCGGAAGTGCGTTCGGCGGGTTCCGGTTCGGGAGTGCGGATCTGACGCGCTCGCGTCAGAAGTTCCTCGTATCGGTCGGGGTGGCGTTCACGCATACGGTCGTAGAAGTCGTCGGTCATGGAACGCACCGCCGCGGTGGCGGTCGGGTTCGCCGGGAACGGCGTCGGCCCGAACTCGGGGACGCGGACCTCCTTGATGGTCCGTTCCGGGATACCCCGCGGGTTGTGATCGGACGGTTCGGGTTCCTCGACCCATTCGTCCTTGAGTACCCGGAACCGGAACGACGACCCGTACTCGGACGGGTCGGACTTCAAGCCGGGCAGAAGGTCACGGTTGTAGGTGGTGTCGAACAGCGGGACCTCGTAGTACGGGCCGGTGTCGTCCTCCCGCAGTTCGCGGATGGCCCCGAGGACCTTGTCGCCGATGTTGAAGTCCATGCCGTGGCTGAACAGCACCTTGATACGTCCGTCGGACGAGTCGTGGTGCGCGTCGATGGTCCGCTTGAACGCCCCCGGGGCGATGCGTTCGAGAAAGTTCCCCTCGAACCTCGAGTCGATCTCGTACCAGGTGTTGAAGGTCGAGAAATGCCCCGACATGACCCCCAACGACTCGTCATCGTCATCGGTGGCGCGCACCGTCGTGCCGACGGACGGGGAGATAGCGCGGACCTGCTCGAGCTCTCGGAGGAACTCCTGCCAGGTGGTGTCCATGCTTGCCTCCTAGACGGCGGTCCAGCCGCGTTCGATCAGTTCGGCGGCCCGTGCGGGGTCGGTGATGGTCGACGCGTTGGTCTCGTCGGACGAGTTGGGCGGCTGAAGTTGCACGGAGAACAGTCCGGTGTGCTCCAGCAGCGACAGGTCTTCGGACTGCACCGCGTCTATCGCGGACTCGGGGGTGAACCCGGCGTCGGTCAGACGTGCGATCGTCTGACCCTTGGTCTGCTGGATGTCGGCCGCGTCCTTCGCGTCCTCACGTAGGAACGGCACATCACGGGCGTCGTACCAGAGCCGCTGCGACTGCAGATCCGGAGGGGGACGTAGTGTCTCCATCGACCCTGCCGCCTCCGACCACAGCGGATGCATCAGCCCTTCGGCGAACCGGCGGCGGGCCTGCCCGTAGTTGCCGGCGTTCAGGCTGGATCCCTGCATCCCTTCGGAGAACTGGGCCACCACCGCACCGACGCCGGATGCCGCCGCGATACGTGTCTCGCTGACGCCTGCAACGGCCTTGACGTCGAGCTTGTCAAGGTCCGTACCGACGACGGTCACGTCCGCGCCGCCGCCGAGGAACAGCGTCTCCCCAGCCTTGGTCGGACCTTGGTGCTTCTCCTTGAACATGTCGACGAACGTTTTGAACTTGTCGGGGCCGATCGCCTCGTTCAGTGATACGGCCAGGTTGGGGGTGGCGGCGTTGTCGAGGAACGTGTGCTTGTAGGACGTCAGCCGGTTGTCGGTCTGGGCCTCACGTATGACCGGGGTGATCCACGACATGCCACGGAACTGCGCGTCCGGGTCCGGCTGCGGAGCGAAGTGCGCCACCTCGTCGGGCAGCAGGATCTCGGGGTCGCCGTTGCGATCCCCACCGGGCCAGTACACGTACGCCTTGCGGGAGAACCCGATGCGGTGCTTCGCCAGCAGGATGTCCACCCAGTCGGGACGCATCCACATCAGCCGCCCGTCAACGACCGTCCAGAAGCTGTTGCCCGCCAGGTTGTCGTCCAACTCCATCCGGGCGAGCAGGTTCTGTGTCGTACCGCCCGGCCACGGCCGCTCCAGCATCGACAGTGACGGTTCGGCGAACAGCTTGGACGGACGTCCGTCGGACATCTCCTGGTAGGTGAACCGGGCCGACGAGAACACCGACGTGCGGATCGCCGCACAGGTGAAGATCGCCGGGTTGACCTTGAACAGTCCGTGCAGGTAGTTGTCCAGGCTGGACGCCGTCTCGGCCGGGTCTTCGCCGATCGACGGGATCGTGAACCCGACACCGAACGGGTAGGCCGTACCACCGAACGTGAAGTACTGCGCCCACTGGTCCATGCTGAGCGGCGGATGTGAACGCTTCCCAGATGTGAGCCGTGACAGGAGGTTACCCACGGTCAGCCTCCGTCAACGTTGACGCCCACAAGTCCGAAGGTGACCAGCCCGAGTCCGGGCAGCACCATCAGAGCCGGGTGGAGGTGGTACAGGCCAGCCGCCACCACGGCGAGGCCGGCGACGACGGACAGATAGGCGATCAGCGTGTTCAAGCCCAAGTCACCATCGGAACCGCCTCCTCAGGACTGCCGTACACCGCATGTCCGTGCGCAGCCAACGTCACCGCGACAAGCGGGGAGATGTCACCGCCGGACTTACGTGCCCACGCCCAAGCGTCCGACAGGTCACGGGTCTTCGCCGCCGACAACGCCCGGTCCAACCACGACTGTCCGAGATGCCGCAGCTCCGACTCCTCAGCCATGCAGGCGTCGTAGAACGCCCCACATGCCTGCGCCATCTCACCCGTGTTGACCTTCCACACCAGCTCGTCGTCGGACGGCCCATCCGAAGACATGACCTTGATGCCGGCGGACGCAAGCTCCGGGATCAGAGACGCCGCAGGAGACTTGCCGTCCACCACGACCACGCACGGATCCCACTTAGACCGCAACCTCACCAGTTCCGCAACAACCCAGCGGGTACCGGCCCGATGGTCCACCACCTCCACATGACGCAGACCGTCTTCACGGCGGCCACCCATCCCGATGGCGGCGTAGTCACGTTCCGGGGTCACGTCGAACGCGAACGCCACCCGCCCGTCCGCCTTCGACTCGGAGTCCAGCAGCCCGTCCCATATCGGGGCGGGGATGACCTGCTTTGCGCCCTCGGACGTGTCCGGCCAGTCGCCCACACCCAGCCGTTCCACTCCGAAGCCCCTCAGGTCGGATTCCATCGTCTCGAGTTCGGTGGCGACGTGGTCCGGGTCGATGCGGATGCCGAGCGCCGGGTTGGCCTGCGCCCAGACCTCAGGGTCCGACGCGACCTTCTCCGGGTTGTCCCAGAACGTCTTCTCGTCGATGGACCATTCGAAGTACGCCAGCCGCGACCCCCGGCCGGCCATCCCACGCTCCCGAACCCCGGCCAGCACCAGACCGTTCGGCTGCTCCGTCTGGTCAACCGCGGTGGACGCATACCAGAGCTGCGGGTTCGGCCGAGCAGACAGCGTGTGCAGCAGCGCACGCATCTGCGCCGGCTTCAACTCGAACGCCTCGTCCAACACGACCAGGTCCCCTGTGAACCCCCGGCCCGACCCGCCAGTCCGCGCCTTGAACCGCAGCCGTGACCCGTCCTTGAGTTCGATGCCTTCCTTGCCGTTCGACATCGTGATCGAACGGACCTTGGCCGCCAGGTCCGGGCAGTCCTCCACCAGCGCCCGTATCCGCAGGAAGTGCTCCATAGCCGTGGGGAACTCGTGTGCCGTATGAACGATCAGCCGCTCCTGCTCCAACAGGAACAGCCCGACCAGTTCCCGGGCCTCCAAGATGGCGTTCTTGCCGTTCTGCCGCGGCACCACCTGACCGACCTCGAACGCCGACCACTTCCCGTCCGGCCGCTCCGCAAGCGACTCCCGCAACACCAACTGCTGCCACGGATCCAGATCCAGCCCGGCCAGCGCCGCCAGCTCTATCGCATCGTCCCCAGTGACCGTCGTCGACCGCGACGCCGACGGCGGAAGATGCATGATCCTAGGACGCTGAACCCCGCGCAGCCCGCTTACGGGAGAGCTCGTCGAGGCCACTGCGCTGCTCCTCGACCTCGGTCAACAGCCCGTCCAGCACCTCACGCAACTCCTTCGACAGCGCAGGCAGATACCGGGGAGACGACGTCCGATCCATCGTCTCAGCCAACATCAACGCCGACGCCCTCAACGACTCCGGCCCGTCGCACCCCTCAAGATCCCGCTTCACCGCATCCAGAACCGACGCCGGAGAACTGCCTTCCGAACAGGCCCGACGGTGCGCCGCCAGACCCGCCCCCGACTTCGCCTCGAACCCGCAGTCGCACGGATAGTCGGACATGGCAACCCCAGACTGACGGTGTAGACCCCCTCAGAGGGAGAAACCACGACGCGGAGGCTTGGTGGGGCCGGGGTCGATTCCCGTCGTGACCCGTCCCCCCCGGGGGTGGGTGGGCTTGGCTTCGGCTCTGGTCGTGGGCAGTACCGAGGCCGACGTCCGGGTCGTTGTCGGAGTTGAGCTTGCGTGCTGTCGGTCGTCGGCGTGGTGGTGGATGGGGGTTGGTGGATGGGGTCCGGTGTCGCCCTGCGTGTTGCTGAAGGGCGGGCGTTGGGAGGGGGTCCCCGTCGGTTGGCCCCCTCCGATTTTTGGGGTGCCCCCGGTTTGTTACCAGTCCCGGGATGTCGGGTTGGCGCGTCGGGTGTTGGTGATGTGTGCCCCTTCGGCGCGGTTGCAGGAGGCGTGGGCCATGCCCCGGTAGGAGGTCCGGTCGCGGGTGTGGTCGAGGTCTAGGGCCTGTCCGGGGAGCATCGGTTTGCCGCAGTGGTGGCAGGGTTTCCCGTAGGCCTTGGGGAGGAGGTTCTTGCGGAGCTGTTGGTGCGCCCAACCGTTGCCCACGGGTCGCCTCCCTAGTGGGCCTTCCGGCCGACCCACCCTTTGTCCGCCATACCCCATGTCAGCGGTGTGCCAGTGAGGCGCTCGGCTCTGCGCTTCGCGTTACCGAGGCCCCTGGCAGAGTCTGCGGTGTCGGGGGTGACGATGAGGTGGTAGTCACGGCGGGGCTCGATCCACACGTCTGCGTCATCCGGGACGGTAATGCGGTTGATGGCCTTGACCAGCCGGGCCAGAAGTCGACGGATGAGAGCGAACATCAATCCTCCCTGGAACGAGCCGGGAGGCCGCCGCCTTCGGGCGCACGACCTCCATCCAACTACTTCTGGACTCTATGTGAGCGGGAACTGACTTACAAGCATGTGATACGGCCGGCCTACTATCCGCCGTGCTCTAGTCCAACCCTCGGCGCAGTTCCTCGATGGACCGGGGTACCTCGCCCGCCTCAACGGGGTCCTCTTGATCCGCCATGATTTCGTCAGCTCCATGCGCCTTCAGCAGTCGCGTACGTAGCTCTGCGACCTCGTCCCGCAGCACTTTGACCAGTTCCTCCATGCGCTCGTCCTGTTGGTGTGCGGGTGCCCCACATGACGCGCAGAAGTGGACCTCGGTGTTGTTCAGGTCAAGTGTTCCTGGCATCTGATAACTCCCCTTCACCGGCTGGTGCGTTCCTGCCCATTGGCCCGCTCCCACTCGTAGCACGCACCACAGCGGTTCTTCCTGTCGGGGCGTCTGCCGATCGGGGTGCGGTGCCGGGCGATGTCGTCACATCCGTGCACGCCGCACCTAGGGATGTCGGCGGCCATCTGCTTCGGCTTGCCCTTCACGTCCCGGAGGATGGTTAGCGTCCGGGTGAGGGCGAACGTGGCCTGCCCGTTGCGGGCGGCGGCAAGCATCGTGAGGGCTGAACACAGGGCGGAGGTGATGGCGTCGGCACGTTTCTGGTTGACCCAGTCGACCCTCTGCGCTCTCGTCCCTGTCGGGTCGGACGTGGGACCTCCCGACACCGGTACGCCGTCGCCGGCACGCCCCGGCCAGCGTGCCTCGGCGTCCTCGAGTGTCGCCTCGCCCGCCAACTGCGAGGTAAGGCCGATGACCTTCATGGCGAGGTCGGGACGGTCGGTATGTGCCGCGAGGGTGGAGGCGTGACCGATGATCGCACGCGCCACGACGACGGGGGTCTTGCGTGTCATCGGGTGACGTCCAGGTCGTTGACGAGCTCCTGGGCTACAGCACGTACAGGACGGTCGGTCAACGGTCGCCTCCGTGTCGGATGCGTCGCAGGTCACGGCGCATCCGGGTGTTCCACAGGAGCGCCCACCACCAGCCGAGACGGCCCACGATCGGACGTCTCGCGATACGCAGCGCCCACACCGACTGCCACGCCTTCGCGATCTCGCGTCTGAACGGCCACGTGTCGGCCGTGACCGTCACGGTCAAAGTCTTGTCGGTCGCGGTCACAGGGACTCTCCTTCGGGTGGAGTCAGACCGTGGGCCTCCACGATCCGTCTGCAGCGCGGACACATCGGGTAGCGCTTCGGGTCCCGGTGGGGAACCCACACCTTCCCGCAGACCGCCCGGACCGGTGTGCCGTTCACCAGCGCAGCAGCCAGACGGGCACGGGCTCCAGGTCCGGCCAGGATGTGCGAGTAGACCGGATCTTCATCGTCGGTGGCCGGCCCACGGACCTCAGGACGGATCATCGTGTCGGCACTCACGGTGTCTCCTCCGCGGTCATATTCCGGGACTCTTCCGCGCTTGTGCTCGGTTCGCACGGTCATGCCGAGGCGGGCAGGGGGTTGACGGACCGGACCCACTCGAAGCCCGCTTCTAGGGCTTCCTCGTACGTGTCGCCGTAGACCCACCGCACGTAGCAGTGGCCCCACGAGAACAGCCCCTTGGTCGCACCGACAGGCGTCTTGACACGCAACAACCATCCGTGCAGGCCCTCGGCGTTGATCGCTTCCCACGCCACTTCCTCGTCCCATCCGTCCGCTAGCCACGCCCAACGCTCACCGATGCGTTCGGGGTCGATGTCGTACTGGAGCGCGTCTTCGAGCGGGTCTTCGAAGTGGTCGCTCGCCAGGGACGTGGCGATGTGGATCGTCGTTTCGACTGCCATGAGTTCGTCGTAGCAGCGGTTGGCTAGCGCCCGGTTGTCCATGCTTGCTCCTGTTCCCACGGGGTCGGTATCGCGGGTTCGGTCGTTCATACGGCTTCCTCTGTTCTGGTCGGGCAGGTCGCAACACACTTCCCGGTCAATATTCACTCTTGTTGTTCGTCGC
>CAZHZQ010000032.1:8861-19330 GCA_964537235.1 uncultured Actinomycetota bacterium | reverse complement strand
CGATCGTCATGCAGTTGGACGACCTGTCCGAGGACGAGGTCCCCGGGCTCGAGCTGCCCACCGGCGTTCCGCTCGTCTACGACGTGACCGGGGACGGCACGGTCGAGGACAAGCGCGTCCTCGGCCAGTAGCGGCACCGAGAGCACCGACCGGCACCCCGGGCCGGTAGCTGCCTCCGGTACCTGCCTCCTCGACGGACCGCCCTATGGTCGGTACAACTCCAGTTCCCTTGTTCTCGCGCGGACTCGGAGGGGTGCGGGGTTGGTGCGAACACGCACGTCGTCCACACGGACCGTCGCGGTGCTGGCGGTCATCGTCGCCATGGTGGCGATCGTCGCCCCGTCCGGGGATGCCGAAGCGGCCGATCCGCCGCGCCTGCGTGAGCGGATGGACGTCGCGCCGGGGTTGCTGCGCGAGGTCTACGGCTTCCAGACGGCCGGTGGCCCCAACGAGGTGAACGTGTTGCGCTTCGCCCTCGACGACTCCCGGCTGTCGGTCCGTCCGGAGCTCGCCCGCGGGCACGTCCCGGGGCGTGAGACCGTCGGCGACACCCTGAAACGGCTCGGCCCGCAGGCGGTCGCCGGGGTCAACGCCAGCTTCTTCGCCCCGTCGTGTGGGCAGCTCGCCGATGGTGATCCCTGTGGTCTGCTGATCCGCGACGGGATCGTGGCGTCCGAGAACCACAAGAACGGCGGGAGATGGCCCGGAGCGTTCGCGCTGTTCGACCCTGCCACGCACGACACACCGTGGGCCGTCGAGAACGTCAGCTACGAGGGCGTGCTCGACTTCAACTCGACGTCCGCGGACGACGTCCCCCTCAACGGGATCAACCGGCAGCCGCGCAGCTCCGAGGTCGTCGCATTCAACACGGCCTACGGCACGACGACCGGCACACCGTCGGGGACCCGCGAGTGGGTGTTGCCGGATCTGTCCCTGCACGCCCGCACCTACCGCTCCATCCCCTGGCGGGCGCCTGACAGCACCAGCGGGAACTCCGTCATCCCGCAGAACGGAACGGTGCTGGCCGCGACCGGCGACGTCGCCGACGATCTGACGGCGGTCCCGGAGGGCACCGAGGTGCTGATCGAGTCCCACACGGCCGGCATGAACTGGAACCGCGCCACGCAGGCGGTGGGTGCCGGACCGATGATCGTCCAGGACGGGCGCATGACCCACTCCGACAACTGGTTCTCCGAGGGTTTCTCGGACAGGCACAACGACCAGGCGCATCCTCGGACGGTCGTCGGTTTCAGGGCCGACGGCGAGATGCTGATGGTCACCGTGGACGGCCGTCGATCGGACAGCATCGGCATCACCACCGGGGAGGCGGCCGAACTGATGCTCGACCTGGGTGTCCGGGATGCGGTCATGATGGACGGCGGAGGATCGACCACGATGGCCGTCGACGGGGTGACCGCGAACATCCCGTGTTCGAGCTGGAACAGCTGTGGGAGCCCACGCGCGGTCGCGTCGTCGCTGGTCGTCAGCAGCGCGGTGGAGACGCCCGACGTGCGACGCCTCCACGGACCCAGTCGTTACGCCACGGCCGCAGCGACCGCGCGCGACGGGTGGCCGGACGGCGCACCGCACGTCGTGATCGCCAGCGGCGAGGGTTTCGCCGACGCGCTCACCGGTGGACCGTTCGCCGGCCGCCACGGCGCCCCGCTGCTCCTGACCGCATCCCAGAGCATCCCGAGCGAGACGCTCGCGGCGCTGCGCGACCTGAAGGCCGACCGTGTGACCCTCCTCGGGGGCGAGGCGGCCATCTCCGAGGACGTCGCCGACCGGCTGCGCCGGCTGAACGACGGCCGGCTGACCGTGACGCGTCTCTCGGGCAAGGAGCGCACCGAGACCGCCGCCGCGGTGGCGCGACAGATCGGCTCGAAGGACGGCCGTGCCTTCCTCGCGTCCGCGACCGCGTTCCCCGATGCGCTGTCCACCGCGGTCCCGGCGTCACGGATCGGCGCCCCGCTCCTGCTCACCTGGCCCGACCGGCTCGCCGAGTCGACCGCCGACGCCCTGTCGGAGATCGGGATCAAGGAGGTCCTCGTCGCCGGCGGCCGCGCAGCGGTCTCGGACGCGGTCCTCCGGGAGCTGGAGCAACGCTCCATCGAGGTGTCGCGGATCGCCGGCAAGGATCGGTTCGAGACCTCGGTCGCCCTGGTGGACTGGGCCGTCGCCCACACCAAGCTCCCGACCGACCGCGTCGCCCTGGCGACCGGCTCCAACTACCCCGACGCGCTGGCAGGTGGCCCGTACGGCGCCAAGACCCAGACACCGGTGCTGCTCACCCACCCGCTCGATGTCGACCGCTCCGACTCGGTCGGGGCGTGGTGCGACCGTCACGACCTGTCGAAGGGGGTGCTGTTCGGCGGGCCGGCTGCGCTGGCCGGCTGGCACCGGTTCGAGCTCCAGCAGCACATCGACGCGCAGTGACCGACGAGTAGCCTTGGTCCAGAGCGTGCCCGCGCGCCCGCGATCAGGAGCTGCAGCGATGCCCGACCCCGTCACACCCACGGAAGGATGGGGTGTCCTGCACCTCTTCCTGCGCATCGACCGGGCGGTGGCGGCAGGCCTGCCCGAAGCGGCGGGCAAGGACCTGCTCACGTCCCTCGAGCGTGCGGTCGCGCACGAGGACGTGCAAGTGCACCTCTTCTCCGTCCTCGGCCACAAGGCCGACATCATGGTGTTCGCGCTGGCGGAGGACCTGGGGGCGCTGCGCCGGCTGCAGACCGACCTGACCGCCAACGAGTACGGCCCCGCGATCGACCTCGCCTACTCGTACCTCAGCCTGACCGAGACCAGCGAGTACACCCCGACCGCCGAGTCCTACCGCGAGGAGATGGCGGACAAGGGCGTCGACGGCGACGACCTCGAGCGCCGGGTCGAGGAGTTCGCGGAACGCATGCAGCGGTACAACCGGGACAAGCTGTACCCGGACATGCCGGAGTGGGAGGTCGCGTGCTTCTACCCCATGTCGCACCGTCGACTGGGCGACGACAACTGGTACACGCTGGACTTCGAGGAGCGCAAGCGTCTGATGCACGAGCACGGGCGCTCCGGTCGGGCGTACAAGGGGCGGGTCCTGCAGCTGGTCACCGGTTCGACGGGCCTCGACGACTGGGAGTGGGCGGTCACCCTGTTCGCCCACGACGTCGATGACCTCAAGGACATCGTCTACCGGATGCGGTACGACGAGGCGTCCGCCCGGTTCGCCGAGTTCGGCCCGTTCATCACCGGTCTCCGCCGGTCCCCCGCCGAGCTGCTCGACGAGCTCGGCATCGCCACGACCTGAGGTGGAGGTCCCCACGCCGGTGGACCCGGAGGAGCTCGTCCACCGTGCCACCGGCCTGCTCCGGCGCCTCGGTGTCGGCGAGGGCGACCGCGTCCTCACGCTGCTCGACAACACGCCGGGGGCCTTCGCGTTCGGTCTGGCCGCGATGTTGGAGGGCGTCGTGCAGGTCCCGCTGCACACCGGGATGCCGCCACGGGAGGTGGCCGAGATCGTCGCGGACGCCTCTCCGCACCTCGCCGTCGTGTCCCCCACGGAGGTGGAGTCGCTGCCGGACGATGTGACGCGACACGTCCTCGACCGCGGGGACCTGACCACGCAGGAGCAGGCGACGCCCCGTGCGTCGTGGCCCCTGACCCGACCCATGACCTACACCTCCGGGACCACCGGTCGCCGGAAGGGCGTGTACGTGGGCGTACACGCGGAAGCGTGGGGCGAACACGTCGTGCGGGACGAACACGACGCCTTCGATCAGCGCCACGGGGAACTCCACCTCGTGGTCTCGCCGCTCCACCATTCGGGACCGTTCCGCTGCGCGTTCGTCACGTGGTTCACGGGCGGACGCGTCGCGGTGCTGCCGCACTTCGACGCCCAGCTGCTGAGGGCGTCGCTGCGGGAGCTGCGTCCGACCTCGCTGTTCTGCGTGCCCACGCACCTGCACCGTCTGTTGGCACTGCCGGATGTCGCTGCCGATGACCTCGCCTCCCTGCGGCTGCTGGCGCACGCCGGAGCGCCGTGCCCCACCCCGCTGAAGGAGCGGGTCCTCGAGCTGGCTCCCGAGGGGGCGGTCTGGGAGTTCTACGGCTCCACCGAGGGCCAGTTCACCGTGTGCCCACCCGACGTCTGGCACGCCGCCCCGGGCACCGTGGGTCGCGCCCGTCCCGGACACGAGCTGGAGATCCGCGACGTCGGATCCGAGGTCGTCGGCACGGTGTGGGTCGACGCACCCCCACACGCCCGGTGGGAGTACTGGCGGGATCCGGAGCTCACCGCCGAGGCCTGGGACGGTGCAGCCTTCACGGTCGGCGACCTGGGGCGGCTGGACGAGGAGGAACGTCTCTTCCTCCACGGACGTCCCGGCGACCTGGTCATCAGCGGTGGGGTCAACGTCTATCCCGCCGAGGTCGAGCGGCGCCTGTTGGAGCACCCCGCGGTCGGCGAAGCGGTCGTGTTCGGCGTGCCGGACGAGGAGTGGGGCGAACGCGTGGTCGCCGCGGTCGTCCCGCGACCGGACCACCGCCCGGACCCGTCGGACCTCCGCGACCACTGCGCCGAGGGCCTGCGGGCGCCCGAGGTGCCCAAGCGGATCCTCGTGGTCGACGAACTGCCCAAGACCTCCACGGGGAAGACCCAGCGGACGGGTCTCGCCGAGCACTTCGGACGGTCATGAGCAGCCGGCGCGGGGCGCTGCTGGCGGTCCTGGCCGCGCACGAACCTGCGGATTCGAGGGAAAGTGACAGCTTGCGCCGTTCCGCCGGTCCACTCCCGGTCAGCGGCGGAAGCGTTCGCGCATCGCTTGGACCTCCTCCTCGCTGCCGATGACGATCAGGACGTCCCCCGCGTGCAGCTCCGTCTGCGCACTGGGGTGCGTGTCCACCTGCTCCTCGTGCATGTGCCGGATACCGAGCACCGTGCAGCCGTAGCGCTCGCGGATCGCCGCCTCGCGGAGGGTGGCCCCGTCCAGGTCGGAGCCCTCGAGCACCGGCACCTCCTCGAAGGAGTACTCCAGTCCCCCGGCCGCCCCGACCAACTCCAGGAAGTCGGCGACCACGGGGCGGGTGAGCAGCTGCGCGATGCGCTTGCCACCGATCGTCGACGGGGCGATGACCCGGTCGGCGCCGGCGCGCAGCAGCTTCGCCTCGTTCTCGTCGGCCTTCACGCGCCCGATGACCGTCAGGCCGGGGACCATCCCCTTGGCGGTCAGGGCCACGAGCACGTTGTCGGCATCGGTGTTCACGCACGCGACGACCGCGGTGGCGCGGCCGATACCGGCATCCTCGAGGACGTGCTCCGCGGTGGCGTCGCCGTTCACGAACAGGTAGCCGAGCGACTCGACCTCCTCGATCTTCTCGTCGCTGTCGTCGACGACGACGAACGGCACGGCTTCCCGTTCCAGCTCCGCGGCCAGGTGACGCCCCACCCGTCCGAACCCGCAGATCATGACGTGACGGTCCAGGTCGGCGATCTTGCGTTCCATGCGACGCCTTTCGATGATGCGACGGAAATGCCCCTCGACGACGAACTCGGCCATGCTCACGGCGGCGTAGGTCGCGCTGGCGACGCCGCCGACGATGAGGAGGATCGTGAAGACCTTGCCGATCCCGCTCGGCTCCACGACCTCGCGGAACCCGACGGTCGTGACGGTGATGATCGTCATGTACAGCGCGTCGAGGAAGCTCATGTCCTCGAGCACCTGGTAGCCGAACACGCCGACGATCAGGACGATGACGTAGGCGGTCAGCGCCATGCGGACCCGCCGGACCGGGTTCACGCGCACACCTCCTCTACGTCGCCGGCTAGAACAGCCGGAGGGTCCCGTCGTCCTCGTCGCGGAGCTCGTCGAGGTCGACCTCCACCCAGTACATACCCCGTGACTCCGCCAGCACCCGTGCCTGGGGCTTGACCTCGGTGGCCGCCAGCACCCCACGTACCGGGGTGAGCATCGGATCGCGTTCGAGGCGTTGCAGGTAGCGGGTGAGCTGGTCGACCCCGGCGATCTCACCGATGCGCTTGATCTCGACCGCGACCGCGTGACCGTCGGCGTCGCGGCAGAGCAGGTCGACCGGACCGATGTCGGTCTGGAACTCCCGCTTGACCAGGCTCAGCCCGTCCTCGATGCGGTCCGGATGGGAGGCCAGCAGCTCCTGGAGCTCGCGCTCGACGCCGTCGAGGGTCAGACCCCGTTCCGTGTCCAGCTCCACGCTGAGGTCCTCGTGCACCTCCTCGAGCTCGATGATCAGCTGCTCCCCCCTGGGGTTGGTGACGACCCACCGGTCGTCCTCCTCGAGGAGGGTGTTGGGAGCGTTCATCCAGTTGATCGGCTTGTAGGCGCCGACGTCGGCGTGGATCGCCACGCACCCGTCTGCCTTGACCATGATGAGCCGGACCGCCGACGTCAGGGTCGATGACAGACGACCCTCGTAGCGGGCAGTGCATCGGGCGACGACCAGGCGCATCGGACCTCTGGGACCGCTGGAGGCTTCTCGACGCGGGCACCGTACCGGAGGGCCGTTCCCGGCCTCATGAGCCCCAACCGCTGGTACCTTCGTTCGATCGGCCCGGGCGAGGAGCACGATCACGTGGCAGCGGTGCGCGACTACCTCGACGGCATCGGTCGGACGGATCTGCTGACCGCAGAGGAGGAGGTGGACCTGGCGAAGCGCGACCGTGCCGGCAACACCGCCCGGGCGATGCTCGCTGCTGCGCCCTCCGATCTCACGCCACGCCAGCGGGCGATGTTGCGACAGGTCGACCGTGCCGGCCGACACGCCCACGACCACATGATCCGTGCCAACCTCCGGCTCGTGGTGTCGATCGCCCGCCGGTTCCAGGGGCGGGGACTCGATCTGCTCGATCTCGTCCAGGAGGGCAACCTCGGGCTCATCCGCGCCGTCGAGAAGTTCGACCACACCAGGGGCTACAAGTTCTCGACCTACGCCACCTGGTGGATCCGGCAGGCGCTCACGCGAGGTGTCGCCGACAAGTCCCGCGTCGTCCGCCTCCCGGTCCACGTACACGAGACGCTCGGCAAGATCAGGTGGGCGGAGCTCGACCTCGTCCAGCGGTTGGGGCGCGACCCCGACGACGTCGAACTGTCGGCGGCGCTGGACCTCACGGTGGAGCGGTTGCGTGAGATACGCATCGCCGCCCGTGACATGCTGTCGCTGGATCTGCCGGTCGGCGAGGACGGGGACGCCACCCTCGGGCAGCTCGTCACCGATGAGGGTGCGGTCGACCCCGAAGGGTCAGCGGCCTTCGCCCTGACGCGAGAGCTCGTCCGGACCGTCCTCGCGACGCTCTCGGACCGGGAACGCGGCGTCATGATGCTGCGGTTCGGGTTGGTGGACGGCGAGTGCCACACGCTCGAAGAGGTCGGTGCGTGCTACGGAGTGACCCGCGAGCGCATACGTCAGATCGAGGCCAAGACCCTCATGAAGCTGCGCCATCCGGTCCGCGCCGAGCGGCTGGAGGGCCTGCTCGAGACCGCCGTCCACGCCACGGGCAACGGGACCGTCTGAACGCCGTGCCCGGGACGTGGTCGGTACCATCGCCGGTGTCCGGCGGTGCTCGCCGCCACATCCGGACGACCCGCACCCCTCGTCACGCACGTCCGTCCTCGGAAGGGCTCAACCATGCCGCTGCGCGTCGGCCTGGTCGGCCTGCCCAACGTCGGCAAGTCCACCCTGTTCAACGCCGTCTCGAGGGCCGGGGCGCTGGCGGCGAACTACCCGTTCGCGACGGTCGAGCCGAACGTCGGGGTCGTCCCGCTCCCCGACCGACGGCTCCACGAGCTCGCGCGGCTGGCCGGGTCCCCCAGCGCCACCCCGACGAGCATCGAGTTCGTCGACATCGCCGGCCTGGTCGAGGGCGCCAGCCAGGGCGAGGGCCTCGGCAACCAGTTCCTGGCCCACATCCGTGAGGTCGATGCGGTCTGTCACGTCGTTCGGTGCTTCGAGGACGACGACGTGACCCACGTGTCCGGGCAGGTGGACCCGGTCCGGGACGTCGAGGTGATCGGGACGGAGCTGGTCCTCAAGGACCTCGAGGCCGTGGAGAAACGGCTGGATCGCGCGCGTCGGTCCGCCAAGTCCGGCGAACGCGAGTCCAGGCGCGAGGCCGACGTGCTGGGCCGACTGTACGACCACCTCGCCGAGGGCGACCCCGCCCGCACCTTCGCGCGCGAACCGGGCGACCGGCCCGTCCTCGCGGAGTTGTCCCTCCTGACCGCCAAACCCGTCCTGTACGCGATCAACGTCGACGAGGACGAACTGCCCCACGGCGGGCACCGCGCCGAAGCGGTGCGCAAGATCGCCGAACGCGAGGGCGCCGAGACCGTGACCGTCTGCGCCCAGGTCGAAGCGGAGCTCGCCGAGCTGCCGGAGGAGGAGGCCGAGGCGTACCTCGAGACGCTCGGTCTGGAGGAGAGCGGCCTCGAACGTCTGGTCCACGCGGCGTACCGCCTGTTGGGCCTGATCACCTTCTTCACCGCCGGGCCCAAGGAGGCCCGGGCCTGGACCGTGCCGGAGGGCACACGCGCGCCCCGGGCCGCCCGAGAGGTCCACAGCGACATGGAACGGGGGTTCATCCGCGCCGAGGTCATCTCGTTCGACGACTACGCCCGGCTCGGCTCCGAAGCCGCGGTCCGGGACGCCGGGCACCTGCGTGTCGAGGGCAAGGACTACGAGGTGCAGGACGGCGATGTGATCCTCTTCCGGTTCAACGTCTAGATGCCGTACGTTCACGACACTCAGGAGACCGTCATGGCCCGCACGCAACCGATCACGCGGCTCGAGGTCGCCGCATGTCCGACCCACCGTGAGAACGTCAAGCACTACTCGGATCACGAGGTGGGATGCGACTGTCTGTCCGACGCCCGTCGCGACGAGCTCGCGCAGCGTCTGGAAGCCGCCCGCGAAGAGGGCAATCCCCTCGCCGATCCCGTCGAGTAGCCGTGTCGAAGAAGGGTCTGGGGGGCCGGTTCGAGCGGGGCGCGCGCCTCGCCGGCACCGGGGCGCGCTCCGCAGCCGGTCTGGCGGCCGCCCGGGCACGGCAGGTGCTCGGGGACGACGCCGATCCCGAGGAGTTCCACCGCGTCACCGCGAACCTGCTCGTCGAGGTCCTCGGCGAGATGAAGGGCGCGGCGATGAAGCTGGGCCAGCTGCTGAGCTTCGTCGACGTCGACCTGCCCGAGGACGTGAGGAGCATCTACCACGACGCGCTCGCGAGCCTGCGCGACAGCGCGCCGCCGATGGATCCGAGCGTGATCGAGGAGGTCGTCGAGGACGAGTACGGCGCCCCGGCCGACGCCGTGTTCGCCGGGTGGGAACGGCAGCCGATCGCCTCCGCCTCGATCGGTCAGGTGCACGCCGCCCGGCTCGACGACGGCACGGACGTCGTGGTCAAGGTCCAGTACCCGGGGGTGGCCGAGGCCGTGCGTGCCGACCTGCGCAACGCCGAGGTGTTCACTCCCCTCGCCAGGCTGATCTCGCCCCACCTCGAGGTCGAACCCCTGATCGAGGAGCTGCGCGAACGCGTCGGTGACGAGCTCAACTACCAGCGCGAGGCCACCTACCAGCGAGCCTTCGCCAACCGGTACGCCGGGCACCCGTTCATCCACGTGCCCGAGGTGATCGCCGACCTCTGCCGCGACAAGGTGCTCGTCGCCGAACGGGTGTCCGGTCGGACCTTCGACCAGGTCGCGGAGCACGGGACCGAGGAGGAGAAGCAACGCCTCGGCGAGATCGTCTTCCGCTACGCCTTCGGGACGATCGAGCGCTTCCGTCTGTTCAACGGCGATCCGCACCCGGGCAACTACCTGTTCGAGGACGACGGCCGGGTGGCGTTCCTCGACTACGGATCGGTGAAGATGTTCAGCCGCGAACGCTTCCAGCACATGCAGCGGATGAACGAGACCGTCAAGCACGGGGACCCGGACGAGCTCGTCGAGCGGCTCCGCGAATCCGGCTTCCTGCCCCCCGGCGTCGAGATCGACGAGCAGCTGATGTACGACTGGTGGCAGCTGTACATGCGCCCCGTCCTGGCAGAGCAACCGTTCACGTTCACCCCGGAGTTCGCGACCGAGGTCATCCGGTCGACCACCGACCCGCGCAGCCCGTACCTCAAGATCCTGCGGCCGCTGAACCTGCCCCCGGACTACCTGCTGCTGAACCGGATCCACTTCGGGGTCAACAGCGTCCTGGGGCGGCTGCGGGCCACGAACGACTGGCGCGCGATCCGCGACGAGTACATCGATGACCGCGAGCCGGCGACGGAGCTCGGCCGGCAGGACCGGAAGTGGTGGGAGCAGCGCGACCCGGTCTACGAACCCCCGGCGTGAGCGTCGAGTGGCACCTGGGTCGCGTATATGCGACCGAACTGCCACTCGACGGTGGATCCGGGCTCAGACGCCCACGTAGGTCAGACGCCCACCTAGGTCAGACACCCACCTAGGTCAGAC
>CAZHZQ010000032.1:0-8761 GCA_964537235.1 uncultured Actinomycetota bacterium | reverse complement strand
CCCACCTAGGTCAGACACCCACCTAGGTCAGACGCCCTTGTAGATGTCGTCGATGTGCTGCCCGTGCTTCTCGTGCACGATGCGGCGCTTGACCTTCAGGGTCGGGGTCAGCTCACCACCTTCGATCGAGAAATCCTCCGGGAGGACCCGGAACTCGCGGACGGACTCCGCACGCGACACCGCCTTGTTGGCACGGTCGACGGCACCCTGGATCTCCGCGCGCAGCTCGGCGTCCTCGGTGAGGTCGGCGACGGACTTGCCCTCCTTGCCGTGCTCCTTGGCCCAGCGCGGGAACTCGTCCTCGTCGATCGTGATCAGCGCCCCGATGAACGGCTGGTCGTCGCCGACCACCATCGCCTGGCTGACCAGACGGTGGGAGCGCAGCCGGTCCTCGAGGACCTGCGGCGCGACGTTCTTGCCGCCCGCGGTCACGAGGATCTCCTTCTTGCGCCCCGTGATGGAGAGGAACCCGTCGTCGTCGAGCTCCCCGATGTCGCCGGTGCGGAAGAACGGACGTCCGTCCTCCTCAAAGTAGTCCTCCTCGGTCGCCGCCTCGTTGTTGTAGTAGCCCGGCGTGATGCTGTGGCCGCCGAGGAGCACCTCTCCGTCGTCGGCGATCCGGACGGTGATCCCGGGCAGCGGCACACCGACCGTGCCGATCTTGAACCGGTCGGGACGGTTCACGGTCGCGGCCGCCGAGGTCTCGGTCAGCCCGTACCCCTCGAGGATCGTCAGACCGACCCCGTTGTAGAAGTGTCCCAACCGTTCGCCGAGGGCGGCGCCCCCGGAGACCGCGTAGCGCAGCTTGCCGCCGAGACGGTCACGCAGCTTGCTGTAGACGAGCTTGTCGAACAGCGCGTGCTGCAAGCGAGTGGCCAGAGACACGCCCCCGGACTGCTGCTGGCGCGAGTGATCGATCGCGACGTTCACCGCCCGGTCGAAGATCGCTCCCTTGCCCTCCTCGGTGGCCTTGGTGACGGCGCCGTTGTAGACCTTCTCGAAGATCCGCGGCACCGACAGGATGAACGTCGGCTGGAACATCGGCAGCTCGTCGGCCAGGTCCTGTGGGGAGGTCGCGAACCCGATCTGGACCCCGGACTCCATGCACCCGGCCTGGATGAGCTGCGCGAACGAGTGCGCCAGCGGGAGGAACAGCAGGGTCTTGTCGTCCTCCTGGAACAGGTCCTCCAGGTTGGCGTTGGCCTGCGCCGCGCTCCACCGCAGGTTCCCGTGCGTCGTCACCACGCCCTTCGGTTTCCCGGTCGTCCCGGAGGTGTAGATGATCGTGGCGGGGGTCTCGGGATCGAGCGCCTCACTGCGAGCGTCGATCTCCTCGAGCGGGACGTCCCGGCCGCGAGCAGCGACCTCGTCCATCCCGCCCTCGTCGATGACGAAGTGGTGGTCCAGCGGAGCCGCCCCGGACACCGCCTCCCACTCGGCCTCGTGCTCGGGGGTCTCGAAGATCGCCAGGTCGATCCCGCTGTTGGTGAAGATCCACTCGATCTGCTCGGAGGAATCGGTCTCGTACACCGGAACGAGCGTGGCGCCGGCGGCCATGATGGCGAACTGGAGGTAGGTGAACTCGATCCGGGTGGACGACATGAGCGCGACGCGGTCGTCGACCTCGACACCCAGCCCGATCAGGCCGCGCGCCAGCTCCTGGACACGCGCCGCGAACTCGGCCGCCGTGACATCGATGAAGCGGTCGCCCTGGCGGTACGCCAGGAGCTTGCGGTTCGGCGTCTCCGACGCGTGGTACCAGAGCGGATGCAGCAGCGTCGCCCCCTCAGGGATGTCGATCTCGCCCTCGGCGGTGTACTCGCGCATGTGTCCTCCAGCGGCATTCGGAAGCGGTGTGGGGTGCCCGTCGCTCAGGATACTGGACGGTCTCACCCGGTAGTTTCCACGGTTCGAGGTGAAACTCCTGCCACGTCGAGACACGGGACGCTCGGAGGACCGATGACCGTCACGACCGATCGTCGCGACGGGATCCTGACCGTCTCGATCGACCGCCCGGAGGTCCGCAACGCCGTCGACCGCCCGACCGCCGACGCGCTGGAGGAGACCTTCCGGGCCTTCGACGCGGACGAGGACCTGGCGGTCGCCGTCCTGACCGGGGCCGGCGGCACGTTCTGTGCGGGGGCCGACCTGCACGCGGTGGCGTCCGAGGACGGGCGGAGGAACCGCGTCGAGCCCGGCGATCGCGGACCCATGGGGCCGACGCGCCTCCTGCTGGACAAGCCGGTGATCGCCGCGGTCGAGGGTCACGCCGTCGCCGGCGGTCTCGAGCTGGCGTTGTGGTGCGACCTGCGCGTCGCCGCGACGGATGCGGTCTTCGGTGTCTTCTGCCGGCGCTGGGGTGTGCCGCTGATCGACGGGGGGACGGTCCGCCTGCCGCGCCTCATCGGGATGTCGCGAGCGCTCGACCTGATCCTGACCGGCAGGCCCGTCGACGGACCGGAGGCCGTGGACATCGGGCTGGCCAACCGGCTCGCGGAACCGGGCGAGGCGCTGGCGGTGGCCCTGGATCTGGCGTCGACGCTGGCCGACTTCCCTCAGCACTGCCTCCGTTCGGACCGCCGCAGCGCCCTGACCGCACCCGGTCTCGCGCTCCAGGAGGCGTTGGCTCGCGAGCACGAGCTCGGAGCGGCGACCATCGCCACCGGCGAGACCGTCGAGGGTGCATCTCGGTTCGCCGCGGGCGAGGGACGCCACGGCAGCTTCTCGTGAGCGGCTTCGTGCTGCTGGCCAACGTGAGCGCGGGCAGCGCCGAGCAGGAGCAGGTCGAGGCGGCCGGGGCGGTGCTGCGTACGCACGGGCCGGTGGAGCTCGCCCGTTCGGACGACGCCGAGGACGTCGACCGGATCCTCGACGGCCTTGGCGAACGCCGGCTGGTCGTGGCCGGCGGGGACGGCAGCATCCACCTGGTCGTGCAGCGGCTGCACGACCGGGGCGAGCTCGACACCGACCTCGCGCTCGTGCCTCTGGGCACCGGCAACGACCTCGCCCGGGGGCTGGATCTGCCCCTCGAGGCACGGCCCGCCGCCGAGGTCGCGGCGACGGGCGCCACCAGGCATCTCGACCTGCTCGTGGACGAGCAGGACGGTGTGGTCGTCAACGCCGTCCACGCCGGTGTCGGGGCCGAGGCAGCGCAACGCTCTGAAGGGATGAAGGACGGCCTGGGCCCACTCGCCTACCCGGCCGGTGCCCTGGTCGCCGGGTTGCAGGAGGAGGGGTGGCACCTGACGGTCACCGTGGACGGCGAACTGATCCACGCCGGCGACGACGACCGTCTGCTCATGGTCGCGATCGCGAACGGCCGCACGATCGGGGGCGGAGCGCCCCTGGCCCCTTCCGCGGAACCGGATGACGGGCGTCTGGACGTCGTGGTCGTCGGGGCGGTCGGGCCCGCGGCGCGAGCGGCGTTCGCCGCGGCGTTGCGCAACGGACGCCACCTCGAACGTGAGGACGTGACGCACCGGCAGGGCGGGGAGGTCCACATCAGCGGCGAACCGGTCCGCTTCAACGCCGACGGCGAGGTGTCCGATCCGGTGCGCGAGCGCACCTACCGGGTTCATCGAAGGGCGTGGCGAGTACGGGTCACCGGTGGTGGCTGACGGACCACCCAACCCCTACCGTTCCGTGGCAACATCGACGCCCGGCCGGTGATCGAGACCGCGTCGGAGGACAAGGATCCCCCGCTTGGACAGGCTCGTTCGGCGTTACTGGGTGCTACGCCTGCTCATCGCGGGCGTGGTCGTCGTCGGCGTTCCCACGATGCTCAGCATCCCGGCGTTCCTCGACGAAGCGCCGATCGAGGTCGAGGAGGCCTCCCCTCGGACCGTCATCGCCCCGAACACGATCCGGGTCGAGGACGAGGACGCGACCCAGCGGGCCCGTCGACAGGCACAGGAGAACGTGACCCCCGTCTTCGACTTCGACCCGTCCGCCTTGTCCGAGATCGTCTCCAAGGTCCGCGACGACTTCGAGTCCGTACGTGCCGTCCGCCAGCCGACACAGTCGGGGACCGAGCCGTCACAGGCGACCACACCCAGCGTCGACGAGCAGGTCACGGCGCTCCAGGATCAACTGTCCTTCATGGACGAGGAGGGCCTGCAGCTCCTCGCCAGCCTGGACGACCGCACCCTCACACGTGTGCGTGACGAGACCGTCAACATCGCGCAGACCCTGGCGCGCCAGCGGGTCCGCGAGGACCAGGTCCAGGAGTTCCTCGACAACCAACTGCCGGTCGAGATCGCTCTGCGAGACCTCTCCGAGGACATCGCGACCAACGTCGTGCAGCCGATCATCCGTGAGGCCATGGAACCCACGATCGTGATCGATGAGGAAGCCACGCAGGCCCGTCGGACGGAAGCCGCCGCGAACGTCCAGTCGGTGGAGCGCACCTTCCCCGCCGGCACCCCGATCGTCACGGCCGGCGAGGAGGTGACCGAGGCCCAGCTCACCGCCCTGCAACGCGTGGGACAGGCGGGCTCCAACCCCCGGTGGGAGCTCCTGCGAGCTCTCGGCATCGTCCTCGTCCTCATGGTCATCGTGGGCGCCTACCTGCGCGCCTACCGGCCCAAGCTCTGGCGTTCCAACCGCCGCCTGCTCCTGCTCGCGAGTCTGGTGTTCGCGTACGCGATCATCCTCGGAACGGCCGCCATCTCGATCCAGGGCAGCGACGTGTTCCTGTACGGCGTCCCGGCCGGCGCGCTGGCGATGCTCGCCACCATCCTGCTCGGGCCACCGATCGGTGTCCTGATGGCGATCCCGGTCACGCTCCTGACCGCGTTCATCGCCCCAGACGCTGCCGGCGTCATCGCCTTCGCCGGCTCGGCCAGCCTGCTGTCGGTGCCGTTCGTGACGCGGCTGTCGTCCCGCGGCGATCTGCGACGCGGGACCGTCGCGGCCACGATCGGGTACCTGGTGCTGGCCGGGACCTTCGCCGCCGTGTTCGACGGCGTGGACGCGGTACCCCAGGCGCTGCTGGCCGGCGCCGTCCACGGGGTGAGCGCCGCCGTGTTCGTCCTGGGTGGACTGCCGTTCATCGAGTCCGCGTTCGGGATCGTGACGGCCACCGGTCTCGTGGACCTCGCCGACCGCAACCATCCTCTGCTGCGCGAGCTCGAACGCAAGGCCCTCGGGTCCTACAACCACTCGATCATGGTCTCGACCCTGGTGGAGCGGGCCTGCCGTGCCATCGGTGCCGATGCGTTGCTGGGATCGGTCGCGGCGCTCTACCACGACATCGGCAAGGTGCAACGCCCGTACTTCTTCGTCGAGAACCAGTTCGGCATCGCCAACCCACACGACGAACTCGCCCCCGAGGTGTCCGCCCTCATCATCCAACGCCACGTCACTGACGGCGTGGAGATGGCACGGACCTTCCGGTTGCCGCCGGAGGTCGTCGAGGGGATCGCGACGCACCACGGGACCACGCTGGTGACCTACTTCTACCTGCAGGCCGTCCGCACCGCCGGTTCCGGGCAACGGATCGACGAGGAGCGCTTCCGCTACAAGGGCCGCAAGCCCTCGACCAAGGAGACGGCGGTCCTGATGCTCGCCGACTGCTGCGAAGCTGCCGCCCGTGCGGCAGCCCAGCACGACCGCAACCTGACCGACTCGCAGCTCGAGGTCATCGTGGAGGGCCTGTTCGCCGATCGGATCGACGACGGCCAACTCAACGAGAGCGCGCTGACGTTCCAGGATCTCGCGACCGTGAAGCGCTCGTTCATCGAGACCCTCGTGGGTGTCTACCACCCCCGCATCGCGTACCCGGGCAAGGAGAAGCCCGCCCCGGACCGGTCCCCGCCCCGGATCCCCGCCTGACGCGGTCGGGACCGATCAGCTGCCGGTGACGCGTTCGGAGACGACCCGCAGCGCGGTCTCCACGATGTCATCCTCCGCCAGCAGGACGGTGGATGCCGCCGGGCCCAGCGGGACGTAGGAATCAGCGGAGCGTGCGGAGGCGACGGGCCCGCTGAACCCACGCTCGGTCAGATCAGCCACGACGGCGTCGGCGACACCACCTCCGGTGCCCCGGCACTCGTCGGCCACGACGACGCGGCCGACCTCGGTGGCATGAGCGGCGATCGCATCGTGGGGCAACGGGTTCAACCACCGCAGGTCGAGGACCCGGCAGCGGACGCCGTGGGCCCGTTCGAGGCGGCGGGCGGCGCGCAGCGACAGGCGCAGCCCGTTCGCGTAGGTGACGAACAAGACGTCCGCGGCGCCGTCCCCGTGGACGCCGACGTCGCCGGGCAGCAGGTGCTCCCCCGGCGGGGGGTAGTCGGTGAGCCAGCCTCCGTCGCCGTCCTCGTGGAGGTCGCGTTGGTGGTACAGCGCGATCGGTTCCAGGAACGCCACGACGCGCCCACAGGCCTCGGCGGTGGCCAGCACCCCGCGCAGCATGCGGGCGGCGTCGTCGCCCCGTGCGGGCGCGGCGATCAGGAGCCCGGGGATGTCGCGGAGCGCCCCGATCGAGTTGTCGTTGTGGAAGTGCCCACCGAAGCCGCGCTGGTACGCGAACGCGGCGATCCGGACCACCATCGGGTTCGTGAAACGACCGGAGGAGAAGAAGGACAGCGACGCTGCCTCACCGCGGATCTGGTCGAGGGCGTTGTGCACGTAGGCGAGGTACTGGATCTCGGGAACCGGGAGGAAACCGAGGAGGCCGGCGCCCTGTGCGACCCCCAGGATCGTGGTCTCGTCCAGCAGCGTGTCGAAGACCCGTCCGGTCCCGAACCGATCCTGCAACCCACCGGTGACGTAGTACACGCCGCCCTTGCGGCCCACGTCCTCCCCGAACACCAGCATGTTCTCGCGACGGATCATCTCGTCGGTCAGGGCCGAGTTCAGGTGGGCGGCCAGCGTCCGGTCGGTCGGGGCCGTCGCGTCCTCCGGCAGCCGGTCGCCGAACACCTGTCGTCGTCGGTCGTCGTCGGTCGGTGTCGTCAGGTGCGCGCGCACGGCGTCCTCGTCGTACGGGGCGAGCGGCGCCATCACCCGATCACGAGAGGCGAGCCGCGGCCGGTCGACCACCTCGGCGACGGCCCGTTGCACCTCGTCGTCGACGCGTGTGAGGCACTCCCGGAGCTGCTCCCGCGTCGCCGCCCCGGACGCGATCAACGTCCGCGCGTGACGAACGAGCGGGTCGGAGGCCTCGTCCCGCTCGATCTCCTCGATGTCCCGGTACCCCGTCTCGACGTCGCTGCCCGCGTGACCCCACAGCCGCACCACGTCCAGGTGGAGGAACACGGGCGCCTGCAGTCGCCGGCAGGTCGTGACCGCCTCCTCCACCGCCTCCCAGACGTCCCCGAGATCGCCCGTCGCGTGCACGTACCGCAGGTGGGGCATGGTGCCGAAGGTCGAGCCGATCCAACGGCGGGGCGTGTCCACCGAGATGCCCCAGCCGTTGTCCTCGCACACGAACAGGACCGGGGTGGGGCTGCCCCGGCGGTTGGCGTACCGCGCCGCGTTGATGCCTGCCAGGGCCGTCGCGTGGTTGGCGGACGCATCCCCGAACGAGCAGCACACGATGCTGTCACCGGGCAGGCCCACGTCGAGCCCCAGCCGTGCGGCGCGTTCGATCGCGAAGGCGGTCCCCACCGCCTTCGGGAGGTGCGATGCGATCGTCGAGGTCTGGGGCGGCACCCAGAGGCGACGACTCCCCCACACCTTGTGCCTGCCCTCGGCGATGGGGTCGTCCGACGAGGCGACGATCGACAGCAGCGTGTCGGTCACCGGGTCGACGTCCGGATCCTGGCGCGACCGGGCCATCATGAAGCCGCCCGACCGGTAGTGGAGGAACGCGGGATCGGTCGTACGCAGGATCGCCCCCAGCACCGCGTTGTCCTCGTGCCCAGCCGAAGAGATCGTGTAGTACCCCAAGCCCCGCTGCTTCAGGTCCCGGGCGGCAACGTCCACGGCGCGCGAACGCAACTGGTCCACGTAGAGGTCGAGCGCCCGGCGGACCGTCAGGGACGTGCCGTTCCGGATCGGCGCCTCCGGAGCCAGGCGGACCTCGGCCTCCGGGGTCTCTTCGATCGCCCGTTCGAGGTTCTGCCGGACGATCTCGGCACGGCTGTGCATGGCGCCCGAGGCTACAGCCACGGCGGTCGCCGGTACCGTGCCAGCATGACGGCTCGCCACCTCCTCGCCGTCGTGATCATCCTCCTCGCGACGGCCTGCAGCGCCCCGGACCCCGACCCCGTCGGGGCGCCGAGCCACTCCGGAGCCCCTTCACCCGATCACGAGCCCCGGTCGGCAGACGTGCCTCGGCGAACCGCCGCGGATCGCTCCGCCGAGCAGGCGTCGTCTCCCCGGCCCCCGTGGCTCGGGCAACGACACCTGCCCCTGCGACCTGACGGTCTCGGCGAGGTGCAACCCACCCCGCCGGAGCTACGCGACCGGCGGCTCCCACCACCCGCTCTCCCCGCCGCCCCGTTGATCGGTGACGGTTTCCGGGCGGACGTCGCGGCGGTCCCGGATGCGGTGCTCGAGCGGTCCACCTGGACCAGGGCATGTCCGGTCTCCCGCGATGACCTGCGCTACGTCCGGCTCACCTTCTGGGGCTTCGACGGCCGGCGACACACCGGGGAACTGCTGGTCCACCGACAGGCGGCGGATCCGCTCGTGCAGGTCTTCAAGACGCTGTACCGCCAACGGTTCCCCGTCGAGGACATGCATGTGGTCTCCGCCGCCGAGCTCGACGCCCCCGCGACCGGGGACGGCAACAACACCACCGCGTTCGTGTGCC
>CAZHZQ010000031.1:0-19996 GCA_964537235.1 uncultured Actinomycetota bacterium | reverse complement strand
GTCCACGGCCCCGAACCGGTACTTGTAGGCCTCATCGCCCCGCAGCAGGTCGAACGCCTCGAACCGCTCCTCGGCGGCGATCCGGATCATCTCGCCGACGAGGACCATCCCCGGTGACAGGCGCGCGAGCGAGTGATCGAAGGCCGAGTTGTACAGGCCCCACCGCGATCCGTGACACAACGAGACGCCGTAGGCGGCCGGGGCGCCGTCGACATCCAGTCGGTGCACCCGCAGGGCGCCCTCGGCACCGAACTCCCCGACGAGGGAGTGGAAGAACGACTGCTTCGCATCGTCCCGGAAGAACTCCGCCTTCTCCCCGTCGTCGCTGCGGGCCATGTCGATGAACCGGCCGATCTCGTCGTGCATGTCGGCCCGGTCCACCTCGACGAGCCCCACGCTCCCGGTCTCCCTGGTCAGCTTGCGAGCCTTGCGGCGGATCTCGTGCCGTTGCTTCCCGGAGATCCGCTCCAGGTAGGCGTCCCAGCCTCCGCTGGTGTCGACGACGGGGCAGACGTCCTCCTGCTTCGGTCCGGTGACGTCGAACCCGCTCGCGCGCGCCCGCGCGGCGATGACGTCGTGCCAGTCCGCGTCCTCGGCGAGTCCGCCGGCGACCAGCTCGTCCCAATCGCCCTCCGACTCCAGGGCCCCGAACCACGCGTCGACGACGTCGGCGCGGTCACCCGGCCGGCTGACGGGGCCCAGGTAGTCCGTCACGTGGAGGCCTCCGGCGAAGTGCGTCACGGTCCGTTCACCCGTGGGTCCGTCCTCACGCTCGCGCACCTCGGGGATCACACCGATCAGCTCGCCCCCACGTTCGACGAAACGCAGTCGCAGATCACACCTGCCGCGCAGGTGACGGCACCACCGCCGCAGGAACCGCGACGTGTGGAAGATGGTCGCCGCGGGGTCCGCAGCGACGAGATCCATCCATGCACGGTCGACCCCTTCGACGGCGGGGAACCGCTCCTCCGTGCGGACGTCGAGCACGCGGGACTCCATACCGGACATCGCCGGAACATCACCGGAACGTTGGACATCGAGTTGGGGACATCGAGTTGGGACATCGGGGGACTCGACCGTCAGCACGACCGGTCCGCGACGAGCCACGACGAGCCTACCCACGGCCACCCGACCGGCCCGTGGCCGGTCGTCGCGGGCAGGACGCGGCCTACTCCTCCTGGACGGGCGCGTCGTCATCCTCCTCGTCGGACCCGTCCTGGTCGTCCGATCGCGCCCCGGTGTCCTCGACCCCCACGTCGGCCACGGGCGTCTCGGGGATCGCGCCCCCGGGCCCGTCCGGACCCTCGTTCTCCCGACGGAACGACCGGTAGATCTCGATCAGCGCGGCACGTTGGCGTTCGTTGAGGGAGGCGTCGCGCTGGATCGCGACCTCCAGGTCGGGCGAATCCGTGCGCTCCTCGAGGATCCCCGCCTTGACGTACAGGGTCTCCGAGGAGATCTGCAGGGCCTTGGCGATGGCCTGGAGGATCTCGGCCGAGGGCTTGCGCAACCCACGCTCGATCTGGCTGAGGTACGGGTTGGAGACCCCGGCGATGCGGGCCAGGTGGCGCAGCGAGTACTCGGCCCGGCTGCGCTGTTCGCGGATGTAGCCGCCGAGCTCCCGCAGCCTCTTGGACGCACCGGGATCGTCGTCGGAGCCGTCGTTTCCGGCGTCCTCGCCGGAAACGTCGGGTTCGTCAGCCACGGTTCGATCCTCCCGTCCAGCGGCACGAACGAGGCACACGAACGAGGCTACTCACGGAGGGACGAGGACGACAACGCGGGGTGCTCAGCTGCCGGCGAGTGCCACGGATGTGGCCACCGCGACCCTCAGCGGACGACCGTGAGGTCCCCGAGATCCGTCTCGTGCAGCTTCAGGTCCTCGCACAGCTTCACGAACTCGGTGGCGACCTCGGGGTCGAACTGGCTGCCTCCGCACTTCTCGATCTCCTCGAGCGCCACCTCGACGGGCAGACCCTTGCGGTAGGGACGATCCGACGTCATCGCGTCGAAGGTGTCGGCGACGGAGAAGATCCTCGCCGCCTGGTGGATCTCCTCACCCTTCAGACCCTGCGGGTACCCCTTGCCGTCCCACCGCTCGTGGTGCGAGCGGATGACGTGAACCGCCTCGCCGAGGAACTTGATCGGCGAGACGACCTGGACCCCGATCAGCGGGTGGGTCCGCATGATCGCCCACTCGTCGTCGGTGAGGGGGCCGGGCTTGTTGAGCACGCGCTCGGGTATCCCGACCTTGCCGATGTCGTGCAGGAGGAAGCCGTAGCCGAGGGTGGCATCCGCCGCGAGATCGGGCGCGATGCGCCGGGTCAGCGCCAACGCGTACTGGTAGGTCCGGTCGAGGTGACTGCGCGTGTACGTGTCCTTGGCCTCCACCACGAAGGCGAGGGTCTTGACCATCTCCATGTAGGAGCTCTGCAGGGCGCGGAGGGCGTCCTCGACCTCCTCTCGGCGGTCCCGCTCTCGGGCCATGACCTCGTTGAGCTCCCGTGCGAAGACCAGCATCTGCTGGCGCATGCGCTCCAGGTCCTCCGCCGATCCCGGATCCACGTCAGCTCCCCGCGGAGGGCGTGGCGGAACCCAACCCCAGGGCGGTCAGCTCGTCGATCAGCGCGAGTGGGGAGAACGGCTTGGTGAGGTACGCATCGCAGCCGGCGTCGAAGCCGTTCTGGCGGTCCTCGTCCAGGTCCTTGGCGGTGAGGAGCACCACCGGGAGGTCGGCGCTGTGCTCGGCGGACTTGATCCGCCGGCAGACCTCGAACCCGTCGATCCCCGGCATCATGACGTCGCACACCACGACGTCGGGGAGCGGTCCGTCCTCGATCACCGCCAGCGCGGACTCTCCGTCCACGGCGGTGATGACCTCGAACTCCTCGAGATCCAGGATCGTCCGAAGGATCTCGAGGGTCAACTCGTCGTCGTCGACGACCAACACCCGCTGTCTCACCCGGTTGCCTCCATCGGATCGGAGTGTACGCGCTGCCCTGACCGTGACGTGCGCACGGCGATCAGGCGCGCTGCTTCAGGACCTCGCCCACCTGAGCCTGGCCGCTCTTGTAGCGCTCGGCGAGCTCGTCCTGGAGCGCATCGATGCGGTCCAGCAGCTCGCGACGGAGGGCGGACAGGGCCCGTTCCCGCTCCACCATCTCGTCGACCAGTTCGGTGAGCGCCTCGGTCGATCGTTCAGCGAGACCGGTCAGCGCCTGTTCGCTGGCGAGCCGTTCGACCTCGCGCCGGTGGTACTGCACGGACGGGGGCACGAGGAACCGCGTCACCCGTGAGCGCAAGGGCTGCGCGACGTGTTCGTCGCCGAGGATCGAGGGCAGGGCGTCGAGCAGCGTCCGCACCTCCCCGTTGCCGCTGGCTTCGTCGCGACGGCGTACCGCTTCCGCACGCACGATATCGACCTTGCCCTGGAGGCACCGTCGGGCGAAGGAGATGCCCGCCTCCTCCTCCTCGCACTCGTCACGCATGCGACGGATGTCGTCGGTGGACCGCTCGCCGAGGTCCGCGAGGTACCCGTCGGCGAGGATCCGGTCCAGTCGGCGTCGCTGCGGCATGCGGACTCCTCGGAGGAACGTCGTCTCATGGTTCTTCGGCACATCGGCCCCTCGGGTGAAGTCCCCGGCCACGGACGGCCGGGAGGGCTCACCGCTACGATGGCCGCATGCGAGGGGACCTCAGCGACGCCGGACTCGAGACGCTCTTCGGCGAGCTCTCGAAGGCCGATGCGACCGGCGCGCTGCACCTCGAGGGCCACACGGGACCCGCCAAGGTCTTCTTCCGTGACGGCGACGTCTACTACGCCTCGTCCCCGACTCCGCGCGCTCAGCTGGGCGCTCGACTGGTCGGCGCCGGCTTCATCGACGACGACGAGCTCGACCGCGCACTCGCGGCGCAGGAGAGCGGTCCCAGCCGTACGAAGCTCGGCGCGATCCTCGTCGAACAGGGGATGGTCCGACGTGACGTGATCCGGGTGTTCGTCCAGGAGCAGATCCTGGACGCGGTGTTCGATCTCGCGCGCTGGGACCGGGGAACGTTCGAGTTCTTCAAGGGAGACGCCGTCACCGAGGACCTCCCCGTCCAGATCCCCGTCGGTCCGCTGCTGATGGAGGTCGAGCGACGTCTGTCCGAGTGGGCCGACATCGGTGCGGTGATCCCGTCGCTCGATGCCGTCCCCGACTTCGTGCCGAGCGGGAGCACGACCCAGGCAGCGCTGGAACCGGACGAGTTCACCCTGCTGACCAGCGTCGACGGGCGACGCTCGATCCGGGAGCTGGCGCACGATCTCGGCTACAGCCAGTTCGACGCCGCTCGGCTGATCTACGGCCTGTCGCTCCTCGGGGTCATCGCGGTTCCCAACGGTCAGCAGGCGCCTGGCGAGGATGACGCACCGGAACCGCAGGCGCGAGACCGGACCGTGGAGACGCCCACCGACGAACCGGACGAGGCCGAGGGCGGGGCGCCGGCCCAGGCCCAGGTCGAGGCCGAGGTGGAGGACGAGGTGGAGGGTGACGACGAGGTCGACGTCGGACGCGCGCTCGAGGAGGCGCTGTTCGGCATGCCCGACGACGAGGACGAGAAGGTCGCGGAGGACGAAGAGGACGACGGGATCGTGGAGGCAGAGACCGACGCCGGGTACGCGATCGACGAGGAGCCGACCGAGGATCTGGAGGCGCTGGCCCGCGAGGCGGCTCAGACGGTCGAGGAGCCGGCCGAGACCGACGTCGAGCAGCCCGAACAGCCTGTGGGGTCCGACGACCTGGAGCCCGACGTCTGGTCGGCGTCCATCGACGACGAGGACGTGGCCACCGGACCGGAGGCGGCGCCGGAAAGCCCACCCGCAGCGGACGCCCGCAACGAGCTGATCGCCATGGTCGGCGAGCTCCAGGGCGAACCGGGCGAGGCCGACGAGGCAGACGAGGCCGAGAGCGCCGGCGTGGAGACCGAGGCGGAGGACGACCGCCCTGCAGCCCGACCTGACACCGGGGACGACCGCGCCGGAGCCACCCCCGACACGGGGTCGGTGGACGCCGAGGATCTCGGGACGGTGGCCCCTCCACCAGGCCGGTCCGAGCCGGAACCCCCACCGACGTCCGCGTCACCCGAGCGGACCGAACGCGGCGACGTGTCCGAGCTTCTGCGCGAGCTCAGCCGTCTGGCGGGCGGCGGTCCCGAACCGGTCGCGCCGTCCCCGGACGAACCGCAGGACTCCGACGAGGAGGACGGACCGGACCGACCTCCCGGGGGCCGAGCCGAGGACGCATCCCCCCCACCAGAGCGCTCCGGCGACCGGGACGACGCCGAGGACGACGACGGCGACCACGGGGGCGACGACAAGCGCAGCACCTTCCGGAGGCTGTTCGGCGGCTCCCGCTGAGCCGAACCTGCGGTCGCGACGGGCTTCACCGGTCGGTGGCCAGGAAGCGTTCGCGGGACTCCCGCACCTCCTGGAGGGCCGCATCCCGACCGCCCCAGCCGCCGACCTCGACCTTCTTCTCCTCCAGGTCCTTGTAGATGCTGAAGAAGTGCAGGATCTCGTCGCTGAGGTGGTCCGGCACATCGGACAGATCGTGGATGTGCGTCCACCGGGGATCGGTGTCGGGGACGGCCAGGATCTTGGCGTCGGGCCCCTTCTCGTCGGTCATGTGCATGACGCCGACGACACGGCCGGTGATGAGGCAGCCGGGGAACGTCGGCTCACCGAGGATCACCAACGCATCGAGCTCGTCACCGTCCTCCGCCAGGGTCTCGGGGATGTAGCCGTAGTCGCCCGGGTAGCGGACGGCGCTGAACAGCATCCGGTCGAGACGGAACCGTCCCCGGTCGGCGTCGTACTCGTACTTGTTGCGTGACCCCATGGGGACCTCGACGAGCACGTCGACGACCTGGTCGTCCTGGACGATGTCGGCCACCTTGCGACCCCCTGACGCGGACGACCGAAGGCTACTGGGCCTCGACCCGGAACAGCGTCCGGTCGAGCACCCGGCCGTCACTCCGGAGCTCGATCCGGTACGAGCCCGGCTCCTCGGTGACCACCTGTGGCACGGTGACGTGCGAATCCGTGCGCCCCCGTGACAACGGGAAGGTGGGGCTGATCAGCTCCCGCTCGTCCCGGAGCAGCACGAGCTGCACATCCGCCGGCCCGCCCACCGGCTCGTAGGAGAACCAGAAGATCACGCGGTCCTCGGGCGTGAAGACCTGCAGCGCCGGTCCCGGCCCTTCGTCGCCCATGCGGTCGGTGGTCCGGCTGTCGGTGACCGTGATCTCGCCCGTTGCGGTCGTGCCGTCGTCCGCACCGTCGTCCCCTGCGGATCCCGTCATCGACATGGCGATCGCCGCACCCAGCGCGATCGTGACGAGCACACCCACCACGACCGCCCCGATCCACCGGCCGTCGGCACGCCCGCGCAGCACCTCGTCGGTCAGCTCCGAGGGCTCCTCCTGCGCGGGCTCGTCCTGCGCGGGCGCCGCCTCCGCGTCGAACACGTAGCGGACCGGTGGGGAGCGGTCGGTCGGGGGCGCCGCCCCGCGGTGCTCGCGGGCCTCCACGGCCCCGGGCTCCTGTTCGAGCTGCTGTTCGAGCTCCCGTTCGATCGCGGTGGCCTCGTCCACGGCAGCCTTCACGTCCTCCGGGGCGACGCCCAGCACGCCGGCCACCTCGTCGGAGGTCATGCCCAGCTCACGGACGAGCACGTCGGCCGCCACCCCGTCGGTGACTCGGACCTCCGCGGTCAGACGGTCGTGGGCGGCCCCCACGAGAGCCGTCCGGTCCGCGTCGGGACCCACGTCGTCGACGATCTCCCGGGCGAGTTCGTCGGCACGGTGTTGTGGGAGGAACGTCGCCAGGTATGCGCGGGCGGTCTCGGCCGTGTCGGTCATCGGCGCGGACCCTAGTGGCGTGACCGGCGCAGCTCCGTCAACGGTCGCGACGGCGTGTCACCGAAGGGTCGTGCCCCGGTACGGGCCGTCCTTCGCCGACGAGGTCGCGGACGACCACCGTCCCGTCCTCCTCGGCGTCTCCGTCCTCGCCGTCGTCGCCGTCGTCGCCGTAACGGACCCCCGGGTCGGCGTCGGCCGGGACGTAGGCGAGACCGACCCGTTCACCGTCGTACGACGCGACGCTGGTCAGCTCCACCTGGGAGCGTCCGCGGCCCGCGGTCCAGCCGGCAGCGAGCGGCCCGTCCACGATCACGCGGGCGAGCCGGCGGCGGGGCCTGCCGAGGTTCCACATCCGCGCGACCGCCTCCTGCCCCGGGTAGCAGCCCTTCTCCAGGTGGACGTGGGTCGGGAGCAGGCCCATCTCCTCGGGGAGGTGCGGGGCGCGGACCTCGCGCCCCCACGCGGGGACGCCGTGGGCGACCCGCCACGCCTCGAGCGCGTCAGGGTCGACCTCCTCGACGTCCAGCTCCGCGATCCGTGCAGCCACCGCCGCTGGGGATCCGATCAGGTCGAGACCGTGCTCGTGACCCACGGCGGTGACGCCGTCGTCGCCCGTCTCGGCGGCGCCCGGTTCGGGTCCCGGGAGGGCCGCGCCCCGGACGGCCACGACGACGTCGTCGAGCACCTCGAAGGCGGCGTCTGCCAGGAACGTCCGGCTGGCCAGGGTCGTGGCCAGCTCCTCGGCCAGCTCCCGATCCGGGACGACCAGCAGGAAGCGGTCCTCGAGCACGACGACCCGCATGACCGCCAGGGGTCGACCCTTGCCGTCCAGGTGCAGCGCCCCGGCCGCGCTCCCGACCGAGAGGCCCTCGACGTCCTGCGACAGGATCGCCTGCAGGTAGCTCGCCCTATCGGCGCCGGTCACCGCGATCGCGGCGGCCTCGCGTCGGGCGGCGACGGGGGCTTCACTGGTGGCGGCTTCGCTGGTCATGTCTCCACGGTGGTCGGGGTCGAGATACGGGGCTGGGAGGGTCCTGACGTCGCGCGACGAACAGCAGGCTCCAACCCGTGAGCGCCAGGACCAGTCCTGCCCCGAGGGTACGCGTCACCGGGGCGCCGGTCTGCGGGAGGATCCCGGCATCCGCCCCGATCCCGGCGACTCCGGCGACCCTGATCAGCACGGGGTTCGACAGCACGGTGGCCCCGGACCCCCCGTGCGTGGCGACGGCCACGTTCTCGACCAGCCCCGCCTCACCCGTGGTGACCGTTCGGAAGGTCACCAGCCGCGTGGCGCCCGGGGCGATCGGACCGATCTGCAACCCGGACCCGGTGACCGGTCCGGCGTCGTCGGGGACCGGCAGTCCGTCCAGCGTCGTCGTTCCCGGCTGGTAGGCGACCCCGGGGGGCAGGCGGTCGATGATCACCACGTCGTCGGCCGTCTCGGGGGTGACGTTGGTGACCTGCACGGCCCAGGTGACCGGCGTGCCGATGCCGACCACGCCGGGGGTGTCGACACCCTTCGCGATGACGAGCGACGTCGACCCGTGGACCTGCACCGAGACCGGTGGCGAGGACAGCATGCCGGTCTCCGTCGAGGCCACGAACGCGACGTTGGTCAGGTCGGTCCCCGAGACCACCTCGGGGATGACGACCGCCCGGAACCGCACGGTCACCTGTTCCCCGGGCTCCAACCGTTCGATCGCCACGCCTCCGTTGCGATCGTCCAGCGGGTTCGTGTCGAGGTCACCAGCGTCACCGGCAGCGTCCGCGACCGGTGCCCCGTCCACCGTGACGCTGCCCGGCACGTACGTCGTCCCAGCGGGGGTCGGATCGGTGACGACGAGGTCGGTCGCGGACGCGTTCCCGTCGTTGGTCACCACGATCGTGAAGGTGAGCTCGGAGTCGGGTGCGACAGCCACGCCTGGAGCGACCTCCTTGGTGATCACCAGGGCGGGCGCCATCACGCGGGTCACGTCCTCGACGGCGACCGAGACAGCGGGATCGCCGAGGCTGGTGGCGGTGACGGTGGTGACGTCCCGCGTGCCGCCGGGCGTCCCCTGCGGAACGCTCACGGCGACGAGCAGCGCCGCCGATGCCCCCGGCGCGAGATCGATCGGCGCCGCCAGCGCCGGGTCGTCGTCGTCGAGCGTCCCGTCGGCATCGGTGTCCCGGTACACGGTGACCGTGTAGCCCTGATCGCTCGTGGCGGAGACGACGACCTCGTCGGCCACGTCGCCGGTGTTGGTCACGGTGTGGGCGTGTACGGCGGTCCCGGAGCGGATGACCTCCTCGTCGGAGGGCGACAGGTCCAGGGCGTGGGTGCGACTGATCGGCTGCGTGGTGCCCGCCCGGTCCGGGAGGGCATCCGCCGCGGTGACCTCTGCGGCGTTCACGATCACCTCGCGATCGGGTTCGTCCAGCACGTCCACCCGGAACGACACGGTCGTGCTCGCGCCGGGGTTCAGGGTGCCGATGGCGAGGCCGGCCGCCAGCGGGTTGCCGTCGCCGCCCGAGCGGTCGGCGACCGTCCGGCCGTCACGCTGCGTCGATCCACGGGCGTAGGTGGTGCCCGCCGGTGTCCGGTCCGTCAGCACGACGTCGGTGGCGGGGGCGTCACCCTCGTTGGTGACGGTCAGGGTGTAGGTGGTCCGCGCGCCGGGGCTGACCGACAGCGGTGAGGCGGTCTTCTGCAGCGACAGCCGGCCGGCCACCACGTGCGTCGTGAGGGTGGCAGCGTCGCGTACCGCCCCGTCCCCCGTGGAGACGGCGTCCACCACGGTCGTGTCGGTGGTGCCCGGAGATGTACCGCTCGGCGCGGTCACCGCAAGGGTCACCGGGTACGCCTCGCCGGGCGCGAGCGACCCGGTGGCGGTGATCTCGGGCTCGCCGGCGTCGACGCTGCCGTCTCCGTCGGGGTCGGCCCGCAGGACCAGGGTCCAGCCGCGCGAGGTGTCGGCGTTGAACGTGTACACGTCGGTGACGTCACCCTCGTTGGTGACCGTCAACGGGTGCACGGCGGTACCTCCCGCGAGCACCGGCAGCGTGCCGTCCGGTCCCACCCGCACGGCCGGATGGACGTCGATGTCGTGCTCCACGGGCGGCGTCGTGGCGGTGGCCCCTTCCGTGGAGGTGGCGCTCGCCGCGTTGGTGATGGTGCCCCCGTCCGGCACCGGATCGACGACCTCGACCGTGAACCGGACCGTGACCGGGGTGCCGTCGGCTTGGAGGTCACCCACGCCGTAGCCCGCGTACTGGGAACTGAGGGGGTTGGGATCCAAGCTCCCGTCGGCGATCGGGGCGCCGTCGACCGTGGTCGAACCGTCGACGTAGGTCGTGTCGATCGGGGTGTCGTCGATCAGCCGGACGCCGGTGGCGGGCTCCTGCCCGATGTTGCGGAGCGTGACCTCGTAGGTGATCCGTTTCCGCGCGGTGACCGGACCGGGCGCGACCGGCTCGGCGGTCTTGCGCAGGTCGAGCACGGGCCCGCTGGTGACCGTGTGCGTCCGGGTGGCGGCGATCGGGTCCGCGGTGTGCGCCGCCGTGGCTGTCGCCGTGTTGACGATGTCCGTTCCGACGGCGACCGTCGTCGAGACGCGGACCTCGAAGCCGAGGGTGATGGTGGCTCCCGCCTCCAGCTCGACGACGGAATAGCCGCCGGCCGCGCTCGAGAACGGATTGGGGTCCGCACCGGCGGCGTCGGGCACGGGTGTCGTCCCCGCAGTCGCGGAGCCGGCGACGTACGTGGTGTTCTCGGGGGCGTCGTCCACGACGTTGACGTCGCTGGCCGTGGCACCGCCGACGTTGCGGACGGTCACCGCGTAGGTGATGATCTGGCCCGCGTTGACCTGGTCACCGGACGGGGTCGCCGTCTTCGTGACGCGCAGTGCCGGGGCGACGGCGCGGGTGAGGTCGGTGGCGGCCGCGTCGACCGCAGGGTCGGCGGAGGATCCCGCTCGGACGGTCGTGGTGTCGACGGTCCCGGGGACGGCCGTCGCGGGAACGTCCACGATCGCGATCAGGGGGAAGCGGCCGCCGGGCGGCACCGGGCCCGTGGAGGTCACCGCCGTCGTCTCGGTGGCGCTGTCCCAGACCCCGTCGCCGTCGTCGTCGGCGTACAAGGTGGTGGTCCAACCCTCGCTGGAGGTCGCCGCCAGCGCGAACGTGTCGGTGACGTTGCCGGTGTTGGTGACATCGTGGGCGTAGACCGCCACGCCGGGGATCACGACGTCGGTGGAGTGGTCAGGCTCGACGGTCACACCGGGTTGGACGTTCACCGTGTGCTGGATCCGCGGGCTGGGCGCGGAGACGCCTTCGGCGGATGCGACGGTGGCCTCGTTGGTGATGACCGTGCCGTCGGCCACCGGGTCGGCGACCGTGACCTCGAAGGCGACCGCGACGGGCGGCCCCCCGACCGGCAGGTCGGGCAGGCGCAGCCCGTCGTTCGACGGGTCCAGGGGGTTGGTCCCGTCGTCGGCGACCGGGCTCCCGTTCACGGTGGTGCTCCCGGGGACGTAGTTCGTCCCGGAGGGCGTGGCGTCGGTGAGCACGACGCCGGTGGCGGCCTCGTTGCCGACGTTCGCCACGGTCAGGGTGTAGGTGACCCGCTCGCGGGGCTCGACGCTGCCGGTGACGTCGGCGGCCTTGTCGACGTCGAAGACCGGACTCGACCTCACGATCTGCGTCACGCTGCCGAACCCCGTGAGCCCCGGCGACCCCTCGGCCTCCGCGACGTTCAGGATCAGGGTGTCGTCGGGCAGGGGATCGTCGATCCGGACCGTGAAGCGGACGGTCGCGAGGGCGCCCGGGGCGATGTCGCCCAGGTCGAGCCCGCCGTCGAGGGACGCGAGGGGGTTGCGGTCACCTGTGGCCCCGTCGGGCACGGGGACGCCGTCCCACGTGGTACTGCCCTGACGGTACGTGGCACCGGACGGAGTGTCGTCGGTCAACACCACGTCACGGGCGGGCGCCCCGCCGACGTTCTCGACCTCGATCGAGTACGTCACGTCCATGCCGGGGTTGACGACACTGCTGGACGGGTCGGCCGACTTGCGGACCTCGAGCTCCCCGGTCACCGCCGTGGTCACGTCGAAGGCGGTCGCGCTGATCGCGGGGTCGATCCGGGACGTCGCGACGAGCGTGACCGTGTCCACCGTCCCGGAGGTAACGCCGGCGGGCACGCTGACGGTCGCGAGCAGCCGGCTGACCTCACCCGGAGCCAGCACACGGTCGGCGACGATGGGCTCGCCGGCGTCGATCTGTCCGTCGCCGTCCACGTCGTGGCGGAGCTCGACCGACCACCCGTGATCGCTCGTGGCCGACAGGTCGTAGGTGTCGGTGACGTCCCCGTCGTTGCGCAGCACGTGCGCGTAGGTGATGGTCCCGGGGGGCTCGACGGTCCCCGACCGATCGGGAGTGAGCGACACCGCGGGACCGACCTCCACGACGTGGCTGACCGAGGCGTACAACGGGCCGGTGTTCGTGCCCGTGGCCTCGGCGACGTTGACGATCACGGTGCCGTCGGCGATCGGATCGTGCACCTCGACGTCGAAGGTCAACGTGACGGTCGCACCCGGCGGGAGGTCACCGAGGGCGAAGCCGCTCGCGAACGGGTTGGTCCCACCGTCGGCGAGCGGCGCCCCGTTGAGCCGTGCCGAGCCGACCACGTAGTCGGTGGTCGAGTCCGGCTCGGCGTCCGTGACGGTCACGTTGCGCCACGTGTCGGTGGCGTCCGACCGGTTGGTGACGCTCAACCGGTACGTGATGGTGTCCCCCGGATCCACCGTGGTGCCGGACGTCGGGATCGCGGTCTTGACGAGCTGCGGGATCGCCGACGAGGCGACGGTGTCGGCCGCGGTGTCCTGATCGGTCAGGAGGTCACCCTCGGCGTTGTCCGCGGTCGCGGTCGCGGTGTTGACGATGACGGTCCCGTCGGCCAGCGGTCGGCTCACGACCACCTGGAAGGTGATCACGTGGAGGGCGCCCGGGGCAAGGTCGCCGAGGGCGACCGGGAAGCTGTCCGGGACGGAGTGGTCACCGTCGACGGCGATCGTCGCCCCGTCGATCGTGCCGTGGGAGGGATCGGCCAGCCCGTCGTCGACGTCCACGCTCGCTGCGGTGGCGGTGACGCCGTCGTCGACGTTGCGCACCTCGACCCGGTAGTCGATCCGCTCACCGGGGATCGCGTTCCCGGTGGCGGTGCTGGAGGTCTTGACGACCTCGATGCGCGGGGCGATCACGGTCGTGGTGTCCGTGGCGTCGGCGGTCGCCTGGGGCTCGGCCTGACCGGTGACCGAGACGGTCAGGGTGTCGACCGTGCCCCGGGCTGCCCCGCTCGGTACGTCCACGACCGCCAGGAGATCGAACGATCCACCGTCCGGAGCCACCGTGCCGGTGTCCGCGGGCGAGGACAGCAGGCGGTCGACGGACGGGTCCAGCGCGCCGTCGCCGTCGACGTCCTCCCACAGTTCGACCTCCCATCCCTGCGAGCTGACCGCCGTCACGTCGTAGGTGTCCGGGACGTTGCCCCGGTTGGTGATGGTGTGCGGGTACACCACGCTGCTCGCCGCCTCGACCGACGCCGTCGACCCCGCGGTGATCGTCACCGTGGGGTCGTAGTCGTCGTAGCCGAAGTCGACCCCGGAGACGACGTCGCCCGCCGTGAGCCCGTGGACGGCATAGGGGCTGTTCGCGGTGGTGAGGACGTAGGCGTCGGCGACGGTCTCGGGGACGACCACCACGTAGTCCCCCGGGGCGATCCCGTCGAACACCCACGTGCCATCGGTGGTGTCGACCGTCGTGGAGTCCAACGCCGTACCGTCGGGACGACCGTCGACGTCGGTGTCCGCGTACAGCGTGACGGTCACCGCGGCCGGCGGCGCGGAGGGTTCATCCACGTCCTGCACGCCGTCGCCGTCCGTGTCGTACCACACCACCCCGCTCACCGTTCCCGTCGTCGCGCGGTAGGCGATGTCCGCACCGCTGGTCCCGGGACTCACGGCGAGCTCGGGCGGGTGCCATCCGCTCGCGTCGGTCGGGAGGTCCGCGGGATCGGGGACGACGAAGAACCCGCCGGTCGTCGCGATCTCGAAGCGATAGCTGCCGTCCGTCGGATCCGACTCGACCGTGGCCACGAGCGGATCGTCCTCGTCCCGGGTCGCGTCGCCGTCGAGGGAGCGGTACAGCCACATCGTGACCGGCTGGTCGTGGAGGGGCTCCGTGGCGTCATGGACACCGTCGTGGTCGTCGTCGCGGTAGACCACGCCCGAGATCGACGCCGAGGTACCGGTGAGGCAGGCCAGCGACTCGTGGTCCTCGGTGTCCGGTGACGGGTACTGGCCGACGGGCTCGCCGGCGAGGTTCGTGGCGGACTCCACCAGCTGGAACAGCGTGCGGGGAACGCCGCTGGTGCTGCCGGTCTGGCCGTAGAAGGTCCCGTCGTTGTGGAAGTCGAGGCCGCCGACGTCGGTGAGCCCGTCGACGTCCGGGGATTCGACGAGCGTCCGGAGGCCGTCGACCTCACCGTTGGCCGGATCGATCGTCAGGACGTGGTCGGTGTCGTCCCCGCTGGAGGTCCCCAGACCCGTGACCACGAGCAGCTCCCCGTTCGCCGGGTCGACGGCGATGTCCTTCAGCTGGAACGGCGTCGGGAGGGCACCGAAGGTCGGCGACAGGTCGTCCTCGATCGTCACGTAGTCGATGCCCGTCCCGAAGGCGTCCTCGACGCGGAGCGGACCCGGGGCGTTGGACGGATCCACCAGGAAGAGCACCGCGTGGGCGTTGTTGCGCCGGTGGATCGCGTACATCGTCCCCGTGAACGGATCGACGGCCAGGCCGTTGACGTCGCTGAAGGGGAGGTTGTTGCCCGGGGTGCCGTCGCCGGTCCCGAAAGTCCCCACCGCCGTCCGCGCACCCGTGGCCGGATCGAGCTCGGACAGCGTGTCCCCGTGGGCGGCGTACAGCTTGGCGTCGAACGGGTCGTACACGAGCCCCTTGACGCCGCCGATGGTGAGGTCGGCGATGTGGGTCCCGGTGTTGGTCGACGCGTCGGCGGTCGTCCGTGGCATCGACCACAGCTCACTGTTCCCCGACGTCAGGTTGGTGACCGCGAAGCAGACGTCCGAGTCGGCGGCGTGGGCCGGGGCGACCAGCAACGGTCCGAACGGGACGAGCAGGACCAGGACGAGGCCGACGGCCAGGAACCGGGCGGACCGGCGTGGCCGGACCCACCCGACATCCTTTCGCAACAGCTCTGCCACCCGACCCCTCGCATGCCACACCAGGCCTCACCGAGGCTTGGTGCAACGGTACTCGTCAGGTGGCCGCTGACTCTCTAGCGAGACGTGACTAGCTCACGTGGTCGCTTGGTACTAGCTCACTGCCCCAGGAGGCTGCGGGCGATGACCATCTTCTGGATCTCGGTCGTTCCACCGCCGATGGTGGCGAGCTTGGCGTCGCGCAGCCCCCGCTCGACCGGGAAGTCCTGGATGTAGCCCCACCCGCCGTGCAGCTGCACGCCGTCGAGCGCTGACTGCACCGCCGCCTCACCGGCGAACGCCTTCGCGATCGAGGCCTCGATCTGATGATCCCGGCCCTGGTCCTTGAGCCAGGCGGCCTTGCGCTGGAGCAGACGCGCGGCCTCGAGACGGATGCGCATGTCGGCGAGCTTCTCCTGGATGGCCCCGAACCGGCCGATCGATCGGCCGAAGGCCTCGCGCTCCTTGGCGTAGGTGATCGAGTCGTCCAGGGTGCGCTCCATGCCACCGATGACCGACGCGATCATGCAGGTGCGTTCCCAGTCGAAGCACTCGAAGGCCACCTGCCACAGCGCGCTGCCCTCGTCGCCGAGGATCGCGGACTCCGGCAGCTCGACGTCGTCGAGGAACAGCTCGCTGGTCGGGCTGGAGCGGTTGCCCATCTTGTGCAGGTCCTCACCGAAGGACAGCCCCTCGGCGTCTCCGGGCATCAGGAACGCGGTCATCCTCTGCCCGGCCGGCGCCTCCGGGTCGGTGACCGCCACCACGGTGATGACCTCGGCCACGGAACCGTTGGTGCAGAACGTCTTCGCCCCGTTCAGGACGTAGACGTCGTTCTCGCGCCGGGCGGTGGTGGTGATCCCGGCCGCGTCGGACCCCGCCCCGGGCTCGGTGATCGCGAACGCCCCGATGTACTCGCCGGTCGCGAGCTGCGGCAGCCAGCGCTGCTTCTGCTCCTCGGTGCCGTGCAGGGCGATCGGCATCGCCCCGATCGTGAGGTGTGCGCCGAGCGACAGGTTCAGGCCCGCGTCGACCCCGCCGTAGGCCAGCGCCTCGAGCGCGAGCCCGGTGGTGAGCACGTCCGCGCCGGAGCCGCCGTGCTCCTCGGGGACCGGCAGGCCGCAGAGCCCGAACTCACCGCACGCGTCCCACACGTCGCGGTCGAACCGTGCCTCGCGGTCGCGCTCCGCAGCGCCCGGTTCGACGGTGCTCGCCGCGAACTCGCGCACGCTCTTCATGAAGGCCTGCTGTTCCTCGCTCAGCTCGAAGTCCACGGTTCGCCTCGCTCGTCGCTGGTCGCTCCGACGTCATCCACACCGGGGTGCGGCGTGGGTGAACGTGTGTGTGTGAACGTGTGGGTGTGTGTGAACGTGTGGGTGAACGATGAGACGGTATCCGTTCCGTCGTTCGCCCCGCACGTCCACCCCAAACCGTCGAGTGGCAGCTGGGACGCATATATGCGACTGAGGTGCCACTCGACCGGGTTCCGGCGGGGGTCAGGCCGCGTCAGGTGGCGGTCAGGCGGCGCGGTCGACGATCCTGACGAGGTCGTGCACGGCGGGGATCCCGCTGGTGCGAGCGAGGATGATCCCGTCGGTGTCGAGCACGAACAGGGTCGGCACCCGCATCACGCGGTGCGCGCGGGTGAGGTCGAGGTGGTCGCCGGCGTCGACCTCGACCCACCGGAAGTACGGCCGCTCGCGTTCCACCTCGCCGAGGATGTGCTTCACCTGCTCGCACGGGGCGCAGGTGGGCGACCCCAGGAGCAGCGCCTGCACCGGGGCGCCGTCGCCGTTCAGCCCGACCGACTCGAGCTCGCGTTGCTCGAGACGGGCGTGACCCTCGTCGGTCCGGACCCGTCCGTCCCGCGACGACCACCATCGGCCGAGCACCGTCGCCAGGGACACGACGGCCACGACGATCAGCAGACGCACGAGGAGCGGATCCACGGTCAGGCCCGACGGGTCCGGAGGCGCTGACCCAGCAGGTACATCTCGCACCCGACGCAGATGCCGGTGAACGCCAACAGCGACGACAGGGCCAGGACGATGCCGACGAGGATCCAGCCGACGACCTCCGCGCCGGCGAGGATCGCGATCAGGCCACCCCCCGCGACGGTCAGCCCACAGAGCTGGGCGAACCGGGGTGGACCCTCCGGTTCGGTCTCCGGCGGTGGACCGAGGTCGAACGTCCGCTTCACGAAGCGGAACACGTTGCCGTAGGGGGACCACCGCAGGCCGGCGAGGGTGGCGATCGCGAAGGCCACGACCTGCCAGGCCAGCAGGACCGTTCCGATCGTGCCCTGCAGCACGATCGCGGTGGCCAGCACCACGGTGGTGAGCGCCGCCCCGAACCGGGGGCCACGCACGTCGATGTCGAGTTCGGACCAGCTCATGTCAGGCTCCATGTCAGGGTGACGTCGTGTTCGATCAGGAGTGCGGCGAGGTCGGGTTCGGCCAGGACCTCGATGCCGGACAGCAGCTCGGCGTCGGTGAGTCCACGGGCGGTGAGGTCCTCCTCGACCGCGAGGACCCGCACGCCGCTGGCGAGCAGCGCCTTGAGGTCGCGCTCGGGTACGGCGGCGGGCACGTCGATGCCCGCGATCGTCGCGGATCGGACGTGAGCCTCGGCGACCGCGAGCTCGACGCCGGCAGCCTTCAGCACGAGGCACAGCTCGATGTCCTCGGCCAGCGCGTAGGCGTTCAGGTCCAGGACGGGGTCGGCGGGGCGCGGGGCGCCCGGATCGGCGCTGCGCAGCACGGACAGGACGCGGGTGACCATCAGTGGCTCACCCCCAGGACGACGTCGGCGTCGCGGACGAACCTCCAGAGGTCGCCCCCGTCCCCGGTGACGATGCCGGGCACCTGACGTCCGGCGGCGCTGGACCGCAGGTCGTCGTGGTCGACCACCCAGCTGACCAGACCGCCGTGTACGCCCGCGTGCACCAGCGCCCCGACGTGATCGGAGGTCGAGGCCCCCTCGGCCCCGGTGCGTACGCCGTCGCCGTAGGCGTAGACGGCGATGCGGTGGCCCCGCCCGACGGCTTCCTCGGCCAGCCGCAGGGCGGCGATCGTCGCGCCGTCGCCCGGGCCGGTCCCGAGGACCAGCGCGAGCGTCGTTCCGGTGGGTCTGGTCACGTCGCCTCCTCTACAACCACGCCTGGCGGTCCGCCCAGCTGAACAGCCGGTCGACGACGTCACCGAACGGGACGGGCTTGACGCCCTCGACCAGTCGGTGGACGGCTCGGCGCGCGACCGCCTCCTCCTCGGCCAGCACGTCCACGCCGACCTCCAGTGCCGCGGTCAACGAGTCGCTCCACGCGTGTCCGGCGCGGGCGAGCGAGACGGCGTCCTCGAGCAGGATCAGCACGACGTCCTCGCCGTCCGAGGCGAGCTGTCGCGCCAGACGCGCCGGATGTGCGACGTCCGCCGCCTGCAGCGGATCACGAGCCGTCAGCAACAGGACGTTCACGGTGTGGCGACCTCCTGGCCGGGGTCCAGCGAGCGTCGGATCAGCAGCCGGACGGCCTTCGTTCCCTTCAGGTCCCGGACCCGGGCGACGTCGACCACCATGTGGCCGGCGCGGTCGGCCCAGCGGGCGAACGCGGCCGGGGCGCCCTCCATGTCGGTCAGCACCTCGAGGTGCTCGCCGGGCGGCACGCCCATGATGGCGCGCATCGTGGTGACGACACCAGCCTGGTAGGTCTTGCCGCGGGCGTCGACGGTCGCGGCGGCGACCGGCGCGGCGGCGCCTTCGTGGTCGACCGTCGCACGGACCTGCGCCTCGTGTGAGGTGATGCGGACCGGGGCGCCGGCCGCCGTGAGCGCCCCACGGATGAGGCCACGGGCGATCGTGTCGCCGACCGCCCCGTCGGCCTCGCCGACCAGCCGCAGACCGATCTCGAGACCCGCGATCAGGATCTCCTCGTCCCCGCGCTCCTCGATCCGGACCTCGGGGAACGACCGGCGCAGCGCCTCGACCGCGACGACCGCCGCGGCCTCGAACTCCCGCTTGTCGGCACGGCCCGCCGAGGCCGTGACCAGCTTGCGGCCGTGCTTCTCCGCGACGGCCTCGAGCCGCTGCTCGCCCTCGGGCAGATCCCGGACCATCTCGACGAGGAGCCCGACGGCGAGCTCGGTGCCCGTCGGGACGGCGTCGGGACGGCCGTCCTCGGCCTGCTCCCGGGCGACGTAGACCTTGGCGGGGCGTCCACCGCCGGGCTGCTTGCGCCGTCCGGTGACCACCAGGCCGGCATCGGCCAGGGTGTCGAGGTGGTTGCGGGCGACGTTGGGGTGCAGGCCGAACATCTCCGCCGCTTCACGGGCGGACACCGGTTGCCCCTCGGTGCGCAGGCGGCGGTAGATGCCGGCGCGCGTGGGCACCGACAGGGCGTGCGAGACCGACACGGACTCCTGGTCCTCGTCGGTGGTCGTCGCCACGGGCATCGTGCTCCTCGGGTGTCGGGCGTGTGTGTGGCGCCGCGTGGACGGTCGGTGGACGGTCGGTGGACGGGTCGGTGGCACCTGCCTGGGGGTTCCACTGGTATCTTCGCGGTGGCTCCACTGTATCCCCAGGTAGACAGTGAGAACCGTGCAAACCCGGGTCGTCGGCACCGGCGCCACTGGTGACCCTCCGGCGTGCTCGGTTCCCGGACGAGCGGATCAGGCCCCGAAGTCGAGCGTCCCGCGGATCGTCGCGCGCAGGACGACACCCGCCGGCGTCACCTCCGCCGCGGTCAACCGGATGCGCCCGGGCAGCTCCGGCAACGGGATCGACCGGTCGAAGGCCCGGCCGACGGCCGCGGCACCGGCATCCCCGTCGACGGCGACCTCGCGGGCGGTCAACCG